>JBBQIB010000275.1:0-5977 GCA_038324515.1 Burkholderiales bacterium
AGCGTTGGGTGAGGTTTTGAATTTGCAGCATGGATTTCGGAACAAGCCGGGCGACCCACACTCATTCTGTCGGCCTCCCCCGAAGCCATGGCTGTCGAACTGATCGGGGTTTGCCCCCGGGCCCGCTCAACTTCTGCGCCCACGCTACGCGGGTTATTCAACTTGCCCGGTCAGCGCCAGGACCGGCCCGTGCGGCGCGGGTCCTGTCTCAGAGATTGCGCTGAGGGTGCAACACACTGCGCCAAAAGCTGCGCCGCCGGCCGTGACTTACGCAGCACATTTCGCTCGGGCGCTCCGCGACAACCCCCCGGACTTACCCGACATCAAGGCACCCGAAACCGGCCGAAGCGCGCTTCGCGTCTCGGCATTGGCGCGCAAGTTCAGGGTTTGTCCTATCGCTGTTTGACGTCAATCCTGCGGCAGCCGTTGGCCCGGGGGCGAATGCGTGTTTCGCCGGCCGTGCAGCGTCAAAAGTGGGCACGCGTGTTGCAGACACTCTGGCTGCGGAGATTTGCATGGAACCGGTCGGTTCCAGGAATGCATAGGCCGACAACCTTCAACAAGGAGACCCCCATGAGTTTTTCGCGTCACTACAACGGCAGCGTCATCAAGACAGCCCTAGCGATCACCTTGGCCCTGCCGGCGTTGGCCTTCGCCAACGCTGACGTGGAGAAGAACATCGCCAACCCGAAGAACTGGGCGATGCAGGCCGGCGACATGTTCAACCAGCGCTACAGCAAGCTCAACCAGATCAACAGAAGCAACGTCAAGAACCTCCAGGTCGCCTGGACCTTCTCCACCGGCGTGCTGCGCGGCCACGAAGGCTCGCCCTTGGTCATCGACGGCATGATGTACCTGCACTCGCCCTTCCCGAACAACGTGTTTGCCATCGACCTCGACACCCAGAAGATCGTCTGGAAGTACGAGCCCAAGCAAGACCCGGCGGTGATTCCGCAAATGTGCTGCGACACCGTCTACCGTGGCCTGGCCTACGCCGAAGGCAAGGTCATCCTGCAGCAGGCCGACTCGATGCTGGTCGCGCTCGACGCCAAGACCGGCAAGAAGCTCTGGGACGTGAAGAACGGCGACCCGAAGCTCGGCGCCGTCAACACCAATGCGCCGCACATCTTCAAGGACAAGGTCATCACCGGAATTTCGGGCGGTGAATGGGGCGTGCGCGGCTTCCTGGCCGCTTACGACCTGAACACCGGCAAGGAGGTCTGGAAGGGCTGGAGTGTCGGCCCGGACGCCGACATGTTGATGGACCCTGAGAAGACCATGACCTGGACCAACGGCAAGATGGCGCCGGTGGGCAAGGATTCTTCACTGAAGACCTGGAAGGGCGACCAGTGGAAGATCGGCGGCGGCACGACCTGGGGCTGGTTCAGCTACGACAAGGCCACGAACTCGGTCTACTACGGCACCGGCAACCCGTCCACCTGGAACCCGTCACAGCGCCCGGGTGACAACAAATGGACGATGGCGATCTTTTCGCGCGACGTCGACACCGGCAAGGTCAACTGGGTCTACCAGATGACGCCGTTTGACGAGTGGGACTACGACGGTGTCAACGAGATGATCCTGGCGGACATCCCGGTCAAGGGCAAGATGACCAAGGCCCTGGTGCACTTCGACCGCAACGGTTTTGCCTACACGATGAACCGCGTCACGGGCGAATTGCTGGTGGCCGAAAAGTTCGACCCGACGGTGAACTGGGCCACGCACGTGGACATGAAGACCGGTCGTCCGCAAGTGGTGTCGAAATACTCGACCGCGCAGAACGGTCCTGATGTGAACACCAAGGGCATTTGCCCGGCAGCGTTGGGCACCAAGGACCAGCAGCCAGCGTCTTTCGACCCGAACACCGGCCTGTTCTACGTGCCCACGAACCACGTGTGCATGGACTACGAGCCGTTTGCCGTCGAGTACGTCGCAGGCCAGCCGTATGTGGGCGCCACCCTGTCGATGTACCCCGCGCCGGGCAGCCATGGCGGCATGGGCAACTTCATCACCTGGGACGCTGGCACCGGCAAGATCGTGCAGTCCAAGCCCGAGAAGTTCTCGGTCTGGAGCGGCTCGCTCAACACCGCGGGTGGCATTTCCTGCTACGGCACGCTCGAGGGCTTCCTCAAGTGCGTCGACGCCAAGGACATCACCAAGGAGCTCTACAAGTTCAAGACCCCGTCTGGCATCATCGGCAACGTGTTCACCTATGAACACAAGGGCAAGCAGTACCTGGGCGTGTTTTCTGGCATCGGCGGATGGGCCGGCATCGGCATGGCCGCAGGCCTGACGAAGGACTCCGACGGCCTGGGTGCGGTGGGTGGCTACAAGGAACTCAGCCAGTACACCTCACTCGGAGGTTCACTGACCATGTTCGCGCTGCCCAACTGAAGCAAGCGCTTCCTCGGACCCTGGCTCCCAGGGCCCGAGGCATGCCTTTCGGGGGGCGGCTGGCCTGGGCCCCGCCCCTTTTGTCTTTTCTTCGCCGATATCAATTCATGAAGTTCAAGATCTCCGCCCCGCTCTTCGGCCTGTTCTCCGCACTGTTCTTCGCCCTGGTCTTTGCCAGCGCAGCGCAGGCACAAGACACCAAGCTCTACACCGTGACCGACGGCTTCAAGGTCGACGCCGAGACGATGAAGGGCTTCCGCACCTGGCGCGCTGCATCCTGCGACCGCTGCCACGGTGCCAACCAGGAAGGTATGGTCGGCCCTTCGCTGATCGAAGCCATGAAGGTGCTGACCAAGGACGAGTTCGTCAAGGTCGTCCGCGACGGTCGTGTCGAGAAGGGCATGCAGAGCTTCGGCAACAGCCAGCAGGTCATGGACAACATGGACCAGCTTTATGCCTACCTGAAAGGCCGTTCCGACGGCGCCATTACCCGCGCGAAGGTTGAGCTCGCTCCATGAGCAGCCGCTTACTTGTCCTGATCGCAGCCGCTGCCTGCCTGGCGATGTCGCCGGCCCAGGCCCAGGCCCAGGCCCAGGCCCAGGCCCAGACTGTCACACCAGACGACGCGCCGCCGGCCCGCAAAGCCCTGCGTGTCTGTCAGGACCCGAACAACATGCCCTTCTCGAACCTGAAGGGCGAGGGCATCGAGAACAAGCTGGCCGAATTGTTCGGCACCGCGATGGGGCTGCCCGTCACCTATTTCTCGTTTCCGCAACGCCTGGCTTTCGTGCGCAACACGCTGCGCTACAAGCTGCCGGGTGAGGACTTCCCCTGCGACATCATCATGAGCATGCCCGTGGGTGGCGGCGGTGGTGCCCAGGTCACCAAGCCGCTGTACCGGTCGACCTACGCCCTGGTTTTCGCCAAGGGCAAGGGCATGGACCAGGTCAGCAGCAGCGCCGACTTTCTGGCCCTGGACCGCGCCTTTTTGTCCAGGCTGCGCATCGGCATCTACGACAAGTCGCCGGCGTCCGACTGGCTGTTTCGCCACCAGCTGACCGACCAGGGCGTGCCTTATCCGATCCGCAACGCCAACCCCGACCAATACCCCGGCGAAATCATCGAGAAAGACCTGACCGCCGGCAAGATCGACGTGGCCATCGTCTGGGGTCCGATCGCCGGCTACTTCGCCCAGCGCATCCAGAGCCCGCAGCTGGTAGTCATCCCGCTGAAGTCCGAGCCCGGGGTCCGGATGAGCTTCGAGATGGGCATCGGCTTGCGCTTCGGCGAGCGCGAATGGAAGCAGCAGATCGAAGGGCTGATCGACAGCCAGCGCGCTGGCATTGACGCCATCCTGAAGGAATTCGGCGTGCCCGTGGTCGACGATTCTTACAACTTGCGTCGCAACTGAAGCGCGGGGAACAGGGGGCACCAGGGGCATGAACGGCCTGCTCGCCACCACTGCCCTGTTGCTGGGTGTTCCCTCAGCCTGCCTGCCACTGCCAGCCTGGAGCGCGAGCGCCTCTTCGAGGCCGCCGCCAGCGTCCTGAAGATTGAGGCGGTACGCCAGCAAGGCGGCTATTCCATCGGTTCGGGTGTGGTGGTCGCCGACGGGGTCGTCGTCACGAACTGCCACGTCACACAGTCCGCCGTCAGCATCAACGTGCTACGAGGCGACCAGCGCTGGCGGGTCGAAGCCCAGGCCCGCGACGCCGTGCACGACCTGTGTCTGCTGCGGGTACCGCGTCTGGGCGCGCCAAGCGTGACCTTGGGCCGATCGGCCGAGCTCAAGAACGGCCAGGCCGTCGCAGCGGTGGGCTTCACCGGCGGGCAGGGCCTTCAAAGCAGCACCGGCAAGGTGATCGAACTTCACCGGCTGGACGGCGGGTACGTCATCCAGAGTGACAACTGGTTCAGTTCGGGCGCCAGCGGCGGCGCTCTCTTCGACGAGCAGTTGCGCCTGGTCGGCATACTCACCTTTCGCCTGCGCGGCGGCCTTCTTCACTACTTCGCCTCGCCGGTGGAATGGCTGGCGCCGCTGCTGGCCGACGGCCAGGCATTCCGGCCTGTAGCCCCTGCCGACCCCGCCGATCCGTACTACTGGCAGCGCCAGCCTCCGACCCAGGCTGCCTTCCTTCAGGCCGCTGCGCTGCAGCGCGACTCGAACTGGACAGAACTGGAAGCTCTGGCCCGGCGCTGGTGCGAGTCCGACGCCGACGACCCTGCACCCTGGAACGCCCTGGCCCGTGCGCTCGACGGCCTGGGCCGGCTCGGCGACGCGGCCGCGGCGCTGGAGCAATCGCTGAAGCTGGCGCCCATGGCGGGCCCGGCCTGGTTGTACCTGGGCCAACTGGCCCTGCGCCAGGGTGAACGGGCCAAGGCACAAGCCATTCGGCAGCGGCTGGAGGCGCTGGACCCCGCACTGGCTGCCAGCCTGGTGCTGCCGGCCACAGGCCCGTAGCCGGTCGGCAGACACCACCGATTCGTCATCGCCGACCTGCGCTGTTCCGCAACCCTTTGCATTTCCCCCGACCATGCTCAAGATTTCACTTCCTGCCCTGCTGCTTGCCGCCGCCGTGCTGTCGTCCCCGGCTTTCGCCGCCGATGAAAAGCAGGACTTCTCGGCGGCCGAGAAGCTGCTGTTCATGACCCGCCAGCTCGACAACGTGCCCCTGCCCGCCACGCTGCGTTATGCCTTCCGGCAGACCGGCAGCGAGGAGCCGGGCTTCGAGGACAAGGTCAGTGTCGCTGTCGCCAGCCTCGTTCCTGGAAAGAAGCAGTGCTGCAAGACCAGCGGCGAATTCCTGAGCGGTGCGCGCTCGGTGAAACTGCCCGACATCGAAGGCGCCGAGGGCAACCCCGTAGTGCTGTACTTCCTGGAGAACGACCTGCGCACGATGCAACGCCTGACCAAAGGCTCGCAGACGTATTTCCGCAAGCGCATCCGCATGGCGCTGTTCAACGGCGCCACGGTGCGCAGCGTGCGTGTGGCCTACAAGGGCAAGGACATCGAAGGCCAGGAAATTCAGATCTCGCCATTTCTCGACGACCCCAACCGTGCCAAGTTCGAGAAGTACCTGGGCAAGCGGTACCGCTTCATCCTGTCGCCTGCCGTCCCCGGCGGGGTCTACGGCATCCAGACCACGATCGGTGCCACACTGCCCGAGCAGGTGCCGCTGATGCAGCAGGAAATGCTCATCGAAGGCGCGCCCGCCTTTCCCCCCAAGGCTTCGTCCTGACATCCCAGCGAGCGTCCGCCCCATGAAGACCACTGCCTTGCGAAACGCCGTCGGCGCCGCCCTGTTGCTGGCGTCCGGCGCCGGCTGGGCCAATGACTTCCCCACCATCGACCGTGTGCTCTACGTCCAGGAATGCGTGCGCAACCACCCCGGGCCGTACTACGAAATGATCAACAAATGCTCCTGCGCGCTGGACGCGCTGGCGCGACAGGTCAGCTTCTCCGACTACACGACCAAGAACACCGCCACCCTTGCCAACAGCATCGGCGGCGAACGCGGCGGCTACATCCGCGACGCCGAATCGCTGCAGGTGCAGATCCGCCGCTTCCGCGATCTGCAGACGA
>JBBQIB010000276.1:0-5960 GCA_038324515.1 Burkholderiales bacterium
CAGGTAGTCATCGGTCGCGCGCGGCAGATCGAAATTCACGACCGCCGGCAGTTGCACGATGTCGATGCCGCGCGCCGCCAGATCGGTGGCCAGCAACACACGCAGGCGCTGCGCCTTGAAATCCGCGAGCGACTGCGTGCGCGCGGCCTGGGACAGTTCGCCGTGCAGCGCCGCGGCCGTGAGCCCGAGGCGGCGCAGCTTTTCAGCCACATGATCGGTGGTGTAGCGCGTGCCGGCGAACACCAGCACGCGGGGCCACGCGTGGGTGGTGATCAGCTGCCGCAGCAGCTGCGTCCGGCGCGGCTTGTCGACCAGGATCGCGCGCTGCTCGATGCGCGGCGCGGTGGCCGCACTGGCGGGCACGTCCACCCGCACGGGATCGTGCAGCAGCGCATTCGCGAGCGCATGGACCTCCGCGGGAAACGTCGCCGAGAACAGCAGGTTCTGCCGCTGCGGCGGCAGCAAGGCGAGAATGCGCGCAAGTTCATCGGCAAAGCCAAGATCGAACAGGCGATCTGCCTCGTCGAGCACCAGCGTCGACACCCGGCCAAGCTGCACGGCGTGGTGTTCAACGAGGTCAAGCAGTCGCCCGGGCGTCGCGACGAGGATGTCCGCGCCGCCGCGCAGCGCCATCATCTGCGGATTGATCGAGACGCCGCCGAAGGCGATGGCGATCTTCAACGGCGCCGGCAGATGCAGCGCCAGCGCATGGCGCGTTTCAACTAGCGCAAAATGGGCGACGCTCTCAGCCGTGATGAAACTGACGACCATGCCCGTCTCGCCTACCCGCCCGGTACGACCGATGCGATGCAGGTAGTCATCGGACGAGCGCGGCAGACCTAAATTTACGATGCCCGTGCCGGCGAACCAGGACGCGGGGCGACGCGTGGGTGGTGATCAGCTGCCGCAGCAGCTGCGTCCGGCGCGGCCTGTCGACCAGGATCGCGCGTTGCTCGATGCGCGGTGTGGTGGTCGCACTTGCGGGCACGTCCGCCCGCACGGAATCGTGCAGCAGCGCATTCGCGAGCGCATGGACCTCCGCGGGAAACGTCGCGGAGAACAGCAGGTTCTGCCGCTGCGGCGGCACCAAGGCGAGAATGCGCGCGAGTTCATCGGCAAAGCCAAGATCGAACAAGCGATCTGCCCCGTCGAGAGCGAATTTCCTATTCTCTGACGTTCGCGGTGCTCGGACTGTCGACGGTTGGCCAGCGCGCGGCGGCCGCGCTCGCTTATGTGCTGCCGACGCCGCTTTGTGGCCAGGACGTCTGGGCCTGTGCGCAGACTGGCTCCGGAAAGACGGCTGCCCTTGCGCTGCCGCCCGTCGAGCGCTGCGTGGCGGCCGACCCCGAGGCTGCGCTCAAAGTTCTCGTCCTCGTCCTCGTGCCGACGCGTGAACTTGCGGCCCAGATCGGCGCTGCCTGTGTGGCCTACGCGCAGTTCGCGCCGCACCTGATGAAAATCGTCACGGCGTTCGGCGGCGTCTCGATGAATCCGCAGATGATGGCGCTGCGCGGCGGCGCGGACATCCTCGTCGCGACGTCAGGGCGACTGCTTGACCTTGTTGAACACCACGCCGTGCAGCTGGGCCGTGTGTCGACGCTGGTTCCGTACGCTTTTCTCAGTGTGACTTTGGCTTTGTTGTTGAGACTCTCGATAACGCCGCTGGAGAACTGCTTCTTGGCCCCGGAGTGGTTGAGCAACAGCTCCCGGTGCGCGCGCACCGTGCGGGCAAACTTCTTCACCGGCTCGATGCGCGAACGCATTGCGCGTTTGCACCAGGCATCGAGGAACTTGGCGGCTCAGGCCGGTGAGTCGTATTCCCAGAACAGCTGGAACTCAACCTTTCAGCAAGTACGCCCGAACGCTTTTCAAGTGGTAGGCCAGCAACTCTCGCAGACTGACGTTTTGCTTGTCCGTCAGGTCCTCCGGTCGCTTGAGCAGGCACCAGCGCTTGTTCTTCAACACGGGCTCATAGCCTTCGCGAACCCTGCCTTGCGCAGGTGCTTGAACCACTCTTCAACCGCAACCTTCGCGGCGTCATGCCGTTGAGACGGCGGCAGGTGGTCGAAGTCGCCCAGGCCGCGCTTCTCGCGACGGTCCTCGTCGGCGTCGCGGCACTTGGCGATCCACGTCCCGGTGGTTGTGGAGGTCATCTTCCGCAAGCCGATCCGGCACCCGGCATTGACGCGTGTTCGGTACGGCTCGGCACGCGGCTTGAGCCAGGTGCGCGCATCCACGGTGTCGATCCTGGTGGCCATGCTCATGCATTCGGCGCGCGGGCATACTGGCAGTCGATCACAGGCTTGTCGATGAACCCCCATTCCAATTCGCCCCTCGCCAGTCTGGTTGGCATGGCAGCCCGCACGGTGATGCGGGTCGTTCAGTGGATGGCAGCCCTCGCGCTGGGTGCGCAACTGACAGGATGCGCGCTGGTCGACTTTGAACAGCGGCGCTGGATATTTCAGCCCACAGACAGCACCTGGGCACCGGGCCTGGCGGCGGCCCGGGGCATGGAGGATGTCTGGATCGACTATGTGTCGAAGCATCCAGAACATCCTGGCACTGCGGTCCGGCTGCATGGGCTGTGGTTGGCGCGCCCCGAAGCTTCCGCACCGGTGGTGTTGTTCTTGCACGGTGTGCGTTGGGACGTGCGCGCCAGCGCGCCGCGCATGCGCCAATTGCATGCGCTGGGTTTTTCGGTGCTGGGCGTCGACTACCGCGGTTTTGGTCGCAGCAGTTCTGCGCTGCCGTCAGAGAGCTTGGTGGCCGAGGATGCGCGAGCTGCCTGGGATTGGCTGGAGCGTCAGCATCGGCCTGCTGCCAGATACATATTCGGTCACTCTCTGGGCGCCGCGGTGGCCGTGCGTCTGGCACAGGAAATCGACAACGAGACGGGTGTCATCGTCGAAGGCGCCTTCACGTCGATCCCGGACGTGCTGCGCAGCACAAGTTGGGGCTGGCTGCCGGTGGGCTGGATGATCACCCAACGATTCGACGCGGCTTCGCGCGTGGCGCAAATCGGCTCACCGTTGTTGGTCGTGCATGGCAGCGATGACACGATGATCTCGCCTTTGCTTGGCAGAGCGCTGTACGCCAGGGCCCAGCCTCCGAAACGCTTTGTGCTGGTAGAGGGTGCCGTGCATGAGAACGCAGATGTGGTGGGGCAACGCCAGTACCAACAGGCCTTGTGGCAGCTGTATGGTCTCGGTGCGCCTCCATAAGGGCACTCCTTGATGGCACGGTGCAACGGACGAAGCCGCTGGAGCCGCTGAAACCGCTGGATTGGCCTGGTTTGGCTTGCGGCCGGGACTGCAATATCAGGGGCCGGGCTTGACCATCGGCCAACCGCGCCGCGCCCATTCGCTCATGCCGCCGTCGACGTAGCGCACGCGGCCATAGCCGCTGGCGCGCAGCGACTTCAACGTTGCGCTGGAGCGGTTTTGCGTGCGACAGATCAGCAGCACCGGCATCCGGGGATGGGTGGGGTCTCGGCCAGGCGTGCAGCGAGCTGGCGCATCGGCAGCAGGCGAGCGCCAGCGGCCACGCCTGCAGCGTGTTCTGAGAGGCTGAGAGTCTTTCGATCATGCCCACTCATCACGCCAAAAGACGCCCGCTCGTCGTTGCAAATGCGCGCCATAGCCCGAGGGCTCGCGGATATCGATGAGCATGGTGCGGCCGGCTTGGAACTCGGCGCGTGCGAAGTCGAGATTGACGACGTCGGATTGGATGCTGGCGTAGGTACTGGCATCCGTGCTGGCATCCGTGCCGGCGCGGCAGTAGCCAGCCGCTGTCAGGCAGCTGCCGGTCAGCGCAAAGGCGAGCGCGCTGGCCAGGGTACGTCTCGGCAGCAGCTGTGCAGACTGGGGCCGGTGGAGGGCGTTTTTCATCGCAACATCAATTCTCGGACGCTCTGGCTGACGCACAACTGACGCCGAATCCGTGCCACAAAGCGCCGGCTCGCCCCTTCAGGTGCGAGCCGGTGCCACCAGCAGCAAGTCGCGGTCCAGTTCTTCCAGCACCCGCAGCGTCACACTGCCCAGCAAAAACTCATCCAGCTCCAGCTTGCCGCGTTTGCCCATCACCACCAGGTCGGCTTGCCTGGCTTGCGCCTGGGTCACGATGGCGTGCGAGGGTGGGCCACTCAGCACGCTGCGCGACATCGATTCGGTGCCGGCGATCTCACCCAGAAAGGTCTCCAAGTTGCGCCTTGACTCATGTTCGGCGTTGCGCCTGTACTGTGTGATCTCGTCGTCGGGCACGCCTGCAAAACGCATCTTGCCTTCAAAGGGCAGTTCGCTGATGTGCAGCACGTGCACATGCGCTTGCGGCGCAATGCGCGCAGCCCACTGCAGCGCCAGTCTGGAGGCGGGCGAGAAGTCCACCGCCACCAGCACATGCTGGTAGGAGTGTGGCGCATCACTGCGCACCACCAGCGTGGGTTGTCGGCCCCGGCGCAGGTACTTGCCGGCGGTGCTGCCAACAAAAACATCCCGCACAAAGTTCTCGCCGTGGGCGCCAAACAGCGACAACGCCACCGCGTGCGCCTGCGCGTACTCTGCGGCGCATTCGTGGATGCGGCCAATCAACAGTTCGTGCCTGACTGCAATGCCGAAGTCTTTGGCCACCTGCGCAGCCAGCTCGCCCAGTTGGCTGCGCGTGGCGACGAGCAGCTGCTGTTCTGTGGCCAATGGGTGCTCGTCCAGCGTGCGTGCAAACACCCGCAGCAGCAGCCTGTCCATCACATGCACCAGGTGCAGCCTGGCCTGATGTTCCTGGGCCAGGCGCGCGGCGCGGTGGACGGCCTTCTCTGCGCAGGTCGAGAAGTCGGTCGCTGCCAGGATCTCTGCGATGGGGTTCATGGTGTTTGCTTTCGTGGGCTGGCAGGCGTTGCTTCGGCGCTTCTCTGTGGGTTCAGCGATTCGCTGATTTGGTGCGCTGCAAAGTCAGCAGCGTTGTCATAGGGCCTGAAGATGAGGTCGACGCCGCGCCCTTCAAAGAGCTGGGCGTCGGCGTCGTTGCGCAGGGCGATCGCTATCTTGCCGACGAAGCCTTGTTCACGCAGCGCCTGCGGCAGCGCTGCGTTGATGTGGGTCTCGGGCAGCGTGCTGACCACCCATTGGGCCCCGGCCAGCGGCAAGCTGGTGGCGAACTCGGCGTCTTCGGCATCCCCAAAGCGGATGGGCCAGCCTTTGTCGCGCAGCCGATCCACCACTTCCGGGTCAAAGTCGACGGTCAGGGTGGCGATGCCTTGAGCGCGCAACTGATCGTTCAGGCGGCAGCCGAAGCGGCCGGCGCCGAAGATGATGACCTCGGCGGCCTCGGTCTGCGGCTTGACGCGCTCCATGGCCATTTCGCGCAAGGGATGTTGCCGCTCAAAGCGGCCCAGCCACGGCGCCAGCCGGGCATACAGCGGCTGCGAGTACAGGATCATGTAGGTCGACAGCGTGATCGTCACCAGGCCGACCAGCGTCACCAGGCCCAGCGAGGCCGCGTCGGTGTGGCCCAGTGTGACGCCCATGGCGATGAAGACGATCGAGAACTCGCTGATCTGGGCCACCGTCAAGCCGGCCATGAAGCCGGTGCGTTTGCGGTAGCCCATGAAGCCCATGATGACCATCACGATCAACGGGTTGCCGATCAGCACAAACAGCGACAGGATCATCGCGTCGCCGACCTGCGCGCCCAGCAGCCCCAGGTCGAGCTTGGCGCCCAGGTCGATGAAGAAGAACAGCAGCAGGAAGTCGCGCAAGCCCGTCAAGCGTGCTGCGATGGCCTCGCGGTAAGTGGTGGATGCCAGCGAGAAGCCAGCCAGAAAGGCACCGACCTCTTTGCTGAAACCCATCAGGTCCCCGCCAGCGGCCAAGGCCGTGCCCCAGGCCACCGCAAACAGCAGCAGCAGCTCTTGCGAGCGCGCCAGCATCTTGACCAGCCGCGGCAACACCCAGCGCATGGCCACCAGC
>JBBQIB010000277.1:0-5902 GCA_038324515.1 Burkholderiales bacterium
CAATGAGGAGCAGTCGCCCGGCCGGCCTGTTACGCTGACCGCCTTCTCGCCGCGGCGAACGGCAGCTTCCTGAATTCCGTCTCGGCAGCCGGACGCCGCGCAATGGCTACTTCCGCGTCCACGGCGACGCCGCGCTCAGCCGCCGATCAGCTCGGCACCGAGGTGCCCGACCTTGACATAGATGAGCGCGCCTTCGGGCCCGGTGAAAGGAGCGTGCCGGCTCCAGCGAGGGCTGCGAAGCCAACTGCCTGCGGGGTAGGCGCCGAACTCGTCTCGGAACACACCGTCGATGACCAGAATCTCCTCGCCGCCGGGGTGCGCGTGAGCAGAGAACTGGGTTTCTGGCGCCCAGCGCACAAGCGCGGTCGAGATGCCGTTGTGCTCGTGCAGCGGCATCACCGAAAGGCCCGGCACCAAGCCCTGCCGCCACGGTTCGGCGCGGGTGTCGATCCACACCGGCTGGATATCATCCACCGCGAATTGGCGCAGTTTGACAAACAAGAGACAGCCCTCGCGCGAAAACGGCGCGTGCGCGCTGCCCGGCGGGTTGCGCAAGTAGGTGCCGGCCGAGTAGTCGCCCTTGTCGTCGCTGAACACGCCGTCGAGCACCAGGATCTCTTCGCCGCCGCCGTGTACGTGCCGCTCGAAGCGCGAGCCTGGCGCGTAGCGCACCAGGCTGGTGGCGCGCGCAACCTCACCACCCACCCGGTCGAACATCCAGCGCTCGACGCCTGGCAACGGCGAAGGCTGCCAGCAGGCGTCAGCCGGTCGCAGAACCGCTCGCTGCTCGAAAACGGCGTTGATTTGAATCGGAGGCACGGTCTGTTCAGCGGATTGCGACATGGTCGAACACAGGGGCGGATTGGCGCGATTGTCGCGGGATCGGCGCATTGCTGCCGGCCAGAGGCCGATCGGCGCGTCGGATTCACAGTTCGCTCCGTCACCTGGCGCAATCACCCCCGATCTTTTGATGGCAGCCGCCGTCAGCCCTGCCGCGGTGGACACGGTTGGGTTTGCATTAGCTCTGGGTCGGACGCAGCCTATCACCCAGTGCATCAGCATTCGTTCAAGATCCGAGTGGTCTGGCGTCGCTATTGGGTACCGTGACCGGGGTACCTTGAGCGCAAGGATTAGTTGGTGGAAGACGCGGGCGTGTTCGGCCCGACCAGGCAATCGCCGATACGGACATGTGCAACGCCAACAGGCCCCGCCTGCCGGCCCGCACAGCCAGTCACTGCTCCATCGGCCGCGTCGGATCCGCCGACCACTCCAGCAGCGAGTTGTCGTAAAGCGCCACCTTGTCCCGCCCCAGCAGCCGAAGGGCGAAGAACGTGACGCTGGCGGCAATGCCTCCGCCGCAATAGGTGATCACCGGCTTGGACGGATCCCCCAGACCCGCGGCGGCCATGCGCGCCTCCATGGCCGCGGGCGGCTGCCAGTCCATCGTTGTGGGATCGACCAGGTCGCGCGCCGGCACGTTAAGGCTGCCGGGAATGCGTCCGGGCCGGCCGTAGTGCGCGCCGCCGGTGCCGGCAAACTGCTCGGGGCTCAACGCGTTGACGAGCCGCTCGCCCGAGCCGGCCACTGCACGCGCGACGCGTTCGGCATCAGCCACCATGGCCGCGTCGCGCTGGGGTAGGAACGCAGCGGGCTGCCGCGTTGTCACGGCATCCGTCAGCGGTCGGCCTTCGCGCCGCCAGCGTGGCAGGCCGCCGTCGAGGACCGAGACCCATTGGTGACCGAGCGCGGTCAGCACCCACCAAGCACGTGTGACCACCATCGGCTGCGCGGAGCCGTACAGCACCACGTGCTGTGCGTTGCCGATGCCCAGCCGAGATAGCAGCGCGGCGATGCAGGCGTCGGCAGGTAGTGTGTAAGGGAACGCCCCAGCCGGATCCGACAGGTCTTCGACCATGCAAACATGGTCCGAGCCGGGGATGTGCTCGCGCCTCCAGTCTGGCCTGCCACTGGTGATCTTCGACGGGCCCACCGGCTGCGGCGTCATCCAGGTCGTGCAGTCAAGGATCCGTATCGACGGAAAGTCAAGGCGGGCGTGCAGCCATTCGGGCGTGACCAGCAGGGGCGTCTTTGCAGCGGACATGTTGGGCAGTCGGTGGCGGAGGTGAAGTCGATGTGGAACTTGAGGCTCGCGATGAGCTCGAGTTTCAGGTAAGCGTAGCGTAGCGGTGTACGGGTCTAAAGCTGCAGCTGATGGGTCGGTACTGCGAGTTCGCTAGGTGGGTCAGCAGGCGTTCAACCAGCGAGTCCGCCCAGTTGCCGCCCGGGGTCGGCTGTACCTCGTATAGCCGCCGCTCGGGTCAGCGCCGGCCGCGGCACCGAACGTCGGTTTGCTGGCGCTTACTGTGAGCAGGCCGGCCGGCGGCGATCGGCGCCTCACGCTGCATTGCTGGTGCTCGCGCCAGCTTGGCGAACGGCAGCAGAGGGTCGGGCGCGCCGGTCCAGCAAGTCGAACTGCTGACATACCGCCTGCATCGGATGTCGATCAGGGCCGCAAGACCGCGAGCGACCGCTTTGGAGAATGAGCGCGTTCAAGCGGCGGTCGCTCTACGGCGGCTGTACCTACGAAAGCGGTCACCGCCGACGTGAACTTCCCGGCATCCGAGCGTCCGCAAGGCCGAAAGCCGGTACCCACGAACGGCAAATTCGGAGCAGCCCGGTTGCAATCAGTCTCCAAGATGACCCTGCCCGATCGCTGACCACAGCGGCACGCTTCACAGATGTCTGGCACCACACATGTCGACCTGCGTTTCCGGCTCCGGCTCCGGCTCCGGCTCCGGCTCCGGGTCGGTATCTTCAATCTGCCGCTCACCGTTGACGTGCGCCCAGAAGCTCGTCTTGCGCTTGTGTTTGGCACGCATCAGGGCTTCAAACACTTCGGGCGGCTCTAGCGTCATCAGGTCGGAGTGCTTCAGCGCCAGTGCCTCCAGCCTGGCCCAGTACCTTGCTGCGTGTCGATATGCCGGCGCGTACGCCCGGTCAAGGATCGCCGTGAGCAATGGCCGATAGACCGCCGTCGCGCCTGCCCAAAGGCCCTTGCGCTCCAGGTTCTCGACCAAAGGAACCAAAGTAAAGTAGTCGCTGCCTTGGATTGCCGCAGGAGCGTTCGTGAGCGCCGCCTCGGCGGCCGCATCGTCGCCGATGTCCAACAGCAGCAGCGCGACCACCACTGGGTCGGAAGACGCAGCAGCCCAATGCCGCGCGAGCTCGATTGCCTGGGTCTGCTCAGGCGGCGGTAGTAGATCAAGCCAGCCATGCAGATCGCCGACCGCCAAGCTTGCCTCGAAGATGCGCCGGCGCACGCCGGATGCCTCGCCGATGCGTCCGAGCGCCGTCAGCGCCTGGGCCTCCAGATGCGCGCGAGAGCGCTCCAGGTGCCCCCAGGAGCCTTTCAGCCACGCCAGGGCCCCTTCGGGCTGGCCGTACTTCAGGAAGGCCTCGGCAAGGCACGCTTTCTGCCCCGGATTCGGCGTCGGATCGCGTCGGAGCACTGACCGCACCAGCACCTCCGGATCGCGCAATGCCTCGGACAGCAGCGACAGCGCGGTCGACGCCTTGGCGGGCGGCCAGTTCAGCCGCTGTGGCGACTCGCCTTGATGTGCGATGGCCTTGTCGAGCTGCGCTTCACATGAAGCCACCAGGCCTCGCATCGCCGCTTCGCTCAGCAGCAGATCCGCGTGGCGCAGCAACTCGTCCCGGGTACCGTACTGATCAGCAGCCACGAGGGCCGCGATCCGGTCGGGCCAGACGCCGGCTGGGCTTTCGCAGCGGGACGCGGCCTGCAGCCACAGCACGCACGCAGCGCAGATGGCGTCACCGATCACGCCACCGGAGTCGTCGGCACGGTTGTAGAACACTTCGTCGGCCTCGATGAACGCCACGGCCAGAGCGAGCGCCTCGGCCGGATCCTGCGGCATCAGTTCGCGCTCGACTTGTCCAAGCCATGCCTCAAGCTCGCGGCCGAAATCGCCGACCTGCTCGTAGCGGAGGTACTCCTTCGCGCGCTTCCATGCCTCCAGCTTCTTGCGAAACGCCGCTGCCAGCGCCTTGGGTTGGGTAGACAGCTGCAAGCGCACGAGACGTTCGCGCACGGCTTCGTGGTCCTCGGCAAGATCGATCAGGATCGACGCCAGGGTAGCGGCATCCTGCTGTCCGATGAACGAGGCCATGGTGTCCAAGGATGTCTTGCTCGGCATGGGCGTGGATTGTCGATGCAGACTGCCTGCCGGCGGCAACGCGCCGAGTCGACTGCGGTTGGGATGCGCGGCAGCGGGCGCAGGTCTCGAATCAGCCTCGGATATGCTATGTACAGCTGTGCGGCCGCGCGAATTGGATCGAAGCTCCGGCGCGCAAGTCCTGGCAGACACCCGACCCAAGCCCGATGTACATCACCGATCTCACCCACTTCCTGGACAAGTCCGGCGCGATCGGACCGATCAAAGGACCAGCGCGTGCGATGGCGCAGTTTGTTGTCGACGTTGTCGCCCATGCTTCCGATTCCGCGAGCGATTCGTTGGCCGCACCAAGGTGCTTCAAGTGCAAGAAAGGCGCTGTCGAGGCCTGTCGGGCTCTTGACGATGCCATCGTGTGGGTTTGCCCCGCCTGCCGTACGGAGGGCAGAATTTCGGACTCGCAGGGCAGCCTCTGGGACCTGCGCTACCGCCCGCTGAACTGCGGCTGACGATGGGAGTGAATTCGTGGGCCTATCGTCGAAGTTGTTCTTGATCTCCGCCGACAACACCTTGCACGCGCTGGCCAACGCAGCCTTCAGAGAATGCTTCGGCGAGAAGCCGTCTCCCTCATTCCCGATTTTGCCGGACAGCGCGTTCGACAGGCCAGCGTCGTCACCGAAGTCGTGGGTGGCACGCCGACGCGTCTGGTGCGCTGCACCTTCGCCATACTCGAAATCACCGGCGAAGGTTTGCTCGATGTCGAGCGCTGGAACCTCCAGCAATTTGCCCGCGTGAGTGACCCATTCGAATCGGAGCGACCAGTTCACGGGGCCGCGAGCCCTGTGATCGATGCCGTCGATCGCTTCATCGCCCGCGGCGGATCCTGGGAGCCCGATCATCCCCTGATGCGTCGCATTGAAGCGACAGCGCTCGGGCGACTGGCCTGTCCGCGGGTGCGAGTGCGAGTGCGAGTGCGAGTGCGAGTGGTTCGTTGAACTTCTCGTCGGCCCAGTCGTTCACGCACCTGTCGAATCCAGCCTGCCAGTAAGCTGCCAGTCGTGGCTACCCGGATTCGGCCAAAAGCCGACGGTGGCGACAGGCAGCTTGCTGGCATCTCACCTGGCCATGCACGCGCATTTGGTGACCGAGTCGAAGCCACCAAAAGGTTGGCTACCTGACGCAGGCCCCTACAGGCAGACGCCCAACATCTGGCCGGGGACCTTGGCGAGAAAGCGTGCGTTTAAAAAGCCCATCCTCACCCATCAAGGCATGGCTTGACATTGGCTTCACATGAGGGCTTGTAGACTGGATTCTCCTCGTCCTGGAGAAGCTTGAATGAAGCTCAAACTCGAGCTGGCCTTTACGGCGCTGCCGGGTCGAGAGAAACGCGCATGAACGAGGCCGCACCGCTGCGCATTCTGGTGGTCGAGGACCACGGCATCCTGCGGGCCCAGGTCGTCGCCTTGCTGCGCGACGCGGGCCACGTCGTCGAGGAAGCCAGCGAAGGCCGCTTGGGCCTGCAAATGGCGCTGGAGCAACCTCCCGATGTATTGGTGTTGGACCTTGGCTTGCCGGGCCTGGACGGCGTTCAACTATGCCGCGCGCTGCGCGAGTCCACACCTGCTCATGTGCCGATATTGATGCTCACGGCCAGGGACAGCCTGGACGACAAGGCGCAGGGCTTTGCAGCCGGGGCCGACGACTACCTCGTC
>JBBQIB010000278.1:0-5882 GCA_038324515.1 Burkholderiales bacterium
TTTTTCCGGCAACCGCCGCACTCGGAGACAATCCATCCCATGGTCACGAAAAAACCCAAAGGTCTGGGACTGGGTCTGGAAGCACTGCTGGGCCCCAAAGTGTTTGAGGCCGAGAGCGGTGAATCAGCGCTTCCCACCACATTGGCCCTGAGCCGCCTGCGCACAGGCAAGTATCAGCCCCGCACGCGCATGGACGAAGGCGCGCTGTACGAGCTGGCAGAGAGCATCAAAAGCCAAGGCGTGATGCAGCCGATCCTGGTGCGCCCGGTTGGGACGGCTTACGAGATCATCGCGGGCGAGCGCCGCTTCCGTGCTGCGCAATTGGCTGGGCTGGACGAAGTGCCGGTGCTGGTCAAGGCGGTGCCCGACGAAGCCGCTGCGGTGATGGCGCTGATCGAGAACATCCAGCGCGAAGACCTGAACCCGCTGGAAGAAGCGCAAGGCCTGCAGCGGCTGGTGGCCGAGTTTGGTTTGACCCACGAAGCGGCAGCCAAGGCGGTGGGGCGATCACGCCCTGCTGCCAGCAACCTGCTGCGGCTGTTGAACCTGGTGGAGCCCGCGCAGCAAATGCTGATGGCTGGCGACCTGGACATGGGCCATGCACGCGCGCTGTTGGCCCTGCCGCCTGCAGAGCAGCTGATGTGCGCGCAGGAAGTTGCTTCGCGCAAGCTCAATGTGCGTGAGGCTGAAAAGCTGGTGGCCACCCGCCTGCGCCAAGCACAACAGGCCCATGCGGCGCAAAGCCCCAGCCACACCGCTGCCGCCAAAGCCTCGGCAACGCAGACAGCGCAGATCAAGCGTCTGCAGGATCAGCTGTCCGACCTGCTGACAGCCCAGGTCGAGATCCGCGTCAAGAAACGCGGCAAGCGGGGTGAAAGAGGCGAGATCGCACTGGCTTTTGCTTCGCTGGAAGAGCTGAACGGCTTGCTGGAAAAGCTGGGTCTGCGGGACCAATGAGTTCAGGCCGGTGACCTGGTTTGATTGAGCGCTGCCCGGACCGGGGGTGCTACTGAGTCTCAGGCCCACCATTTGGACGATCTATGGCCGACTTATGTCCGACCTGTGGCCGACTTCAAAATCGTTTCGGCCACTGCGATCCTGGCCCCGCAACAACCAGATCGGCCGCTGAGCAAAGTTCACCGGCACACCACTTTGGCCGTCCACCGGCCTCAAATTGCGCTCGAACACCGACGTTGCCGGCATGTAGCGCAACGCCACGCCTGTACGACGCTGGTGTGAGCGATTGGCAGCAGCGCCGTGGATCATGTAGACATCGTGCAATGACATCTGGCCCGGCTCCAGCTCCAGGTCCACTGCACGGCTTTCGTCGAAACTGTGCGCATCCAGGCGCTGGTTCAGTGTCAGATCCTGGCGGTCTTCGTGCAGATGGTCAAACAACTGTTGCCCGCTGTGCGAGCCCGGGATCACGCGCAAGCAGCCGTTGGCCCGGGTGCTGGGCTCCAGCGCCACCCAGACGGTGCAGTTTGCGAGCGGGCGAATCGGCCAATAGTGGCCGTCCTGGTGCCACGGTGTCTCGAAGCCTTCGGCGGCGGGCTTGCAAAACACATGGCAGCCCCAGAGCACGATGTCCTGGCCAATCACGCCGCTGACCAGCTCGACGATCTGCGGGTCCATCGCCAAGTCCAGAAACTCGCTGCGCCCGCGTACACCTTCGCTGTTGCCAGCCTTGCCATCGGGGCTGCCTTGCACATGTGCAGACACCAGCTTTTCTGGCCTGACAGCGGGGTTCTGTTCGATCAGCAGGTCCAGCGCTTGCACCATCTTTTGCATCCGAGGTGCATCGAGCCTGAAAGCCGGCACCACGTAACCTTGCTGGTGATACTGCTGGACTTCTTGACTGCTGAGAGTGGCCATGTGGCGAGGACCTGGAATGTGGGGCTGGCGCCCAGTATCGGCGAAAGCAGGGATGGCGGGCCCACGAGGAACCATCTCAGCATCGCAGCGGTTCTCGGAGCCTGGCGAAGGCATCGTGCAAACTCAGAGGCTACGACGGTCTTTCACTCAGCCACGGCCTGGCGCACCGCATGCTCCCAGGCGGCGGTCAGTTCTGCGGCGCGGCTGCGGTCCATCTGCGGATCGAAGCGGCGTTCGACTTGCCAGTGGCCGGCCAGCTCGTCGGTGCTGGCCCATACACCACATGTCAGACCCGCCAGATAGGCTGCGCCCAGCGCCGTGGTCTCGGTGACACGGGGCCGCACCACTGGCAAGCCCAGCAGATCGGCCTGGAACTGCATCAGCAGGTCGTTGACACAAGCACCGCCGTCGACCCGCAGCTCGGTCAGCGGCGCACTGCCCTGGGCAGCAGCATCACGCGCCATGGCCTGCAACAGTGCGGCACTCTGGAACGCGATGCTGTCCAGCGCAGCCCGTGCGATGTGGCCCATCGTGCTGCCCCGGGTCAGCCCGACGATGGTGCCGCGTGCACCGGGTTGCCAATAGGGGGCACCCAGACCGGTCAAGGCAGGCACAAAGATCACGCCCCCGGCGTCGGGCACACTTTCGGCCAGTGCTTGCACATCGCTGCTGCTGCGAATGGCGCCCAGGCCGTCGCGCAACCACTGCACCACCGCGCCGCCAATGAAGACGCTGCCTTCCAGCGCGAAGGCGGCTTCCCCGGCCGGTCCCGTTACGCCGGCTGCGCCAGCCACGTCACCCACTTGCGCCGCGCGGGTGGTGATCAACCCGTTGCTGCTGGGCAGTGCAGCGGCGCCGGTGTGCATCAGCATGAAGCAGCCGGTGCCGTAAGTGTTCTTGGCCAGCCCGGCCTTGAAGCAGGCCTGGCCAAAAAGAGCGCTTTGCTGATCACCCGCCATGCCGCCGATGGGCAGCGCAGTGCCCAACCAGTGGGCCAGGCTGTGGCCAAACAGACGGCTGGAGGCGTGCACCTCGGGCAGCAGGCTGCGCGGGATGTCCAGCAGGGCCAGCAACTCGTCGTCCCAGCGGTGGGTGTGGATGTTGAACAACAGCGTGCGCGAGGCGTTGCTGTAGTCGGTGGCGTGCACCGCTGAACCGGCCGCGCCAGTGTCGGTCAGCTGCCACAGCAGCCAGCTGTCGACTGTGCCAAAGGCCAATTCGCCCCGCATGGCGGCAGCCCGCGCCCCTGGCACTTGATCGAGGATCCATTTGAGTTTGGTGCCCGAGAAATAGGGATCCAGCAGCAGTCCGGTCTTTTGCTTGAACAGGGGTTCGACGCCATCGGCGCGCAGCTGCGCACAGGTTTGCGCGGTGCGACGGTCTTGCCAGACGATCGCGTTGTGGATCGGTTGGCCGGTCTTGCGGTTCCAGACGATCGTGGTCTCGCGCTGGTTGGTGATGCCGATGCCCTTGACTGCCGAGGCCTGCAAGCCGGCTTTGGCCAGCACCTCTTGTGCGGTGGCGAGTTGCGTCTGCCACAACGCCATCGGGTCATGCTCGACCCAGCCAGGCTGCGGAAAGATCTGCGCAAACTCGCGCTGCGCCGAAGCCACCAGCCGGCCGCTGCCATCAAACAGGATGCTGCGCGAGCTGGAGGTGCCCTGGTCCAGGGCCAGAAGGTAAGAGTCCATGGGGCGGGGGAGTGATCAGGTGAGAGTGGGTGAAAGCGCGTGAAAGCGCATCAAGGGCCGCATCATCGCCGCAAAAGTTGCCTGGTGACAGGGGCTTAACCAGAGGGTGGCCAAGGCCCGCTGTCTCTGGCCGAGCTGCCCTCAGATCTGATCCAAAGGGCTGCGCACGCCCCGACCGCCGCGGTTCATCACGTGGGTGTAAATCATGGTGGTGGACACATCGCTGTGGCCAAGCAACTCTTGCACCGTGCGGATGTCGTAGCCCGACTGCAGCAAGTGGGTGGCAAAAGAGTGACGCAGGGTGTGAGGCGAGCAAGGCTTGTCAATGCCCGCGCGGCGTGCGGCCTGTGACACGGCTTTTTGTACCGAGACTTCGTTCAGGTGGTGACGCCGCAACTTGAGCGGAGCAGGTTCGCTGCGGTCTGACTCTGCCTGCCGGCCAGTGTTTTGAGGTTCACTCTCATCAAGGGCAGAAGTTTGGCTTGTCGTGGCAGTTGGCTTGGCGCGCGAAGCTGCTGCAGATTGTGCAGAGTGCGCAGGGGGCGCAGCACGTGGATCGACTGACAGCTTGGCGCTGGGGAAGACCCACTGCCAGCCCGAAGTACGAGCCGCGTACCGATATTTGAGGTCCAGAGCGTGTGGCAACCAGACTTCGCCGAAGCCCAAGGACAAGTCGTGCAGATGTTGGGCTTTGGCTTTGGCGATTTGTTGCTGCAGCGGCAAGATCAAGTTCTCGGGCAGCACCGTGACGCGGTCTTTGCCGCCTTTGCCATCACGCACCAGGATCTCGCGGCGCTCAAACTCCACATCCTTGACGCGCAACCGCAAAGCCTCCAGCAGCCGCATGCCGGTGCCGTAAAGCAACGAGGCGATCAAGCCGGTGGTGGCGCTCATCTGGCCCAACAGCTCTCGCACTTCGGTGGGGGTCAGCACCACGGGCAGCCGACGATTACTCTTGGCTGACACCACTTCGCCCAACCATGGCAAATGCATCCGCAGCACCACTTTGTACAAGAACAGGATCGCGGCCTTGGCCTGCCCTTGGGTGGATGGCGCTACCTGGCGGTCGGTGGCCAGATAGCTCAAGAAAGCAGCCACTTCGGCTGGCCCCATGCCACGCGGATGGCGCTTGTTGTTGAAAAGGACAAATCGCCTCACCCAATCGACATAGACATCTTCGGTGCGGATGGCGTAGTGGCGCAAACGTATTTCGCGGCGTACCTGATCCAGCAGTTTTGGCTGGATGGACGTAAGTTCAGATTCGGCGGCCGGCGCGGCCAATGGCTGTGGTGGTGATCCAGGCACGCCAGCGGCGCTTGAAGCCCGAGAAGCCCCAGAAGGCTTGAAAGCGCCCCGCTGACTGCCACGTCGCGATGGGCCGCCCGAGCGCGAATCAGGCAGCTCAGGACGGCCACGCACATCTTCTTGCGGCTGCATGGGTGTTGGCCGCTGAGAGGCAGAGGCCCTTGCTGAGCTTGGCAGTCTTTGCAACGACACTGGAGATGCGGGCCTGTCGGGCGAATCGGGTGTGGTGAGCAGGTCGAGCGCGCGAACCCCGCGCGCCGACGCGGCTGAAGGCGGTATCACGATGGCGGGCGCTGCATTGGCCGGCATTGAGAGGGAGGAAGCGGCAGCGCTGCCGGCCCCGGCCCGAGCGGATGGTGGCTGCGATTGCATTGTGGTGGCTGCAGGCATCACCACAGAGCCAGGCAGGGTCGAAGCAGCAGGATTGCGCGTCCGAGTGACCCCTTCGGGCCAGAGGAAAGGGGTGGGGCCGACTGAAAGCCAAGGATCGCCCTTGGGGCCAACGCGCTCTCGATTTGAGCCGTGACGTTGACGGTTGCTGTCAGAGTCCCGTGGCCGTGGCTGCGGTCCTACGGCAGTGACGGCTGGAGCCTCAGGGGTTGAGGCGATCGGCTGAAATGACGTTGGCGTTGGCGTGGAAGTGGGCGTGGGCGTGGGCGTGGGCGCGCCTGAGCCAGGGCCTTCCTCGCCTGGCAGGTTGCATTTCGGCGCGTCTGAAGCGCTGAGCGAACCCGGTTCTGTTGCAGAATTCGTCTGCTGAGGGCAATTTTGTCGAGATGTGTTCATCCGCCAAAATTTAGGCTGCCTAACGCACCCGATCAATCACCCCTCACGGGGTCAAAGCAGTCCCGCCAAAGAGGGAGTTCACGTGTTTCTCTCCTCCCTCCCTTGCCGATTTAGGCCAACCCGTTACGGCTTGATGGGCTGGTGCATATTACGTTAGGCAGCACAAATTCAGCGGCTCGCCTTCACCAGCGCGTCCGGACTGTCTTTGCACGCCTGCAAATAGTC
>JBBQIB010000279.1:0-5873 GCA_038324515.1 Burkholderiales bacterium
TGCCACGCGACGGGGCCAGGGCCGCAGCCAAGGATGTGCCGTCCATGCGGTCGCACATCCGCACCCGGATGCGCGCTTGCAATCCTGCGCGTGCCACCTGCTCGCGGGCTTGCTGGCAGTCGCTTTCGCGGCTCAGCCCCAGGATGACGTCGGCGCCGGCCTCGACCTGCATGCACGCAATGGCCACCGCATCTGCCGTCTGGTCACCTGCAAACACGATCACCGTCTGGCCGCTGGCATCCACGGTGCGCAGTGTGGGACGGCTGACCCAGGTGCTGCGGCTCTCGCGCCGCACGCGCATGCCGTGGGTGGGCTCGAAGTCGTGGCCGTTGAAGGCCGCCGACTCGTCGCTGCCCAAAAATACCATCGTGTGCGCGATGTCGCGCGGCAGCGGAAAGGTCTTGCTCAGCGGCTCGCCTTCGATGCTGCGCGCCAGGCTCATCTTCTTGAAGAACTTGTCGGCCGTGCTGCCAGCTTCTGCGCCTTGCAACTGGTCCATGGTTGCAAACACGCTGCGGATGCGCTCGCTGCGCGTCGGGCCGGGGAACAGCGTGTTGACACGCACCCCCAGCGGGCCCAGCTCTTCGCTCATCTGCCGCGACAGGGCATTGAGCGCCGCCTTGGGCACCACATAGGCGGTGCGCCCGTAATACTCGGTGCGCGAGAAGATGGTCGAGACGTTGATGACCGAAGCACCTTCCTTCAGATGCGGTGCAGCAGCACGCATCACGTTCCAGACCACGCCCAGGATGTTGCGTGCGCTTTGCGCCAGGGTCTCGTTGTCGACGCTGCCGGCGGCCCGCAGCGCTTCCAGCTCGCCAGGCGTCATCGGTACTTGCGTGAGCGCCTGGCGCGGGCCGGTGGTGCCGGCGTTGTTGATGACGATGTCGAGCCGGCCGTGGCGCTCGATGATGGCCTGGATGCCGGCACGTGCGCTCGCCGGGTCGGCGCCGTCGATGACGACCACATCGGCCATCTCTGGCGCGGCGCCCGTGTCGGCCAGCGCGGCCAGGCGCGCTGCCTCCAGCTTGGACGCCGTGCGGCCACTGAAGATGACCACCGCCTGCTCGCGCAGGTAGGCGCGAACGATTTCACCGCCCAGATTGCCGGCTGCGCCGGTGATCAGCGCGACCTTGCCGCGCAAACGTCCTGAGCCAGCGTGATTGCCAGCGTGATTGCCAGCGCCAGTGCCGGCATGGCTACCCGAATTCGCCTCCATACGATCCCTCTCCAGTTTGCTGTGAAATTCTTTATGTCAGCCGTCGCGGCCATCGCAGCAAGGGCTGCTCATGTTTGTGTTGCTGCGGCCCAGGCCTCGAACAACGCGTCGCGGCTGTCCAGGCCCATGGCCGGCAGCGCGTGGTTGACCAGGTAGGTGGCGCCGGTGTGTGTGTTGTCCCACATCGCCTGATGGGCAGCAGGCAGCTCTTGCCACGGCACCACGGTGGGCGGTGTGACTTCCAGCAAACCGGCGGCGATCATGTCGTTCATGCGTGTCACTTCGTAGGCGTTGCACAAGTGCGTGCCCAGGATCGTGGCAGTGGGCATCAGGATGCGGCGTTGGCGCGTCCAGACCTGCGGTGCGTAGAAGGCATAACGGCGTGATTGCATGTCCTCGGCATACAGCACGCGGCCGGTGAAAGGCTTGACCAGCGCGGTGCTGACGCCCAAAGCGTCGTGCCCTGCACGCTCAAACACGATGTCGGGCGCGCCGCGCGGGTTGTCCTGGCTGCGCAACAAGGCGCCGACAGCTGCGCCGAAGGGCTTGAGCGTGCGATCGGTGAAATCACGCACTGCGTGGCGAAAGCTCTCGATCTCGCGCCTGGCATCGGGCAGCCTGGGCATCGTCGTGGGCCAGTGGAACTGCTGGCCATGGCGGCGCTGGATGTCCTCAATCGCCACCACACCGGCCAAGGCGTCTTCAAAGCCCAGCGACAACACGAACTCGCGCTGCGCATCGGTGCGCGTGGCCACCACGGTGCGCAGGCCAAACTCGCGCAAGGCTTCGATGCTCTCCAGGCCCGCTGGGTCGACCAAAGCGCGGTCGGCCATGCCGTAGTACAGCAGCACGGCCTCGCCACTGCGGGCGCCGGCGCGGCGCAGCATCTCGGCGGGTGGGACATGGCCCGGCTTGCCGACAAAGCTCAGCAGGTAACCAGACGAAGCCCCATAAAAGGCAATCGATCCGCCTTCGGCCAACAACTGGAATGAACGCGGAAACGCCGTCTCACCGGCATGTGACACCGCAAAGTCAGCCAGCCGGCCGCCGTTGATCTGCCGGTAGGCCTCCAGCAAAGGCTGGCCAGCAGCCTCCCAGGCTGCAGCACGTTCAGCACCTTCAGCACCTTCTTCAGGCACGGCCGTGAACAGCGACTTGAAGCAGCTCTCGCTGCGGTCGATGGCGCCTACAGCGCCCTCGCTGCGGATGGACTCGGCACGCGCCGGGCTGGAGACCAGCCCGGTCACGGCCAGGCCGGCGCGGTGGGCACTTTTCAGCGTATCCAGCCCGGTGCCGGTGGCCGCGCCTTCGACAAACAGCCTGCGGCCGGGCACCACTTGCAGGGTCGTGAACAGCGCCCGCGAGACGGTGCCCAGGTTGAGCACATAAGCGCCGGCAGATTCCAGCGGCAAGCCAGCGGGCAGCGGGTGAAGTTGAGGCGCCTGCGTGATCAGAAACTGGGCGTGGCTGCCGGTACGCGTCTCGTAGCCCTGGATCGAAAATCCGGCAAACATCGGGTCGCGCCCGGCCAGTGGCGACAGCAACTCGCTCTGGCCCGAATAGATGACCACCAGATCACCGACTTTCAGCCGCCCTTCGCGCCGCACCTCGCTGCCCAGGGCCGCGACCAGCGCCACGCCGCCGCTGCCGGTGATCTGCACATCTTCTTCGTGGCCGTCAAAAGGCGACACCGGCACCCCCGTCAGCGCCCAGATGTCGTTGAAATTGACCTCGCTGGCCAGCACGTAGACCAGCGCTTCGTTGGGCTCTGGCGGCTCCACCGGCACCAGCAGCTCTTGCTCGGACTTGCTGGGCTGGCCAAATCGCGGCTCGCCAGTTTCGGGGTCGCGCGGCACGCCCTGGCCAAACTGCCAGCGCGGCAGCGGTGTGATGCCGGGGAAGAAAGGCGCACCCATCGGCAGCAGGCTGCCTGCTTCTATCAAGGCCTGGATACGTGGCGCTTGCTCAGCCACCCGATTGACGCCACCGCGCCGGATCGGCAGGGCCGGGCTCGTCTTGTCCATGAACATCGCGATGCCGGCCTTGCCGCCTTCGGGGTCAACGACGGCCTGGGCAAAGAGCTCGGCCTCGGCACGCAGCCCGGCTTCGAAACCTTGTTGCCAGCCGGTGCGCAGCGCCAGCAGTACGCGGTCTAAAGCGCCAGCGCGGCCGCTGTGCAGCAACTGGCGCTGGATCATCTGCAGATGCGGGTCGGCCAGCGCGGTCTCCAGAGACAAGGGCGAAGGCTGGTCCCAGTCCGCCAGCCAGCGCTTGCGCTCGGCCCAGGCATGGCCCAAACGACATGTATGTTTTGAACGATCCACAGCGTCTGAAGCGTCTGAAGCGTCTGAAGGGGTCTCCGAGGCTGCACCTGTTGGCCGAGGAGCGCTGTCGCGAGCGGCCCACTCGCGCACCGCCGCGTGCGCAGCACTCAACACATCCTGGTCAGGCGCGGTGATGGCGTCGATGGCGCCAAAAGCCAAGGCTTGCTGGGCAGAAAAACTGCGCCCACCCAGCACCATCTCCAGCGCATCGACCAGACCGGCGGCGCCGCGGCGGCTGCCGAGCAGGCGCGGCAGGCGCTGCGTGCCGCCGTAGCCGGGCAGCAGGCGCAGACGGATCTCGGGCTGACCAAAGCGCGCGCCGGGCTCGGCGATGCGCCAATGGCAGGCCAGCGCAAACTCCATGCCGCCACCCAAAGCCACACCCTGGATGGCGGCGATGCAAGGCTTGCCCATGCGCTCGATCTTGCGAAACGCCAGGTGCGCGGTGTTGGGCAAAGCGCGCGCCTGCTCTGCCGTATGCATCTCTTCCAGCAACTGCCGGATGTCGGCACCTGCCACGAAACTGGCCGTGCCTTCGCCAGTGAACACCACCGCCGCCACCTCGTCGCGGCGCGCCAGGTGGCCGACCACGATGGCCAGCTCGTCCAGCGCCCGCTCGTTCAAGGCATTGACTGGGGGGTTGCTGATGAACACGGTGGCCACCAGACGGGCCGGGCCAGGCGCCTGTCCCTGGGCCGGCCCGTGTGCCGGGCCCTGCGCCGGTCCCTGATCCAGCGCGTTGTACTGCACCTTGAAATAGCGGTAACGCTCAAACAGCTGCTGCTCGTCGGAGCGCTGCTGGCGCCGCTGCCAGGTCTCGATCACCCGCTTGAACTCGTCCAGGCTCTCGGGGTTCTTCAGCGTCGTGGCGTCGCCCACCGGCTGGCCTTCGACCAGCGCACGCACCATGCGGCGCATGTACTTGCCGCTGCGTGTTTCAGGAAACTGGCTGACCTCGATGAAGTCGCTGGGCACGGCCACGGCGCCCTTTTCCTGGCGCACCAGCTCAGCCAGCTTGCGCTTGTCTTCGACGCTGAGCTTGCGGCCCGCGCTGGGTTTGACAAAGGCCAGCGGCGTCAGGCCTTTTTCGCGGTGCGGCGCACCGACCACGATGACGTTGCCCACCGGCGAATCAGGGTCCAGCGATTTGGCGCGCAGGATCGCGCCTTCGATCTCCTCGGTGCCCATGCGGTGGCCGCTGACGTTGATGACGTCGTCGCTGCGGCCATGCAGGCTGAAACTGCCGTCGGCGTGGCGCACCGCAAAGTCACCCTGCGTGTAGACAAAACCGCCGGCCCAGCGGTTCCAGTAGGTCTGCTGCCAGCGCTCGGCGTCCCCGCGCCAATGGCCCACCACGGCGCCGTTCTCGACGCGGAAGTTGGCGTCGTCGCCCCACACCGTGCGCGCCAGGTAAGGGTACGGGGCGGTGATGACGATCTCACCTTTTTCGCCGTCCTCCGTGCGCCGCCAATCGTTGCGCTCGCCCAATCGCACATCGGCCATGATCCACGGCAAGGCCCAGGTGTGGGCGTCGGCCCGCAACGGGTAGTCGGCATTGCCGAAGAAGTGCGTGAAGGCGATGCCGCCATGCTCGGTGGCCCAGTAGCTGTTGATGTACTGCGGCGTCATCAAGTCCATGCCGAACTGCTGCACCGCAGGGCTGGTGGGCTCGGCGCAGAAAGTCGCCACGCGCAGCGTGCCGAGGTCGTAGCCCCGCACATCGGCGACGTTCTGCGCGTCGGCCATCACGGCCTTCAGAAAAGTCACACCGGCCTTGAAGATGTTGACCTTGTAACGCTCGATGATCGAGGCATAGCGCCCAGCATGCGGAAACGTCGGCGCGCCTTCGGCCAGGATGCCGGTGCAGCGTGTGCTCATCGTGGCGCTGAGCAAGTAGCTCTGGCCGGTGATCCAGCCTGGGTCGGCCACGACATAAAAGACATCCCCCGCCCGGGCGTCGAAAGCCACCTTCATGGTGTAGGCCAGGCCTGCGGTGTAGCCGCCGTGCACATGCACCACGCCCTTGGGCTTGCCGGTAGAGCCCGAGGTGTAGATGAAGAACAGCGGGAACTCCGCGTCCAGCGGCAGCGGCGGGCAGACCGACCAAATCACACGCACCAGGTCAGCATCGGGCAGCGCCAACAGTGCCTTTTCATCGGCCAGATCAAAGCCGAGCCGGCGCGCTGCGTCCAGCAGCTCGAGCAGCGCAGCATCGGTCAGCGCGTGGCTCCAGAGGTCGCGCTCGGGCCGCCACACCAGATCGGCTTGTGCGGTGTGGCGTACGACGATCACGCCCTGCACGCGCGGCGGCGTTTCCACCAAGGCTTGCG
>JBBQIB010000280.1:0-5817 GCA_038324515.1 Burkholderiales bacterium
AGTACCCCCTTAAAAATCGTGAGATTCAGCGGGACTTGGTGGGAGTGGGCGGGACTGCATTGGCGCCAATTTGCCTATGAAAACAGGCCCCGTGATTCCCATCAGGGGGCCTGTCCAAAGGGGATGCTGGCGGAGGCGGTGTCCCCCGATATCGAACTTTAGGCCGGTGCATCGCGGTGCATCCTTGCCACGTCTTCATTGGTACAACATCCTGAGATAGCGTTAGACCGGATCAGCGCATATCATCCAATCTCACCACTGATGATGGGTCGGTGGATTGGAGGATGCGATGCCGAAGCTAGCGAAAGAACTTGGCGCCCTGGCAGTGGGCAAGCTGGCCGAGCCTGGCCTGCACTTTGTTGGTGGCGTGGCCGGCCTGGCGCTGCAGGTGACGCCATCCGGCGCCCGTAGTTGGACGCTGCGCGCTGTTATCGGTGGCAAGCGGCGCGACATGGGGCTAGGTGCCTACTCGGCATCAGGCATGACGCTGGCGAGGGCGCGCGAGGCCGCGACCGCTGCCCGCGAACTGATCAGGCAGGGTGTTGATCCGATCCAGCGCCAGCAGGAAGCGCAAAGCGCCCTGCGCGCGGCTATGGCCGAAGCTAAGACTTTCAAGGAATGCGCCGAAAGCTACATCAAGGCCCACGGCGAAGCCTGGAAGAACTCCAAGCATCGCCAGCAGTGGCGCAACACCCTGGAGCAGCACGCCTACCCGGTGTTTGGTGCACTGTTGGTGCGCGACGTGAAGCTCTCACACGTCATGCAGGTGATCGAGCCCTTGTGGGCCACCACGAACGAAACCGCCGTGCGCCTGCGTGGCCGCATCGAGCTTGTGCTGGACTGGGCCGGCGCCCGTGGCCTGCGCGACGGCGCGAACCCTGCCCGGTGGCGTGGGCATCTGGACAAGCTGCTGCCGAAGCCTTCCAAGGTCAACAACCGCGAACACCATGCAGCCCTGCCCGTGGGCGACGTTGGCGCCTTCATGGCCCGCCTGCGCGACGCTGACGGCATGGGCGCCCGCGCGCTGGAATTCGTGATCCTGACGGCTGCGCGCAGCGGCGAGGTACGCGGTGCGACGTGGGCCGAGATTGATCCGGACGCTAAGGTTTGGACCGTGCCAGCTACGCGCATGAAGGCGGGCAAGGAACACAGGGTTCCGCTGTCTGATGCGGCGCTGGCGCTGCTGCAGGCATTGCCGAAGATGGCCGGCACCGAGCTCGTGTTTCCTGCGCCACGCGGCGGCGCACTGTCGGACATGACGCTTACCGCAGTGCTGCGCCGTATGCAGGTGCCGGCCGTGCCTCACGGTTTCCGCAGCACCTTCCGTGACTGGGCTGCAGAGCGCACGAACTACCCGCGCGACGTGGCAGAGATGGCCCTGGCTCACGCCATCGGTGACAAGGTGGAAGCGGCTTATCGGCGCGGTGACTTGTTCCAAAAGCGCACGCTGATGATGGCCGATTGGGCGGCGTTTTTGGCGCGTGCGGAAACGAGGGGGCAGGTGATCGAGCTGGCCAGTGCACGCGGCTAGTTCCATTTGGGGCAGCGACGGTGAGCAGATTCGCAAGCGGATGCAAGGGGCCGACTTCTACAGGATCAGTGTCGAGTTGATGAAGAACAGCCGCGTTAGCAATTGCCAAGTACATCCACAAGGACTGCGGCGCCTACATGCATGGCACTGCCATACAAGACCAGCAAGGGACGCAAGCACAGCATGCACGAGGGCATCCATGCGGGCGCAGTGTCGCGTAGGTCTGTTACCCAGGCACTCGACGCGCCTTCCGCAATTGGCATCGAAAACAGCGTGTTCTCGAGCACTCACCCATCCGTATAGTTCGGTGCAAGCCGTGGTGGGGTGGATACCTCCTAGCCACTGCGGCGACTGCCCGGTAAGGCCGCATCGGACACAAAAGGGTGAAAGCCCGGCCTGTGGTTGATGCACAAGCCGGGCTTTCTGAGAGCGCCGAGGCGCAATGTCTAACTTGGCGGGAAGACGTTGCGAATTTAACCCGAAAGCCGACCTGTGCGGCTAGAGGGTTGAAGCGTAGGCGCTCACGTTTTGACAACCATCAACGTGAGAGGCCTTATGGCTAAGAAGATTCAAGGCGCACTCGCGCCGATCCCGGCGTCATTCACCCAGGACGGCAACCCGCCGATCCATGCGGCGCTTCAACACTTCGACAAGCTGCCCGACAGTGCCAGCGCGCGTGTGCCAGTAGTGGCCGCGCTGTTCAGCGTGAGCGTGCCGACTATCTGGCGGTGGAGCCGCGACGGCAGGCTGCCTGCGCCTACAAAGCGCGGCGGCGTGACGGTGTGGTCTGTGGGCCAACTACGGCAGGCCCTGGCGAACCCTGAACAGGACGTGGCTGCGCGCACTGCTGGCGCTACGGCTGCAGCGGCGGCAAAGCGCAGCACGGCCCCCGCCGTCTAAGGGGGCCACCATGCAAGCAAATGACTACGCCCCAGGGGCGGGGATGAGTGCGCCTGTGCGTGTTGCTGGGCAGGCACTGCAGGTAATCGACGGCGAAACGAAAGCCCGCGACTACCTGGCGCGACTGCAGGCACAGCAGGCCGATCCTGGCGAGCTGGCGGTGATCGTTTCGATGATGTACGGCGCGACGCTGTACGGGTTCGCCCGCGTCATCGAGAAAGCGCTGGGTGGCCGCCATGTTTGACGTGTCGCATTCATTCCGCGCCGCAGTTTTGGCTGTGCTGGGCCATGCGCCAGAGTGCATCGAGCCTGGCCGTTTCCAGCGCTTCGCCACCAGCGAGCGGCGCGGTGACTCCGCCGGCTGGTACAAGCTATTCGATGATCTGCGCGGTGGCGTGTTCGGCTGCTACCGGCAAGGTGTCAGCGAGACATGGAGCGCGGCCGAGCGGGCAACGATGACGCGCGAGGAGCGCACCGAGCTAGCCCGGCAAGTCATGGCGGCGACTGCAGAGCGCGAGACCCAGCAGCGCCAGCAGTGGGCAGAGAATGCGCAGCGCATCTCCCAGGCGTGGGCGCAGTGCGTGCCGCTGGTGCCGGGCGACCCCTGCACGCTGTATCTCAAGCGGCGTGGGTTAGGCGGCGTGTGGCCGCTGCCTCAGGCGCTGCGCTTTCATCGGGCGCTGCCTTATTGGCAAGGCGCCGACAAACTGGGCACCTTCCCTGCGTTGGTGGCGCCCGTAGTCGCGCCGGATGGGCGCACGGTGGCCCTGCATCGCACCTACCTGGCGGCGGATGGCCGAAAGGCTGATGTACCAAGCCCGAAGAAGTTGACAGGCACTGCCGGGCCGCTGGCGGGCGCTTGCATCCCTCTGCACACGCCGGCGCGCGGCGTGGTGGGTATCGCCGAAGGGATCGAGACGGCGCTGGCCGCCTGGTGCGCGTCAGGCGTGCCCACGGTGGCCGCCTACTGTGCCGGCAACCTCGCGACGTGGCGATGGCCAGGCGGCGTGCAGCGACTGGTGATCTTTGCCGACCACGACAAGGCTGGGCGCGAGGCCACCGACACCTTGCGAGCTCGTGCGTTGGGGGCGCGGCTGCAGTGCGACGTGCTGACGCCGAGCGACCCCGGCACCGACTGGTGCGACGTGTGGGCCGCGCGCGGCGCAGGGCCGATTGAGGGGCCCGCAGCATGAGTGCCGTTCCGAAAGACCTGGCGCGGCTGCGGCTGGCCGGCGATGCGTCACTGACCCCGGCGCCGCAAGCCTTGCCCGACGAACTGGCGCCCGTTGAAGCTTTCCCATTCGACGCACTGCCTGATGCCTTCCGGCCGTGGGTGGCCGACGTGTCAGAGCGCATGCACTGCCCGCCTGATTTCGTGGCGGTGCCGATGCTGGTGGGTGCCGCGTCACTGGTGGCCCGCCGGGTGGCTATCCGGCCGCAGGCGCGCACCGAGTGGCTTGAGCGTGCAAACCTGTGGGCGCTGATCGTGGGCCGCCCAGGTCTCATGAAGTCGCCCGCCATGCAACAAGCGCTGGCGCCGCTTGACCGCATGGAAGCACGTTCGGCGATGGCGCACGCGGCAGAGATGGAATCCTTCAAGGTGGAGCTACTCGCGCACAAGCTGAGCAGCGAAGCCGGCGAGGCCACGGCGAAGAAGATGCTCAAGACTGATCGCGGGGCCGATGTTCGCGAGCACCTGACCGGTGAAGAACCGTTGGCGCCGACCTGGCAGCGCTACATGGTCAACGACCTGACCTATGAAAAGCTCGGCATGGTGCTGTCTGAAAACCCCGATGGCGTGCTGTCAGTACGCGATGAGATGCGCGGCCTTTTCCTCCACCTCGCGCGTGAAGAACAAGCCCCGGCACGCGGGTTCTACCTGCAGGCGTGGAGCGGTGGCCGCTATGTCTTCGACCGTGTGCTGCGCGGCACAACCACGATTGAAGATGTGCGCCTGAGCATGATCGGCTGCATCCAGCCTGGCCCGCTGGGTGACTTGATGCGGCAGGCACGGCGCGGTGCTGCTGATGACGGCATGCTTGACCGTTTTTTGATCGCCTGGCCCGACACCCCAGGCGACTGGCGCGAGGTTGACCGCTGGCCCGAGACACCGGCAAAGCACGCGGCGTGGTCTGTCTTTGATCGGCTGGACAAACTCGACGCGGCGGCGCTGGCGGCGCAGCACGACACCGATGCAGCCGGCGATGTGCGGGGTCTCCCGTTCCTGCGCTTTGCCGACGATGCGCGCGACGTGTTTGGCGAGTGGCGCGGTGACTTCGAGCGCACCATTCGAGCGGCCGATAACGAAGGGCTTGAAGGCGCGCTGTCCAAGTTTCGCCACCACGTACCGGCGCTGGCGTTGGGCCTGCACGTAATCGACGGCGGCACCGGCCCGGTATGCCTGCGGGCCACGGTGCGGGCGCTGGCGCTGGCCGAGTATTTCGAGAGCCACGCGCGCAGGTTGCACGCCAGCGGCCGGCGGGCTGCGGTGAAGGCGGCACGGGCGCTGCTGCACAAGGCCCAGGCCGGCGCGTTGCCTGATCCGTTCACAGCTCGCGATGTGTACCGGAATCAGTGGGCGGGCTTGAGCGAACGCGAGACCGTGGCCGAAGCACTCGACATGCTGGCGGCGCATGCGTGGCTGAACGAAACCACGGCCGACACTGGCGGCAGGCCGACCACGATTTACAGCCTGGCCGAAGGGGCGCGACGTGGGTAAGTGGGCGCAGCGGCTGGCCCGCGAAAATCTACAAACCGTCACCGGTAGCACTGCCAAAACTGACGGAAGGGGGGTTCTGTCAGTTTTGGCAGTAACCCCGCAGTGGGTAGCGCCGGAATTGCAACCGGCGAACGATCCGGCGCGCACCTGTGGCGACTGCCAGCACCGGCTGGTGCGTGGCACCTGCGCTGACCCGGTGGCCGCCGGACTGGTGGAGTCGTTCGGCATCGTGTGGCCGCCGGCCGGATATGCGAGCACCTGCGCCAGCTACACCGGCAAGGCGCCCAGCAAGGCCCAGGATCGGCCCTACAAACTCACGCCAGCCGGCGCCGACACTTGCCACGCTACCGGCTGGGATGACGCCGAGATATCCCGGTTTCAGGCCCGCGCTGCGGCCCTGCGGCAGCGTGGCCTGACCGGCCATGACGCCGATGACCTGGCCGAACGGCTGACGTTGCGCGACAGGCAACAAGACGAACGTGTTGCGTGCGTGGAGTGCAGCCACTACCGGCCCGGCCGCTGCGGCAACCATCGGCGTGCCGGAATTTCGGCGCCCGACGTGGGCAGCGACATGGCGGTGTTGCTGCAGCGGTGCCCTGGATTCTTGGAGGTGACGACATGACGACGAAGAAAGCCAAAACGGCATCAACGAAGCCGCCTACGCCAC
>JBBQIB010000281.1:0-5816 GCA_038324515.1 Burkholderiales bacterium
AGGGCACGGGTCAGCCTGGCGATGCAGCCGAAGTCGCACGAGCAGTCTGCCTGGCGCGAGAGATCTTGCGACGCGCGGGCCTGCCGTGTGCTGCCAAGCTCGTGCGGTCGGCAGCGTCGCAGAACTCATGCGAGCGGATCATCCGGTGTTTCTTCCTCGCTGGAGCCAGAGTGCATGGGCACCTTTCGCCCTGGAGACTGAATGCGCCTGCGATGTGCGTCTGTTCGGTAGCGCACCTTGGATCGAAGCTGTTTTCGCCGGCGCTCCCAGTGCATCGGCGGTGGTGTCGCTTGAATGCGTTGGTGCGCGCTGTGTGTGCTGTGTGCGTTGTGTGCGTTGTCGCACTGACTGCGGCCACAACTTCGGGCAAGTTCGGGGTGCCCGAGTAGCGGGCGACTGCTGGCCTATCCACTGGCCTATCCACTGGCCTATCCGGAGAGACCCCACCATGCCCATGAATCCCCACCCCACCGCCTTCGGCGTCTTCAAGCCCGTGGACCACGTGCTGATGTCTTTCGAGACCGCCGCCGATTCCGACGCTGCCGTGAGCGCATTGCGAGACGCCGGCTTTGGCGATTCGGATGTCTCGCGCTACACGCCCGGCGAGATGCGGGAGCAGGCGGAAATTGACATCGGCAATGCCAGCGGTCTGGCTTCGCTGGGGCAAAACTTGAACCTCGTCAAGGCCCACCTGGCGCTGGCTCTGCAGGGCCAGAGCTTTGTCGTCGTCAGAGCCGCCGACTCTGAACGCGTTGAACTCGTCACCGAGGTCGCCCAGCGCACGCATGCCACCCGCGCGCAGCACTACGGCTCTTTTGTGATCGAGGAGCTGATTCCCCCGGGAACTACCACCCAGCAAACAGCCGAATCGCCCGACCGCGGCCTGGACCTGCAAAAACGCAAGCGCGACGACCTGCACGGCCCCGAAGCCGATGCCTGAATCCATCCCTGTCCGAAAGGTTTCAGTGAAAAACGCAAACGACACCCAGATGCCCGCAGCAGCGCTGGCCGCCGCCGATCACGTGCTGGGCGACGCGCGCGCGGGCCTGACGCTGCTCGAATACGGCGGTTACGAATGTCCGGCCTGCATTCAGGCCGAGCCGCTGATGCAACACCTCCTCCAGGCCTGCGGCAAGCGCCTGTGTTTCGTGTTCAGACACTTCCCGCTGATGGAGGTGCACCCGCAAGCCGAATTGGCCGCCGAGGCCGCCGAAGCGGCTGCCGCGCAAGGCCAGTTCTGGGCCATGCACCACCTGCTGTTCAGCCAGCCGCATCACCTGGCGCTGGCGCGGATGACCCGGCATGCGCAATCCATCGGCCTCGACATGAACCGCTTCAACGCCGAGATGGCAGACCGTATCTACACGCAAAGGGTCCAGGAACACCGCCGCGCCGGCGAGCGCAACGGCGTTCGAGCCACACCCGCCTTCTTTCTGAACGGTGCGCCAGTGGATGCCTCTTTCGGCCTGGGGAAACTGGAGGAGGCGATTCGCATCGCCCTCCAAGTCGCCCCGCACGACGCTGTGAAGCACCCCTGAACACTTTCGAGCCCACCCTCTGAAAGGATTCCAGCCCATGGCCGCACGTTCGATGGCTTCACTCAACCTCAGCTTTGGCCTGGTGTCGATTCCCGTACGCCTCTATGCGGCAACCGAGAGCGCCGCCAGCGTCAAGTTCAACCTCTTGGCAAAGGACGGGTCCCGCGTCAAGCAGCAGTACATCTCCGAAAAGGACCAGACCGTCGTGGCGCGGTCCGAGATGGTGAAAGGTTACGAGGTAGAGAAGGACAAATTTGTGCTGTTCTCGGCCGAAGAGCTGAAGAAGCTCGATGAAGGCAGCAGCCATGTCATCGACATCGTGTCGTTCGTGCCTGAGAAATCGGTCGACCCTCGTTACTACGACAAGGCCTATTTGCTGGCGCCTGACAAACGTGGAGGCAAACCCTATGCCCTGTTGCTGGAGGCGATGCGCAGCAGCGGACAGTCGGCGCTGGCCAAATGGGCCTGGAAGGCCAGGCAGTACGTCGTGCAGGTCAGGGCGACCGACGAGGGGCTCGTGCTGCAACAACTGCTCTACGCCGACGAGGTCCGCTCATTCAAGGAGTTGGCCATCGAGCCCGTGGAAGTCTCGACAGCAGAGTTGCGGCTCGCGCTGCAGCTCATCGAGCAGATCTCGGAGCCGGCGTATGACCCGACGCAGTTCAAGGACGAAGAAAAGGTGCGTGTGCTGGCTGCCATCGACGCCAAGATTGCGGGTCAGGAAGTGGTGGCCTCGACACACTCCGAGGATGCACCCGCCAGCGCTCAGGTCATCGACCTGATGGCGGCCTTGCAGGCCAGTCTGGGGATGAAGAAGACCGCCACGGCGGCGGCTGCCCCCAAATCCCCCGCAGCGAAAAAGTCGTCGACTGTCACGGCGATGATCCAGCCCGAGGTGGCCAAGGAACGTAAAGGTGCCAAGCGGGCGCCGGCAGCCGAGCCTGAAGTCGCCACCCCGCCAGCGCGCAAATCTGCCAAGAAGTGAGCAAGCCATCGACTGAGACACTCTTCAGCCTGAAGCGCGTGCAAGAGTTGCTTGGGCTGTCACGAACGACCGTGACAGGGCTCATCGCGGCGGGTTTCGTCGTTCCCGCCCGCGGGCCACGCAACGCGCATCGATTTTCGTTTCAGGATTTGATGCTTTTGCGCACGGCGCTCACGCTTCAACAGGCGAACATTTCACCGCGCAAGATTCTGCGCGCACTCAGCCGATTGAAGGCGCAGTTGCCGGATGAGCTGCCGCTGACCGGCCTGCGCATCACGGCCGTTGGCGCGGATGTCGTGGTGCGAGACCGGTCCGGACAATGGCAGGCAGACACGGGCCAGCTGCTCATGGACTTCGAGGTCGCGAGCGTGGCTGGCAGCGTGTCGGTCTTGCCGAAAGCAACCACAGGCGCAACCACAGCGGCAACCACAGGCACAACCACAGGCACAACCACAGGCACAGACGCGTCGCCAGAATCAGTCGACTGGTTCCGCCGGGGTGAGGCGCTTGAGAAAGCGGACCCGGTGGCTGCTGAAGCTGCTTACCGTCAGGCCATCCATCTGGATCCTGGTCGTTCCGCACCGTGTCTGAACCTGGGCGCCATGCTCTGCGAGGCCGATCGATGCGATGAAGCGGTGGCGCTGTACGAGCGCGCAGTCCAGACCGTCGGCCATGACCCGCTGATCCATTTCAACCACGCGATCGCGCTGGAAGACCAACACCGCTTCGGCGATGCTGTGGCCGCTTACAGGCGAGCCTTGCGAATTGACGGCCATTGCGCGGATGCCCACTACAACCTCGGCCTGCTGCTGGAGGGCCAGGGCGATGGAAAAGGGGCATTGCGGCACTTCAACGCGTACCGGCGCCTGGAGCGCAGTGACGGACGTCGCACCCGGCCTCGGCCTGGCCATGGCAAAGACCGCGACTGAGGCGCTGGCAGGCCCGCTGGCCGGGTACTGGGCCAAGCGCGATTTCGGCGTCACTGCCGAGCCCCGAGGTGAACAAGGAGCGAGCGGCGACAAGCTGTCGTTCGTTGTGCAAAAGCATGCTGCTGGGCGCCTGCACTACGACTTCCGGCTGGAGCTCGGAGGTGTGCTGGTGTCTTGGGCCTTGCCCAAAGGCCCCAGCCTGGACCCGGCCGACAAGCGCCTCGCCGTGCATGTCGAGGACCATCCTCTGAGCTACGGCAGCTTCGAAGGGACCATCCCGCCCAGGCAGTACGGCGCCGGCACGGTCATTGTGTGGGACAACGGCACGTGGGAGGCGGTTGGCGACCCGGCCGAAGGCCTGGCCCAAGGCAAGCTGCTGTTCAAACTGCACGGACAAAAGCTGATGGGCCTGTGGGAGCTCGTCAACATCGCCAAGCCTGGGGGCAAGCCCGGGGACAAACCGGCCGCCAAGCAGCAGCCGTGGATTCTCTTCAAGAAGCGGGGTGACGTGTACGCACGGCCCAGGTCCGAGTTCGATGTCATCACGGCGCTGCCTGACAGCGTGATCGCAAAACCACTCCAGGCGCAGCCAGCGGCGACGGCACCCCCAGCCACGGTGACGACCGCCAACGCCAGGCCGGGCGCTTCGATCCCCGGCGCCGTCAAGGCTGCGCTACCAGCCAGCCTGCAGCCGCAGCTGGCAACACTGGCGACCGGCGTTCCTTCTTCAGGCGACTGGCTCTACGAGATCAAGCTGGACGGCTACCGGATCATGGCGCGCATCGACAACGGCCAGGTCGCGCTCATGACGCGTGGCGGCCGCGATTGGACGCGCAAGATGCCAGGGCTGGTGGCCGAGTTGGAGGCACTCGGCATCGGCTCCGCATGGCTCGACGGAGAAATCGTGGTGCTCGACGAGAACGGTCTGCCGAGCTTCAACAAGCTGCAGAACGCGTTCGACCGCCGAACGCGGTCCACCGGCATCGACTACTTCCTGTTCGACCTGCCCTACTTCGAGGGCTATGACCTGCGCAAGGTTGCGCTGGGCCAGCGCCGGCGGCTGCTGAAAGCGTTCCTCGACGACAACACGAGCGAGCATGTCAGGTACAGCGCAGACTTCCCAGCCGAGCCAGCGTCAGTCTTGGCGTCGGCCTGCAAGTTGGGGCTGGAGGGGGTGATGGCCAAGCGCGCCGATGCGCCTTACGCGTCGCGACGAACCGAGACCTGGCTGAAGCTCAAGTGCAAGCTGCGCCAGGAATTTGTCGTCGCTGGCTACACCGACCGCAGCGATGGCTCGGCGCAGATCGGCAGTTTGCTGTTGGGTGTGTATGCAGACAACGGAGACCTGGTGTCGGTGGGAAGTGTCGGCACCGGATGGCGTGCAGCCGAAGCCGCCGAGCTGAAGAAAAAGCTGATGCATCTGGCGGTTGCGAAGACGCCCTTCAGTGCCGGCGCCAGCCAGCCAGGCCGCTGGTCCAGGCGCGTTGCAGGCAGCGAGCGCTGGGTCAGGCCGAGGCTGGTGGCCGAGGTGGAATTTGCGGCCTGGACCCCAGACGGCCAGATCCGGCACGCCGCTTACGTGGCGCTGCGCGATGACCAGGCGCCGAAGAACATACGCAGGGAAACCGCCAAGCTGCTGGACGGTGTCGGCAAGGGGGCATCGGCCGGCGCAGCCACCGCCACCGCCAGCGCGATCAAGGTCAGCCATGCCGAGCGGATCATCGACACGACGACGGGACTGACGAAACTCGATCTGGTGCGCTACTACGAGTCGGTCGCAGATTTCATGCTGCCCCATCTCAAGGGCCGGCCCTGCGCATGGGTTCGCGGCCCGACCGGCCTGGCCGGGCAGCTGTTCTTCCAGAAGCATTCCGGGGGCACCGCCATCCCGGGCCTGCGGGACATGGACCCGCAGCTTTGGCCAGGCCATGACGCACTGCTCGAGGTGGCGACAGCGCAGGCGCTGGCGGCAGCCGCACAGATGAACGTCATCGAGTTCCACACCTGGAACTCGACAGCCCAGACCATCGACAAGCCCGACCGCATGATCTTCGACCTCGACCCCGGCGAAGGGACCTCTTGGGCGCACGTCCAGGAGGCCGCCACGCTGGTGCGCGGTTTTCTGCAGCAATTGGGGCTGCAGAGCTGGCTCAAGACGAGTGGCGGCAAGGGCTTGCACGTGGTCGTGCCGCTCGCGCCGAAGCTGAAGGTCGACACGGTCAAAGCGTTCTCGAAGGCCGTGGTGGCGCATCTGGCCCGCGTGATTCCGACCCGGTTCGTGGCCAGGAGCGGACCCGGCAACCGGGTCGGCAAGCTCTTCGTGGACTACCTGCGCAACGGCCACGGCGCGACGACCGTGGCCGC
>JBBQIB010000282.1:0-5811 GCA_038324515.1 Burkholderiales bacterium
CGGCGCCGCGATTCATCGCGCGGCCCCCAGGCGTGCCGTTGTCGACCACGGTGCGGCTTCGCCGCGGCTACGGGATACTGCTGCGACACGACCCACAGGGCATTCTCAGCTGACCACCCCGCCTTCATGAGGGTGTCGCGAACGGCATCCGGCAGGCAGCCCTTGCTTTTTTGTTCGGACGCCCAAGTGTGGATTGCGATCAGCCTGGGATCCCAATTTCCATGAACAAGTGCTTTCAGGATGGCGTCACGCTCCGTTCCGCTGGAGAGCTTTTGGGCGACCCACTTGTGCACTTCTTCGGAGGCTGGTGTGTAAATAGCTTCACCCACTTACCTGCTCCCAGATACAACGTCGATGAAAGAGCGGATCGCCTCTTCATAGCGTTTGTCGTTCGCATCAACCTTGATGAAGAGGCTGTTGTTCACCAAAAGGTCGTCTACACGGCTGATGCGGGCAATCTGCCTCTGCTTCGGCGTACAGGCCGATGCAACCTTTGACAGCAGATCGCTGTTCTGGTCGAGACCGATGCCGACGCAGCCGACGTCGATGCGCGACCCGATGAGTGCGCCCACGCCGGTGTCCAAATCGATCAGTTCATCGACCACGTCGCTGTCGGCTTCGGGCTGTCCGTCCGTGCGGCGTACCGCATGAATTCCGTCGGTGACGAGGATGATCACGGCCCGCCAGCGGTCGGTGATTTCGGACGCCGTGTCGCCCTCGAACAGCGCGTCCTGGATCAGTTCCTTGGAGCGCTGAAGGGCAAGCCGGATGTTGGTCAGGCCGGGTGTCACATTCGCCATGTAGTCGAACGACTTGCCCGAGTCGGCCCAGGTCGCGGCGCTGGAGAAGCCCGCGTCACCGGTCTCGGGGCATGATATGGGCGTGACGTCGTCGGTAAAGGTCAGAACGCCGATGTACAGTGCCTCGCCAATCCGTGATTTGCGCAGACGGTCGAAGGTCTGGATCATCAGCGTGTTGAGCACTTCGCTCTTCGTGCGCCCATCATGGGCCGGCTGCAACATGCTGCCGGACGCATCCAGCGCGAACACCAGCAGGGTCGCCTCTGCGAGCGAGGGCGCCAACTCATCTCGGTTCAGCCGGGTCTCGAGGGTCACTTCCGTTGCACCGACGGGCGCGAAGGCCATCCCGCCGAAGGCGAAGGGTTCGCCCAAAGGCGCGGTGAGCACGAACTGTCCGCGGCTGTCGCGCAATTCGACTTGGAGTTTGTTCTTTATCCGCCCGACTCGCGCCCGATGGATGATCTTGGGTTTGCGCCGCCAGGAGTCGATCTTGTCATGTGCGTTGATGAGTGCCGCGCCGTTCTGGGCACATAACTCTTCGATCGGGCCGTCGGCGCGGGGCGCGTAGTGCGGCTTGATACCGGCGTTTTGCAGCGCGGCGCGTAGGCGCAGCCAGTCGTCGCCAACACCTTTCTCATTCATCCGGTTTGTGATGCTGTTATCGAAGAACAGGCGGAACGGGTGTCCGCGCTCCTCGAGGAGTATCAGAAGCCTCGCGAATGCCCGTACCGACGGTTTCCCGTCGACGATCAGGTTCAGCAGGGCGTTGCTGCCATCGATTGCGTATTCCATAGGGTTTCCTCCTGCCGTGACCGGCACTGTGCGTGTACTGGTGGACTCTGGATTCCGGACCTGGACCTGGATCGGCCCAACGTCCATTTCCATGAGTTGCTCGATCTGTTGAATGAATTGATCATGCGGAAGGTTTTGCTCACCGGAAGGCGTCGAGCCCATGCGGAGAAGTTCTGCCGCAATCTGCGAGATCCCTTCCCGCCTTGCGGATGTCGGCTTACGGCCGGCCTGCACTTCCCACGCCTCGAACTGCTTGCGTAGCATGCAGCCTAGGCTGAACAGGTCAACCCGCCAGTCAATCTGGTTCAGAACCGAGAGCCATGGCGGATGGCCGCGGGCAGTTCCGCCGCTCGCCAAGAACAGGCGCTGGGCTTCGAATATCCGGTCCGTGTACAGCGGCGACATATACGGCCCGTGCGGGCGAATCAGCGGGTACCCACGATCGACATAGCAACCGCGCGGGTCCAGTCCGTCCACGGGCTGCAGCGCCAGTCCAAAGTCGATGAGGCTCATCGACGAAACATCCCAGGTGCCCGAGATGAGTCCCTCCGTCTCGACGATGTTGCGGTTCGCCAGGGGTACACAGATGTTGTCTGGCTTGATGTCGCAATGGACGAACCCGGCTGCATGAATCTGGCGCAGCAGCTGCAGGACCTGCCGCCAGACAGCGAGCAGGACGTCAAAATCCTGCATGGGGCTGGCGCGGTCCGAGTTGAGCAGCAGTTGCCAGTCGTCTAGGTCGAGCCCGCAATCGCGCATGACGATCTCGGGCCCCACCATGTTCGTGCCCTGCGTGTACTGCACGAGGTGCCGGAACTCTTTGGGAAGCTTGTGGTGGCTCAAGAGTTTGAACTCGGTGGCCTGTATCGGAAGCAGGTCACCCTGATACGATTTCACAATGCGGAGCTTTCCGCCCATAAAGCGTCTTTCGATCACCACGGGGACGTGGTGACGCTCTTCGCGCAAGGCCGGCAGGTCCGAACGCCGGGCCATCAGCTTTAGGAATGCTAGGCTTCTTCGGTCCATTTTCCTACCCTCACCTTGGCTGGACGCTGTACGCGTGGAGAGGCAACTTTGGAGCTGCGGGTGTGATGTTGAGCATAACTGTGTGGTGGCTAACCGGAATATGCCGGTACGGGGTCATACGGCAGGGCTTCGTAAACTGGTTGCCCGATTGGCCTCGGCAACTTTGGTGATGTCGGTGAGACCTCAGGGTCGGCCCTTTTCGACACACGTGTGCATTCCCTGAGTGATGCCGCTCGGGGGCGGCCAACAGCTGCTGCGGCGGCGCGTTTTTGCAGTGACGCATCAGCGCGGCGCTGCCTACCCCGTCCGCCAGCTCCAAGCTCACTTCAATCTTTCTGTTGCTGGTTGGGCGAGCGCATGGGGCGACACCATCTTCGCTGCCGCTTGGTTGGTATCCACCTAGTAGGTCTAGACGTCGATGCAGCCGCGTGGGTCGCAAGCTTGCCACTCGCGCTGCCCGGCGCATGGGCGAATCGCTGCTCACACCATCTCCAGACGAAGTTCAAGCGTACCCTGGCCTTTGGGCGCGCCAAGGCTCAGAGGTTTGCGCGAGTGCAGCAAATGGATGAAACGCGGCGGCTGCGCTTCCCCATTGAGGTAGGTGCCGTTCCTGCCACGCTGAGCCGCTAGGTTGTCAACGGGAATCTCCCCGCTCTGCAGGTCCGGTAAGTGCAATACAAGGTGATCGCGCGAGACATAGCATAAGTAACCAGGCGTATGCGCCTCCGCCACAAGCCGTGTTTCAGGCACCTCCCCAGCGTACTGATTGGCTGCCCGCACGCTAAAGCCCGGCTGGTTCGCATGCCGGCCTACCGTGTAGGGGAACCCTTCAGCAAATAGGTCCACCATGATGTTGACGCCATCGGTGCACAAGCGTAGCTTCAGCAATGGCATGCGTACCGGTCGGCTGGGCCGGTATAGCTTAGTTTCCTGCCCGCTGCAGGCCGCAGTGCCAAGCGTTTTGGGGCGGTACAGCTGGGTCTCTGTGTTGCCGATCCTGCCTGAAGCGGATGGACTCGACCGATCCGGGGACCTGTCAGTCGCGCTGTGAGGTTCGTCCGGCTTCGCGGGCTCGGCGATCGAAATCAGATCAGCTAACGGCGATTGGACAGTGCCATGCGCTGCTGGTAGTGCCGGCGGCTCAGGCAGCAAGATGTACTCGCCTTCGAAGACGAACCGGATCAACACACGGCTACCGCTGTAGCTGACCATGGTCTCTACGAGCTGATCATCCACTACAGTTTCTAGAGCCTCATCGGCCAAGATCGACAGCCCGTAGAAGCGATCGAGCACGAGCTGCTCTGGCGCGCCCTTGGCTTTCTGGATGCGCAGTAACGCCATGGTGTTGCGCATCGCCGACGGGAGCTTCTGCAAGGCACTTAAGCATCCGCTGGCCGATTGACGCATGCCCACCTTCACCTGACTGACCACGAAGCGGGTGCGGTCGCAGTCGCGGTGCAGCGGCTCGACGTTGTGCAGGACGAAAGTTTGCGTAGCTTCGGTGAGTGCCGCACCGAAGCTTTGCAGCCATGAAGTGGTCAGCTGCGGCTCCACCTGGATTTCGTGTGCTGGCGGCTCCGCAAACGCCTGGGGCTCCTGAGGCACTGAGCCTAGGATCCAATCCAGCAGCCGCAACGCAGCCTTGCGGCCGCCTCGTTGCCCGGGCCGGTTGGCGGCCCCGTCCGTCTTGTTCAGGTCTTGGTTCATCGCGTGCTCCTGAGTCGCTGGGAAACACTCCCGGCTCCTCCACCTCATACGGCACGCGGTTGGAACTCGGTCGCGGAGTCAACGAGCATTCGGCAGGGGCTGCCAAGTGCCGGCAACCCGCCGAAGCGCATCCATCGCCCACCTGTCTCCGAGATCAGCCGTCATGCCGCACCGCTGCGCGGCGGGCCCGCCATCGCCATTGGGCAGGCCGTCGGGCACAAGCCTCCCCAGGCTTGGTCCAATGCGATGCTTTAGGAGTGGGTGATTCCGACTTAAACAGGGCGACGTTTGCCAACTACGTTCAATACTAGAGATTGGCCGCCATGGCCGCCATGGCCGGCAACGCCGATGCGCAGCAGGTGCCAAGGCGGCGGGTCAGCCCCGTCGGGGGCCTGGCAAATACTGTGGGCTACGCCCTGGGCCTGCAGCCGGGCGCTGAGGGAGCGCAGTTGCCTCCGCGCCTCGGGGCTGCAGGTGTCCAGCAGCTGGCGACTGAGCACCAGCAGCAGCTGCGGCGAACCCCCGCGCAGTCCGGCCCTGCTGTGCTGTGCTTCGAACAGTGCCTCGTGAATGCTCGCGATAAGCTCGCGCCAGCTGCGGGAATGGAGGTGCGACTGCATAAGCGCCTCCGCCTCCGCTTCCCGGGTAGTCATGCCAAGTCCTCTAAGGGGTACTTCGAATCGTCTCGGACGGGCTGGCGCAGCAAACAACTGTGTGGACTCGCTGCCCAGTGCAGTGGCTCGATGCGCTGAGCCCACGGTGGCTCAACCTTCCGGCGAGCGGCCAAGCAGCCCTTGCCCAAGACGGCGTGCGCAGCGCACGGTGCCCTGCAGCCGTGCTGAGTGCAGCGCTGCCCCCAGAATTCAAGATCAACTGCAAAAGGACCCATCTTCGTCTCCTGATTCACCGGAATGTTCCGGCTTGATCAGGACATACGGCATCCCGTCAGAAGTCGGTCGGCGCAGGGAATCAATTCGAACACTCTTTGACTGCAACCCGCCCTTCCCAGGTCGAATGTGCGTTTCGTTTACGGCTTCTGAATACAGCAAGCGGCTTTTGGCACTGGCGTGATGGTTAGAGCGTCTGACTGCTTTGTTTCGCCGTTGACCTTGCGGATCCCATCGATTGCCAGCGTCACGGCATGACGGTAGTTGTCGGTTTGGCGGACCAGTCGAGCCAGTGATTGGTGCGGTCACTGCCCTGTGATGCCTGCTGTAGACGTCGATGCGAGCTCAGTGGTCTGGGCGGGGCGACCCGAGTGAGCCGAAGTCCTGAAATCGCCGCCAAGTTATCGCCAAACCGTGCTCTGGCGACCGATAAGCCTGACAAAACATGGGTCATGTCGATGATGCTGCATCACGGGCGTGTGGGCAGATGGCTCGCCCGTCCTGGGCGGGGCTGGCGGGTTGGTTCGGTCATGGAACCGAAGATGTTGGGCGAGCGGGTGCTCGATCACAGCTCAGTCACAACTCATTGACGGACTGCG
>JBBQIB010000283.1:0-5801 GCA_038324515.1 Burkholderiales bacterium
GGTTATTCCCTGACCTGCAAAGTGCCGCCCGGGGTGCTGGCCCCGCAACAACCCATCGTTGACCACGCCTTGCATGCGGCTGTGGTGCCGGTGGGCAAAGACCGGCTGCGCGTGGTCGGCACCGCTGAGTTTGCGGGCCACGACCTGTCGCTGAACCCGCAACGCCTGGCCAACTTGCGCCGCTTGCTGGGGCGGCTGTACCCGCGCATCGACGCCGCGCTCAGCGCCGACGCGTTACAGCCTTGGGCCGGCTTGCGGCCACTCAGCTCGGACGGCGTGCCGCTGATCGGTCGCAGCACCGTGCCCGGGCTCTGGTTGTGCACCGGCCATGGCCAGCTGGGCTGGACGCTGGCAGCCGGCTCGGGCCACTGTCTGGCGGCGGCGCTGCTGGGCTCGACCTCAGCGGTCGATGCGGCAGACTATTCACCCGCACGCTTTGCAAGGCGGATGGCTTGAGGCTGCAACCCAATCCCCTGCGGCGCTTCTCCCGCTGCAAGGCCCCTGCTGCCCCTGCTGCCCCTACTCTGCTTTGCCCTTGAAACGCTGACACAAGGCATCTGCACTGCGCGCCAGCAAGCTGGTGTCAGCCCCGACTGCCATGAACTGACAGCCCAGGTCCAGGTAGTGACGGGCCAGCGCTTCGTCGCCAGTCAAAAAGCCGCTGGGCTTGCCCGCAGCCTGGATGCGGCGCATGGCGTCGTCGATGGTGCGGATCACCTCGGGGTGCGAGGGCTGACCCAAGAAGCCCATCGATGCCGACAAGTCACCGGGGCCGATGAAGATGCCGTCGACGCCGTCCACTGCAGCAATGGCTTCGATCTCTTGCAGCGCCTGCACGGTTTCGACCTGCACCAGCACGCAAATCTCTTCGTGGGCATGCGGCCAATACTGCGGCAAGCGGCCAAAGCGGGTGGCGCGCGATGCGCTGGCAAAACCACGCAGGCCCTGGGGCGGGTAGCGGGTGTGGCTGACGGCAGCAGCCGCCTCGGCCGCGTTTTGCACATAAGGCACCAGAAAATTCTGCACGCCCAGGTCCAGCAGCCGCTTGAAGACGACGATGTCGTTGCTGGGCGGGCGCACCACGGGCGCTGTGCTCGGGTAAGCCGCCAGCGCTTGCAGCTGCGCATGCACCAGTGGCAGGTCGTTGGGTGAATGCTCCATGTCTACCAGCAGCCAGTCAAAGCCGGAACCGGCGACGACCTCGACCGTGACAGCACTGCTCAAGCTGTTCCACAAACCGATCTGCACCTGGCCAGCAGCCAAGGCGTGTTTGAAAGCGTTGGTGGGCACGGTGGTGGGGCTGGCGTTCATCGATGGCTCCTGGTTTGTTTGTTGAGGCACTGCGCCATGGCGCAAGCCGCAACCCTAACCCAAGTCCAAACTTCCAAACGCCCAAACGCCCAAACGCCCAAACGTCCAAACGTCCAAACATCAAAACATCAAAACAGGCTTGCAGCGAGTCTGTGCTTGTTGCGCTGGCTTCGCGCTCAGGTGTCGCGCTCAGGCTGTGCTGACTTAGACTTTGCCTTTACTCCATCGCCTGGTCGCCCACCCACGATGCAAGCCGCACAAAACGAACTGATCACACGCATTGGCCCCGGCACCGGCTGTGGTAACTTGATGCGCCGCTACTGGCAACCCGTGGCGCTGCTGGATGAATTCGACCCTGCTTTGGACCCCGAGATGGCGGTGCGTCCGCTGAAGGCGGTGCGTTTGCTGGGGCAAGACCTGGTGCTGTTCAAAGACCAGAGCGGACAGTTCGCTTTGCTGGACCGTGACTGCCCGCACCGTGGCGCCGACCTGGCTTTTGCGCGCTACGAGGGCGACGGCATCCGCTGCCCATTTCACGGCTGGAAGTTTGCCCCCGACGGCAGTTGCCTGGAAACGCCCGCTGAGCCCATGGGATCGACGCTGTGCAAGCGCGTGCGCCAGCAAAGCTACCCGGTGCTGCAACGCGCCGGCGTGGTGTTTGCCTACCTCGGGCCGGTGGGTGACGCGGCGCCGCAGCTGCCCGAGCTGCCGCACTTCGACGCCTTTTGCGCCCCGACCAGCCACAGCTTTGCTTTCAAGGGCCTGTGGCACTGCAACTGGCTGCAGGCTTTCGAGGTGGGCATCGACCCCGCGCACCCCAGTTTTCTGCACCGTTATTTGCAAGACGCCGGCATGGAAGACAGCTACGGCAAACAGTTTCGTGCGGCCAGCGTGGGCGAGGTCGACGGCCAGCGCTGGCCGATGACGCGGGTGATGCGCGAGTTCTGCAGCCCCGAGATCCACCACCATGAGGTGGCCCCTGGTCTGACACGGCTGACGACCTTGCGCCTGATGACCGACCCGCTGACGCATGTGCGGGTGACGCACGCTGCTTTCCCGTCCACCTTCGTGATCCCGCTGTCAGAGACCGTGACGATCACGCAGATGCATGTGCCGGTGGACGACACCCACACCTACTGGTACAGCTTCTTCACCAGCTTTGACGGCCCGCTGGACAAGGAGACGATGCGCCAGCAACGCCTGGCCCACATGCAACTGCCCGACTACGTGCCACGCAACGGCCTCCACAACCGCTGGCACTACAACCCCGAAGAGCAACGCAGCCGCACTTTTCTGGGCATGGGCGAAGAAGACATCAACCTGCACGACCAGTGGGCGGTGGAAAGCATGGGCCCGATCCAGGACCGCACGCGCGAGCACCTGGGCACCAGCGACAAGGTCATCATGGCCAACCGCCGCCAACTGCTCAAGGCCATCCAGACCGTTCGTGAAGGCGGCTCGCCGCCGATGGTGCTGGATGCCGCGCAGGCCCAGGCGCTGAGCGGCCCGGATACGATGGATTGCATCGCTCCGGCAGATGATTGGCAAAACTTCTGGCAACAGGCCGCACAGCGCAAGCGGCAGGGGGCGCAGTGGCTGGCATCAGCGGGCGCCTCCGTACAGGTCAACACGGGCGCCAGTACTGAAGCAGACCCCACTGCAGACCCCACTGCAGACCCCACTGCAGACACCGAATCAGGCGCCGACTCCGGTGCTGCTTCGGGCGCACTCTCAGGCACTGCCCCCCAGACCCCATGAATTTGGCGCAGCGCTGCGGCGCACAGGGTACAGCGCATGTCTCAGCCTGCCAGGCGCTGCTGCACCAACTGCAGGCCCACAGCATCGAGCAACTGCGGGTCTGCTGGGCCGACCTGCAGGGCATGCTGCGCAGCAAGACCTTGGTGCTTGACGCCAACTCCGAAACTAAAGAGCAGCAAGTTCAGCAGGTGCAGCAAGCACTGCAAAACGGCGTCGGCATGGTCAGCACGCTGTTGCTCAAGGATGTTTCCGACCGCACCGCGTTGGCGGTGTTCGACCCCGCGCAGCAAGAACAACGCGCATTACTCGGTCTGGGCAGCGCCAACAACATGCTGCTGTTGCCCGACCCCGGCAGCCTGGTGCATTTACCCTGGGCAGCGGGCACGGCCTGGCTGCGCGCCGACGCCGTCTGGGCCGATGGCAGCCCAGTGGCCAGCGACCCCCGCCATGTGCTGCTGCGTGCGCTGCAGACTTTGGCCAGCCGCGGCTTCGAGCTGCGCTGTGGCCTCGAAGTCGAGTTTCATGTCTACCGCATCCGCCAAGAGCAGACCTCCATCGAGACCGAAGCCTGGACCACCGAGCCGCCCGATCTGGCGTTGGTGCATCCCGGCTACAGCCTGCTGGGTGATGCGCATGCCGACCAGTCGAGCGACGTGATTTCACTGGTGCGCAAGACTTTGCTGGGCCTGCAGTTGCCGCTGCGCTCGATCGAGATCGAACTCGGGCCCAGCCAGTTTGAAGTGGTGCTGGCACCCACCGACGCGCTGAGCGCCGCCGACCAGATGGTGCGGCTGCGCAACGGCTTGCGCCAGGCCTTGCGGCGCGCTGGCCTGTATGCCAGCTTCGTCTGCAAGCCGCCGTTTGCGGGGGCCGTGGCGAGCGGCTGGCATCTGCACCAGTCGCTGGTGGATTTACAAGGGCAGCCCGTGATGGGGCGGATGCAGCCGACCATGGATCGGGCGGGGCCGACCATGGATCGGCCAAAGCCCGAGGGCGATGCCAGCTCGGCGCGCCAACTGCTGTCGGACACCGGCGCGTTTTGGCTGGCCGGCTTGTTGGCCCATGCGCCGGGCATGGCTGCGCTGTGTGCGCCCAGCATCCCCGCCTACCGGCGGTTTCAGGGCAGCGTGATGGCGCCGCAAGCAGCCGTCTGGGGTTTTGACAACCGCGGTGCGATGCTGCGCGTACTGGGCGAAGCTGAGCAGGGCTGCGTACGCATCGAAAACCGCATCGGCGAGCCGATGGCCAACCCCTACCTGATGATGGCAGCGCAGGTGCTGGCCGGGCTGGACGGCCTGCAGCGCAAGCTGGAGCCGCCGCCAGCCGTGGAAGACCCCTACGCCAGCGGTCACCCGGCGCTGCCAGACTCTTTGCAGCAGGCGCTCAAGCATCTGGCAGCAGACACCGTGCTGTGCGAAGGCCTGGGCCCGGCTTTGCTGCAGGCCTACCTGGCGGTGCGCAACCAGGAGCTGGCCCGGCAAGCGCAGTGCGCAGGCAACCGCGAGGCGCTGGCAGCCTGGGAGCGGCGTGAATACTTCGCCCGCTTCTGAAGCCATTTCGGGGCGTCCATTGGCCAGGGCTCGATGACAGGCGCTCGATCTCGGGCGCCCGATCACCGTCAATCGTTGACCGTGCCCAGCAACCTCCCGACCTGGTTTTTTTTTGATTTTTCTCCCAAGGAAGCCCATGCGAGTGCTGGAAAGCATGCTGGAAAGAGTGCTGGAAATTTTGGCCAAACTCAGCGCCATCCTGGCCGGTGTGCTGCTGACGGTGATCACGTTGATGACCTGCATCAGCCTGATCGGCCGCAACACCACCGGCTGGACCATCATTGGCGATGTCGAGATCACCGGCTACGTGGCGGGTGCCGCCATCGCGCTCTTCATGCCCTGGTGCCAATACAGGCGCGGCAACATCATCGTTGACTTCTTCACCGCCAAAGCCAGCGCGGCCACCCACCAGCGCATGGACCGGCTGGGCGCCCTGCTGCTGGCCATCGTGCTGGCCTTGCTGACCTGGCGCACCAGCCTCGGTGGGCTCAGTGCCTGGCGCTCGGGCTCGGGCTCGATGATGATGGGGCTGCCCGAGTGGTGGGTCTTTGCCGCGATGGTGCCGGCGCTGGCCCTGACCGCGCTGATCGCGCTGGTGCAGGCTGCGCGGGGTGATCGCCACTGCGGTGGCCACAGTGATCGCCAGGAGTCTGCGCCATGACACCGGTGCAACTGACGCTGATGATCATCGGCATCATGGTCGCGCTGATGGCGCTGCGCACGCCGATTGCCATCGCCATGTTCGTGGCTGGCGCCGTCGGTTATGTCTGGCAGGCCGGCTGGTTGCCGCTGGCCAGCTTCTTGAACTCGCAGGCCTTTGCGCGCTTTGCCAGCTATGACCTCAGCGTCATCCCGCTGTTCATCCTGATGGGCAACTTCGCCACCCAGGGTGGCATCAGCCGGGCCTTGTTCGAAGTGGCGGCGGGTTTGCTGGCGCGCTTCAAGGGCGGCTTGTCGATGGCTGCGGTGAGCACTTGCGCCGCCTTTGGCGCCATCTGCGGCTCCTCAGTGGCCACAGCGGCCACGATCACGCAGGTGGCGCTGCCGGAGATGCGGCGTCATGGCTACAACGACCGCTTGTCCACCGGCACGCTGGCCGCAGGCGGCACGCTGGGCATCCTGATCCCGCCCTCCGTCCCGCTGGTGATCTACGCCATCCTGGCCGAGCAGAACATCGCCAAG
>JBBQIB010000284.1:0-5752 GCA_038324515.1 Burkholderiales bacterium
AATCCCAACGGCGGCGCCATTGCCTTGGGCCACCCGCTGGGCGCCAGCGGGGCGCGGCTGGCCACCACGGCGATCAACCAGCTGCACCGCATCCAGGGCCGCTATGCGTTGTGCACGATGTGCATTGGCGTGGGGCAGGGCATTGCGTTGGTCCTGGAGCGGGTTTGAGCGCAGATCAGCTGCCCACTCAAAGCACACCTGAGGCCGCTGGGACGGAATCGCTTGCTGCGCAGTTTGTGAAGTTCGCGCCATATGCGCAGTTCGCGCCATGTGCGCCATTCGTACCGCTGCGCCATGTACAAACCCCTGCCGACGTGCGCGCCCTGGCGCTCACGCCCCTGGATCAGGCGATACAGCCACGCAGCACTTGCGAGTTGATCCGCAACGCAGCGCTGGCCTTTGGCGACAAGACCGCGCTGACATTCCTGCCCACGGCAGAGCCTGACCCGCGGCCTGATGCGCCTTCGATCTGTTGGTCTTATGCCCAACTGCTGGCGCGTGTGCATCAAACGGCCAACGCCTTGTTCAAACTCGGCTTGCACCACGACGAAGCGGTCGCTGTGTTGTTGCCGGCTTGCCTGGAGTACCACCTGGCGTTGTGGGGCGGCGCCGCCGCCGGCATCGTGCAGCCGCTGAACCCGCTGCTCAGTGACGACAAGCTGGTTTCGTTGATGAACGCCGCCCAAGCCCGCGTGCTGATCGCCCGGGCGACCTGAGGCACGCCGGCGATGATGGCCTGTGGGCCAAGGCACAACGCATTCGCCAACGGGTACCCAGCCTGTCCCACGTGCTGTGGGTGAGGCCGTCGCCTGGTTGTGTTGAAGCTGGGCCCGCACCAGTTTCTGCCAACACAGCCGCCAGTACAGCCGCCGATACAGCCGCCCATGCAGCCGGCCATGCAGCCGCCCATGCGGGCGTCACCGACTTTGCCAGTCTGCTGGCCCGAGAACCCGACACTCACCTGGTCCGCGGCCGCCAGATCCAGGGCAGCGACATCGCGGCCTACTTTCATACCGGTGGCTCCACCGGCTCGCCCAAGCTGGCGCTCCACAGCCATGCGGCGCAGGTCTGCACGGCCTGGGCCTGTGTGCAGTTGCAAGGCGTCAAGACCACTGACGTCAGCATCAACGGCTACCCGCTGTTTCGTGCCGGTGGCGGATGCCGACATCTCCAGCCTGCGTTGCGGGCGTACCGGTGCGGCGCCGATGCCGGCTGATCTGGCGGCTCGTCTGTACAAATTGATCGTTACTCGTGTGCACGAATGCCTGGGCATGACCGAGATGGCGGGCATATCGACCACGCCCTTGCCTTGCACCCTGCCGTGCAGATGTGTGCAGCCGTTGGCGCACCCGATGTTTATGCGGGCGAAGTGCCGGTGGCATTTGTCACCTTGGTGCCGGGTGCCCAGGTCAGCGCTGATGAGCTGCTGGCTTTTGCGCGCGGGCGGGTCGATGAGCCACCGGCGCGGCCCAAGCGAGTGACGGTGCTGGAAGCGATGCCGTTGACCAACGTGGGCAAGATCTACAAACCCGCACTGCGCCAAATGGCGGCAAAGCAGTCGCTGGTAGTTCGTTCCGTCAAACTGGTTACAAATGAAATCGATGCGTTCGCTCGTCAGACCAGGCGCAAACCACAGCCATAGCCGCAGCTACGGCGCGGATTTGCAACGACGCATAGCGGACGAAGGCGCGATTTCATGCAACGGGTTCGGCGGAACGGACTACCAGATCATTCGTTACCTGAAGCGCCACCTGAAAAACCACTGGCGACTTGAAACACAGCAGGGTGTTTGACGGGCCTGTTTTGACAGCCCCTTGCTGAATGCCGGTCTGATCTTGCAGGGTCGATGCTATAAATGGCGCTCCACAATCAACATCAGGAGACACACATGGCAGTTGCCAAAGTCATCGAAATCATCGCCGGCAGCAAGACCAGTTTTGAAGACGCCATCGCCCAAGGGGTATCCCGTGCAACTGGCACTGTCAGTGGCGTAGCCTCGGCCTGGGTCAAAGAGCAGACCGTCGTGGTCGACAACGGCAAGATCACCGAGTACCGCGTGACGATGAAGGTCACCTTCATGCTGCAAGCACCTTCTGCCGCCCAGTCCAAAGCCAAAGCTGCTGACGGCAAGGCCAAGAAGAAGTAATCAGCGGTTTGCGTTGGGGCGCCAGCCCCGGACAGGAAGTGCGGCGACCCGGTTTTGAACCCGAGTCGCCGTCATTCTTTCAGCTGCAGCTGTGACTGCGGCTGTGGCCGTGGCTGTGGCGTCAGTTGAAGACCAGCTTGGCCTTGCTGATCAAGCCAGACCACTTGCTCAACTCGACCTTCTGCGCTTCTGCGGTGGTGCCGCCTCTGCGGGCGGCGGGGTCACGCCGCCTCTGTACCCTTTACCGCTGAGGCTGGTGCTGTTTGTAGCGCTGGCGCCAGTTTGTAGCTGGTGGCAAAAGCCGCAAAGCCGTCTGCTGACAGCGGCCTGGCCAGCAGGTAGCCCTGCACCTGGTCGATGCCCAGGCTGCTCAGCGCGTTGAGTTGCTGGGCATCTTCGATGCCTTCAGCCACCACCCGCATGCCCAGCTTGTGGGCCAGCAACACCATCGCGCGCACGATCGCCAGATCGGTCTTGTCTTGCGGCAGGCCCATCACAAAACAACGGTCGATCTTCATCTCGTCGAGCGGCGTGCGCTTGACGTAGCTCATCGATGAGTCGCCGGTGCCGAAGTCGTCCACAGACAGCTCCACCCCCAACTGCCGCAAGAAGCGCACTTGCGCCCTGACGGCCTCGTTGCGCTCGATCAGCACGCTCTCCGTCAGCTCAAAGACCAACTCGCCAGGCTCGATCTGATACTGGTGCATGGCGGTCTTGACATGGTCGATCAAGCTGCCGGCCATCAGCTCCTGGCGCGAGATGTTGATCGACATCGGCCAGCGCGGCAAACCGGCCGCGCGCCAGCGTGCCATCTGCGCGCAGACCTGGTCGATCATCCAGCCGCCCAGCTCGATGATCAAGCCGCATTCGGTGGCCACCGGGATGAAGCGATCGGGGCCGATGGGCCCGATCTCGGGGTGGCGCCAGCGCAGCAGGGCTTCTGCGCCTGCCACGCGGCCGGTTTCGAAGTCGATCTTGGGCTGGTAGACGGTGCGCATCTCACCACGCTGCAGCGCGCCTTGCAGGTCTGCTTGCAGCTTCAGCCACTCCAGCGCGGTCTGGTTCAACTCGGGCGAGTAGAAGCGATAAGCGCCGTCGCCCATGGCCGCTGCCCGTTCTGCCGCCGATGCTGCGTGTGCGCACAGCATTTGCGCGCTGGCGCCATCGTCGGGCAACACCGAAATGCCCACGCTGGCCTGCACCGTGTGTTGCTGCTCGCCCAGCGCCAGCGGGCGTGCCAACTGGCTGAGCAGGCGGCGGGCGATGCGGGCGGCGTCGTCAGGGCAGCGGATGTGCGCAAGCAGCACCAGAAAGTGCCCGTTGTCCAGCCTGCACAAGGGCGCAAGATCGGGGCGCTCGCCACGCGAATCTTCGTCTTCGCGGCGCAAACAACCTTTGAGCCGGCGTGCCAGGCGGCTGGCCAGCAGCGCGGGGTCAGCGGCCGCACGGCGTGTGACAGCTGCCCCACCTGCCGCACCTGCCGCATTTTCGTCTCCTGCACGGCCCGCATCGGCCAAGCTCCGATGCAGCGGCGCCGGGCCCGTCACCGGGCAGCCGTGCACGGCCACATGCAGCACCGCCAATGCGCTTTTGCCGATCACCGCCTGGCGCACCGCCACGTCCATGCGTGCCACCAGGCTGTCCAACTTGGGCAGGCCGGTGATCGGGTCGCGGCCTGCGTCGGCCTGCGGTTTGAGTTGCTGGCTGAGCATGTGGCGCACGCGCAGCCGCAACTCGCTGCTGTCCACCGGTGTGGCCAGGAATTCCGTGGCCCCAAGCTCCAGAGCCCGCAGGCGCGTCTCGGGGTCGCCTGCGGCCGTGAGAGCAATCACGGGCACGGTGCGCAGCGATTCGGTCTGCTGCAGCAGTTGCAGCACGCTGAAACCCGACACCGGCTCCATTTGCAGCGCCAACAGGATCAGCGCAGGCCGTTGTTCAGTGGCCTGATCGATCGCCGCGCTGGGGTCCGATTCAGCCCAGACTTGGCTGAAACCTGCAGCGCGCAAGGTCTCGCTGAGGCGGCATTGCGCTTCCAGATCGTCTTCGATGATCAGGATCGGCAGCTCGTGCAGGCGCGCGGGTTTCGCTTGGCGCTCGCGCGCGCTGGCGCTGGCATACGCGGATGCTGCTGCTGCGAACTTTGCAAGGGGGCCAGGCTCGGAGCCGGACATGCTCGGGTTTGAGGTTGGGTCATCCACCTCGTCCTTATCGGCAGGGCAGCAGCAATCTTCAGGGCCGAGTGAGCAGTGATGCCGTGGTCTGGTCAGCGGTTGTGTACCACGCCACTGCGTACTTGCAGCGCGCCTCTGGCCGCCAACTCGTGCACGATCTGCTCGCCCCAGGCAGCGATGCTGCCAGCAGGTCGGCCCTGGCGCTGCCAGATCTGTGTCGTCATCGGCGTGTTGGCGAGCCAACTGAGCAAGTCCTGCCAGGACTGCTGCTGCTCTTCCATCAGATGGAATTTGAGCAGCACCTTGATGCCGTGGTGTCTGTGGCGTGCCGGATCTGCCATGAAACCCGCCAGCCGTCTGCGCGCCCTTTGCAGTGCTGCCGGCACATCGCCGAAGGCCGGTCCATGCCCCGGTATCACCGTGCGGGCGTCCAGGCTTTCGATCAGGTCCAGCACCTCTGCCACATCGTCAAAGCCTGGCTCTGCTTCCAACTCCGGGAAGACGACACCAAAGCCGTTCTCCCACAGCGCGTCGGCGCTGATCAGCACGCCGTTCTGGGGGTCAAACAAGATCACTGAATCGGGGTCGTGCCCCGGTGCTGCCAACACCACCCAGCGCCTGCTGCCGACCTGAATTTCTTCGTCGGGCATCAACCGGCCCTGGGGCGTGAAGCGCTGGCAGCGCTGCCCGACAGCGCGATAACTGAGCCGCTCCTCGTCCCATGCCGACACCGCCTGATAGCCGCCCGGGGGGATGCGCAAGGGGCAGTCAAAGGCTGCCTGCAGCGCCGCATTGCCACCGCAGTGATCCGAGTGCAAATGGGTGTTCAGCAACTCACGCAGCGAGGCCCGGCCCTGCAGCGCATGGCGCACCAACGTCACGGTCTGCTGGGCATGCAACACATGGCTGCTGTCTACCAGCACCGCACCTTCTTCAGCATTAGCGCCGTGCAACAACACGTTGTTGGACGACAGCCAGCCCCGCTCCAGCACCGTGATGCCTGGCAGTGGCTGGGCTGATGTGTGTACAAAGGTAGAGACACTGCTTTTCATGGCCGGCAGCATAGCGTCATCACGCAACGCAGGCGGCGCAGGCGGCGCAGGCGGCGCGTTAGCATGGCCAGGTGAACAAGGCATTTGTCAAAGAAAGCAACAGTGAAGAAGATGAGGACGCGCCAGTGGCCGGCCCCGCGCCTTTGCCTGCCGGTGTGCGCAATTACCTCACGCCGCAGGGCTACAAGCGCTTGCGCGAAGAGTTGATGAATTTGCTGGATGCCGAGCGCCCGCGCATGGTCGAGACAGTTTCTTGGGCCGCCAAGAACGGCGACCGCAGCGAAAACGGCGACTACCTGTACGGCAAGAAGCGCTTGCGCGAGATCGATCGCCGCATCCGCTTTCTGACGCAGCGGCTGGACATCGCCGTGGTGGCTGATCCT
>JBBQIB010000285.1:0-5735 GCA_038324515.1 Burkholderiales bacterium
GCCGCCTCGGCCGCCGGGCAGCGACCGGCGAAACGGCAGCCGCTGGGCAGGTCGATCGGGCTCGGTGGATCGCCCATCAAGCGGATGCGCTGGCTGCGGCCGCGCTGGCGCGGGTCGAAGCTGGGCGCGGCGGACCACAGCGCCACCGTGTCAGGGTGCAGCGGCTGGCTGAACAGCGCGTCGCGGTCGGCCATCTCGACGATCACCCCCAGATACATCACCGCCACCCGGTCGCAGATGTGGCGCACGACGCCGAGGTCGTGCGAGATGAACAGGTACGTCAGCTGCAGCTCGCGCTGCAGCGATTGGCCACACCAAAGAGGGCCGTTGCGAGCGTAACGCATACGCAATACACTTCACTGATGAAATCCGCCGTCATACCTCAAATCCGCGTCGAACCCGAGTTGCGCGCTGAGCTCGAGTCGGTACTCAGGCCCGGCGAAACCCTGACCGAGTTTGTCGAGGCCACCGTGCGAGACGCCATTGCTTTTCGGCGCGTCCAGGTCTCTTTCCATGCGCGTGCGCAAGCAGCGTCCGAGGCGTACCACCAGACGGGAGTTTCGGTACCCGTTGAGACTGTGCTGGAAGGACTCCAGTCCAAGCTCGACGCCAAGCGCAAAAAGCTCGGCCGATGAGTTTTGTCGTTGAGTTGTCGCCGACGGCCGAAGCTGACCTGGAACGTCTCTTTGACTTCTTGCTCGACCAAGCCGACACCACTGAAGAACTCGACCGTGCCCAAGCAGCGATCGAGGCTGTCAGAGCGACGGCGCAGCACCGCCTGGCAATCACGCCCTTCAGCTTCCGCAAAGCGGCCCGGAACCCAGCACAGCGCGAATTGATCATCCCTTTTGGAGGCCATGGATATGTCGCGCTGTACGAGATCGTCAGTGCGTCGAAAGTCGTCGTCTTGGCGGTGCGACACCAGCGTGAAGAGGACTATCACTGACGACGATCATCGATAGCCATGCGCCATGCGCTTGAGTCGTTCAAACCCTCGGCTTCGTAGCGTGGGTGCATCCATTGAACGCTTCAACCAGACGCAGTGCGCCCTCGCGGGTCTTCGGGGCAAGCCCTCGCACCTGATCCATGTACTGGTCGTAGCGGCGCAGTTCTTGGCCCACCGCAGTCATGTCCAGTGGCTTGGGCGCAATGACGTTGCATGCGCGCAGCACGACCAGAAGGTGACCCAGTGCGGCCCGCACGGTGCTCGGGTGACGCGCACTCTTCGCGCACTGGCAGCCGGGAAGATGATGCTCGAGGAACTCGCTCAGGAGTTCCTCGCCGAGGTCGTTCAGGCGCTTGTTGGCCTGCTTCATCCATATCGACAGACGCACCACCGCCGCTTCGCAACTGCGCACGTAGTCGGCAGCGTTGCCGCGGGCCAGCAGGTACTCGCGGTAGGCCTGTGTATGTCGGTCCAAATGCGCGCAGCCGCAGGCGCAGCCAGAAAGTAAATTCGCATAGTTGAGACCTATCCATAGGGGTCGCAATGCAAAGCTTTGCATTGCGACCCACACCGAACACTTGACCGGCCACCCCGAAGCCGCCGCCCGTGCCGGCCCTGGCATCGCAGTGGCGGAGCGTTTCAAGCGCTGCGAACGGATCAACAGCGATCCGACGGTTTCGACATCTCTTTACATCGTCGTTCTCGTCGTGAAAGTCAATCGGACGGCAAGTCGTTGAAAAGAAAAATAGTTCTCGGTTCGGGGGGGTGGCTTGGAACTTGCAATTTTTTCTTGGCGCGTTTCTATCTCTTTTGGAGCAAAGTCATGAAATTGTTGAAATCTTTGACGGCTGCGGCCGCGATCTTGGCCTTGACGGGCGCAGCGCAAGCTGCTTTGGTCGACCTCGGCGGCGGGATGATCTACGACACGACTCTGAACATCACCTGGCTGCAGAACTGGAACACCAATGGTCGAATGAACTGGACGGCAGCCGACAACTGGGCCAAAAACCTGGTCTATGGCGGTTTCGAGATTGGCGGCTGCCGACTTCGCTCAACGCCGACGGCACCGGCCCCTGCGTTACAGCCTTGAACTGCAGTGGCAGCGAGATGGGCCACATGTTCTGCAGCAACTGGAGCGCGACGGCTGGCAACGACTTTTCGACGGGAACGAACGCGGCCAACCTGGCGCTGTTCACCAACGTGCAGTCCCTCGTCTACTGGTCAGGTACGGAGTTCGCGCCGATTCCTGTCGCCGCGTGGGGCTTCTTCACCGATTTCGGTACCCAGAACCCCGTCGACAAGTTCAATGCGTTGTGTGCAGTGGCTGTGCGCCCCGGCGATGTGGCCGCCGCTGTGCCGGAGTCACAGACGTTGGCACTGGCACTGCTGGCGTTGGGCGCGACGATGGTGGTGCGCAGAAGGCGGCCAGGTTGACGCTTTGACGCTTCGGGCGATTTACAACCGGCGCCCTCGCAGCCGTCACCGCCTTTAAAAGCCTCTGCGCGGTCAGCGATGGCTACACTGTTCGCCATGCACCCGCTGATCGAAACCCACCGCAGCGAACTGATCGCACTGGCCCAGCAGCGTGGCATCGCAGGGCTGCGGGTGTTTGGCTCGATGAGCCGAAACGATGCAGGCGAGCACAGCGACGTGGACCTGCTGATGACGCTGCCGCCAGGCACCAGCGCGCTGGCCCTGGGCGGGTTGCTGTTGGACGCGCAGGAACTGCTGGGCCGCCGGGTCGATTTCGTCACCGAAGCGAGCCTGCACCCCGCCCTGCGCGAGCGCGTGCTGGCTGACGCCGTGCCGCTGTGACGCCAGGGCCAGAAGCTGACCGCGTGCTGTTGGCACACATGCAGGACTGCCTGGCCCGCATCCACGAATACGCGGGAGGGGGGTGAACGCCCTCGCTTCGATTCGAATGGCAGCTTGCATGTCGATCGACCGACTGCACTTGGCCGATTCCGGGTTCTCCCTAAATCGGCAGTAAGCTGGACTTGCCGGGCGCGGCCCTCGGATCGATAGTCAGCTTCCCAAATCTGTCCTTCGATACGGCTTTTCAGCCGACACCAGGTGGTAGGCCCACATGGAAACCCGCAATTTGCTTACCCCTGATGTACGACTTTATTCTGAGCCAACAGCCTGGCCCGCTCGCTTGAACTCGCGTGGCCATCGTCGCACAGCCAAAGGCTTTATTTCATATTGCGAAACACCCCGACGGACCTGAATCAAACTCGACAGACCTTGATCATGACCGGTATCAAAGTACAGCGATCATCGCCCGACGGCCGATAGAACGCGCCCTTTCTCCAAAGCAGCCAGTCATAGTTTGCCTGCGCCAATCGGCATCCGATGCAGGCGGTAGGTCAGCAGTTCGATCAGCCCAACGGGCCCGTGCGGCGCTGGCAGCGGCGCTGAGCGGACGCACGGCGCTGCTGGTGCTGGACAACGCCGAGCACCTGCTCGACGCCGTGGCGGCTTTCGTCGGTACGCTGCGCGACCAGGCCAGCACCCTGCGCGTGCTGGTGACGAGCCAGGAGGTGCTGCGACTGGCCGATGAACAGGTGTTCCGCCCTGGCCCGCTGGCGCTGCCGATGGCCGACGACCTGCTGTCGGTGCGGGCCAGCGCCGCTGTCGAGCTCTTCGTGGCGCGGGCCCGGCAGGTCGACCGCCGTTTCGAGCTGGGAGAGCACAACCGCGCCGCAGTGGCCGAGGTGTGCCGCCGGCTCGATGACATTCCGCTGGCCATCGAGCTCGCGGCGGCGCGGGTAGCGTTGCTAGGCGTCGAGGGTGTGCGCGATCGGCTCGATGTGCGTTTCGAACTCCTCACTGCCGGCGCGCGGGCCGCGATGCGGCGCCACCAGACGCTGCGCGCGGCGCTGGAGTGGAGCCACGGCCTGCTGACGCCCGGTGAGCAGCGCGTGCTTCGGCGCCTGGGCGTGCTGGCCGGCGGCTTCACGCTCGATGCCGCGCAGGAAGCGGCCAAAGACGAGGCTGAGGGCGAGGACCAGGCCGAAGCCTTCGACGGCTGGGATGTGCTGGAGCGGCTGGGCGGGCTGGTCGACAAGTCGCTGGTCGTAGCTGAAGGCGCTGAAGGTGACCCTTTGCCGCGCTACCGGCTGCTCGAGACAACGCGGAAATTCGCGCTGGAGCGGCTGGCCGAAGCCGGCGAGACTGAGGCCACCTTGCTTCGGCATGCCCGGTGCTTCACGGCGCTGGCCGAGCGCTGTGACGCCGAGATTCACGCCCAAGGCCAGGGGGCTGGGGCGCTGGCTCGGCTCGACCCCGCGCGCGACAACCTGTTGCACGCGCTGCGCTGGTGCGAACGCGGCGCCAGCCGTGGCGGGGAAGCTGCCGAGGTCGGCTTGCAGTTACTCGCCGCGCTGCGCTACTACTGGTCGTCGCGCGGCCTGCTGGCAGTGGGCGCCGCGCAGGCTCTGCGAAGCCTGAACGCAGCAACGCCGCTGCCGGTCAGCCGTGCACGACTGCAAGCCCTGGGATCGGCTGCGCAGCTGCATGGCTGGATGGGCCAGCCCGCCGAGGCCGCCAGGCTGGCGCTGGAACTGCTGGCCGCCGCCCGCGACATGGGATCGGTCGAGCATGAATCACGCGCCATGGTGATGCTGGGTCACCAAGCCGCCGACGCAGACCGCCTCGCGGAGGCCGACGGCTGGATGCAGCAGGGGCTGGCGCTCGCCCGGAGTCTGGATCACCGGCGTCTTGAGTCGGCGGCTCTCAACGGCCTGATCGTGATCGCCACCGTTCGGGGTAATCATGCGCTGGCCCATGAAATCAGCCAGCAGACGCTGGCACTGTCGCGGGCCGCGGGGCAGGGCTACAACCTGTGCACCAACCTGCTCAACGTGGCCATCGCCGCGCTGGAGTCCGGCCAGCCCGCGCGCTCGCGCGAGTACCTGCTCGAGGCCGCGCCGCTAGTGCCCGGCACGGGATCTCGGTTCCTAAAGCTGCTCTGGCTGATGTGCGTGTTGCCGCTGCTGCCGGGCCATGCAACCGTGACGGAAGTCGTACGCCTATACGCTGCTGGCGCCGTGTATGAGCAGAGCCTGCAGGTCGCCCACCAGGATCAGCTCGAACGCTACAAAGAGCGCCATCTGGCCGCGGCACGCGTGGCACTCGGCGATGCTGCTTTTGACGCCGCCTGGTTAGAAGGCGAGGTACTGGACCTGGACAACGCACGCGAACAGGCGCTGGCGCTGCTGCAGGCTCCGTAGTAGTGCGCCGACGCCCGGACCCGCGAGTACCCACCCAGCCGCAACTCGACTCGCACCCCGACCGGGCTCTCAAAGCGCGTCTGAATCCGGGTGTCCCATCTCAACAACCGCTTTCGGAAGGAGTGGGACCTCCATGTCTGAAGATCACAGCACGGCGAGCGTAAGCAAACAAGATTTGGCGCTGCGGGTAAGGCTGTTCACTCGAGAACACTATGTCGCGGCACTGACCTGGGCGTTCACATTCTTTGCCTCGGTTCGGGTGTTGTCGTACTTGCCCACACTGTGGGCGATTCAACTGGCGAGGTGCCCTTACCGTTGCTCGTCGACGCGAACGACTTGCTGCGGAAGCCGATGCGCGACGGCGCAGCGTCTGCTGAAGCGACCTGAATTCTTCTAAGACCGCCGCCACGCACCGTCCACGGCCGCGCTCAACCCGGCGGTCGTTGCCGAGGCGAGGAGACGCGCTTTCGCCACCAGTCCGGGCGCTCCGCCGGCCTCACCGAGGGCAACCCAGCGGGCTGGCGGCGCTGTACCAGTTGCTCGGACTGTTCGGCCAT
>JBBQIB010000286.1:0-5690 GCA_038324515.1 Burkholderiales bacterium
GCCCTGGCCAAGCAGGCGCGCGTGCTGGTGTTGGACGAGCCCATGTCGGGCCTGGACCCCCAGGCTGCCAACGAGTTCTGCACGCTGGTGCGCCAGGTGGCCGATGCCGGCAGCGCCGTCTTGATGGCCACGCACGACATCTTCCGCGCCCGCCAGCTGGCCGACCGCATCGGCATTCTGCGCGGCGGCCAAAAGCGGGCCGAGCTGCGCGCGGCCGACATCGACGCTGCCGGGCTGCAGGCCGTGTATCTGCAACACATGGGGGTGTGATGGCTGCGCCCAGCGAACTACAGCTGGTGCTGCAAAAGGAATGGCGCAGCCTTGCGCGTGACGGCCGGCTGCGTGTGCTGGCGGTGGCCCTGGTGGCACTGCTGCTGGCCGCCCTGGCCAGCGGCTGGGTCACCGCCCAGCGCTGGCAGGCCGACGTAGCCGCCGCCAGCGCGCAAGACCGCGCGGCCTGGCTGGCCCAGGGCGCGCGCAACCCGCACAACGCGGCCCACTTCGGGCAGGTGGCCTTCAAGCCCGCGGGTGTGCTGGCCTTCTTCGACCCCGGCATCAGCGCCACGGTCGGCAGCGGCGTGCTGATGGAGGCGCACAACCAGAACCCCGCCATGCTGCGTGCGGCGGAACACGGCGGCGGCCGTCTCGGTGGCTTGCCTGCAGCGTGGTTGCTGCAACTGGGGCTGCCGCTGTTGGTGGTGGTGGCGGGCTACGCCATGTGGGCGGGCGAGCGTGAATCGGGCACCCTTCGCTTGCAGTTGGTACAGGGTGGGCGCTGGTGGCCCTTGCTGTTGGGCAAGGCCCTGGCCCTGATTACGGTTGCAGCCGCCATCGGCCTGCCCCTGGCCCTGGGCATGTTCTGGGCCAGCGGCGGCGGTGTGCGGACCGCACTGGCATTGTTGGCTTACTCGGCCTACGCATTGGTGTGGGTGGGCCTGACGCTGGCTGTCTCGGCCTGGGCGGCCCAGGCGCGCACGGCGCTGGCGGTACTGCTGGCCCTGTGGCTGGCCAGCACCCTGGTGCTGCCGCGGGTGATGGCCGACGTGGCAGAGCGGGCCCACCCCAGCCCGTCGGCACAGGCTTTCTGGGCTGAGGTGCGCAAAGCGCAAAGAGAAGGTATCGACGGCCACAACGCTTCCGACGCGCGTGCCAAGGCGTTGCTGCAGACCACCTTGCAGCGCTACGGCGTGACTGACAAAGCCGCGCTGCCCATCAACTTCACCGGTATCGCCATGCAGGCGGGCGAGGAGTACGGCAACCAGGTCTTCGACCGCTACTACGGTGCGCTGTGGGACACCTATGCCGCACAGGATTGGGTACGCCTGGGTGCGTCGTTACTGTCGCCGCTGCCGGCTTTGCAGGCCTTGTCTCAGGCGGCAGCAGGCACCGACTGGCAGCATCACCGGCACTTCGTCGATGCGGCCGAGGCCCACCGGCGGGCACTGCAACGCTTTCTGAACGACGACTTCACAGTGAATGCGAAGGGCAACGACTTCGACTACCGCGCCGACCCGGCGCTGTGGTCGCAGGCACCGGCCTGGCAATACGACCGACCGAAGCTGGGCGCCACTGCGTCGCCGGTGTTGCCGGCAGCGGGTGTGCTGGCGCTGTGGCTGGCTGTGGTCGCGATGATGGCGCTTGCCGCCGCACGGCGCCTGCTCAGGGCGGGCGGGCAATGACCTGGCGGCATGAAGTGCGGCTGCTGTGGCGCGACCGCGCAGCTTGCGTGGTGTTACTCATGTGGTGTGCTGCGCTGCTGTACGCGCTGGCCACCGGCTGGCAGGTGGCCGAGCAAAAGCGGATTGAGGTGAGCCAGTTCGAGAAGGCGGCGCTGGCCCGCACTGAAGCACAGCTTGTCAAGGTGGCGCAGGCTGAGCAAAGCGGCACCGTCATCGATCGTTTCGCGGGCTTCCCGTCCACCCTTCGCGCGCCGGCGGTGCTGCCGGTGTCGCCGCTGGCGCTGCTGACCGTTGGCGAGATGGATCTTCAACCGCACACGGCAACGGTTTCGCTGTTCACCCCGGCTGGCGCTGCGGCCAAGGGGCAGGAACTGCAGAGCCCCGTCAGTTTGGCCATCGGCCGCTTCGACCTGGGTTTTGCCGTCGTCGTGCTGATGCCGCTGGTGTTGCTGGCGTTGTGCCACAACCAGTTGGCCGAAGACCGCGAGCAGCGGCGACTGCCCCTGCTGGCAGCGCAGGCCGATGTGGGCAAACTGCTGTGGCGACGCCTTGCCTGGCGCGGTGGGGCGGTGGTGCTGCCGCTGTTGATCTTGACCGGCATCGCTGCATGGCTACAAGGCGGCGGGGCTTCTACCTTGTCGCTCTGGTCAGCCTGGATGGCTTGGACCCTCCCAGTCGTGGCCTGGGCGCTGTTCTGGCTGGCCTTGTGCGGCGCAGTGGGCGGCCGCATGGCGCACACCGGCACGGCCGCTGCGGTGCTGGTGTCTTGCTGGCTGCTGCTGGTCTTGCTGCTACCCGCGGCGCTGGGCGCGCTGGTGCAGACCGTGTCGCCACCGCCGTCGCCCCTGCTGGCGACCACGGCCTTGCGCACGGCGGAAGTGCAAGCCGAGCGCGACCGCGAGCGCATCCTGGGCCGCTACATCAGTGACCATCCCGAGCTGAAGATCAGCACGGTGCAGGACGACGTGGCCTGGACCCGCAATTACTACGCGCAGATGCAGTTCGTCGAAGGCCAGTTGCAGCCCGTGCGTACACAAGCCGCCGTTGCCGCCCAGGCGCATCGGGCATGGAAGTCAGCCCTGGTCTGGGCATCCCCCGCGCAGGTGGTGGAGCTGGCGCTGCAGCGTGCCGCGGGCACCGACGCGGCACGCTACGAGGCCTTTGCAGCGCAACGGGCCGAATTCAAGAAGACCTGGGACGCACCCCTGGTGGCGCCTTTGCTGGCAGGGCAGACGGTCAGTGCCGCTGATTTCAAAACACTGCCGCGTTTTGTGTTCAGCGAACCAGCGGCGGCGGTCGGAGTTGCGGCAGCAGCCTATCTCTTGATGCTTGCCGCCGCATTGCTCCTGTTCCTGCAGCTGGTGGAACGCGAAAGCCATGCCAAGCCTCGGTTTGCGTAATTCGATTCGCTGGTACTGGCTGCAACCGAAATCAAGCTTTGCGAGATTTGCGGGTCTTGTTCCCGTCATTCCCACTCTGTTGTCAAGAATCTGTCTCGATACAGAGTGAGGAAGCGCCGTCTGAGTGTCCTGTGGACTCCACGCTACCGACAAATTCACTGTCGGGTTCGGGAGCAATCCCGGGGCTCTCGATTCTCAACCTGTGGGATCGATGGTTCCCGATCGCGGTCGGAGTGCGAAATGGGGATGTCCTGCAATGCAAAGACGGTATCGACTGCTTACTTCAGAGCGCAGAGACGGTACCCAAGAGCAGCTTGACGGTGTTGCGACCTTCCTTGGCCGTGGCCCAGGTGCTTCGCCGGTCGGGTCACGCTCTGCCGGCCAGCCTCGCGCACAGGGCGCTGGCCTCCCCCCGAAGTCGCCTCATGGCATCAAAGTCTGAACGTGCCGCCCACGCACGCTCAAGAGCGCTTCAGTACGACGTCTTCAGCTATGCAAAGCTGGCGGCAGGCGACCTACGACCTGCCGATGCTCGAGCCCGCCCATTCGAAGCTGGGCGCAGGTGCAAAACGGCCGGCGCCTTTTGCGGTTGTCTGTGGGCGAAAGACGATCGGGCCGCGCAAGGACCGCCAGACAGCAAGTCGGTAGTCAGGGTGTCCACGCTGGTCTGGCGATTGTCGGGCGGTTGTCGGGCGGTTGTCCGGCGGTTGTCCGGCGTCTTTTACAGCGCCTTCAGCAGGATGTTGCCGAGATCGACTTCCAGCCGCTTGGGAGGGGTGGCAACCACGGTGGACGGCAACCGCGGGGGAAAAATGCGCCGGAACCAACACGCCCATGATCTGGCGCGGGTATTCCCGGGTGGGGCGCAACGATCTCGTTGGGGCTAGAATTACTAACCCGCGTTAGTCAAGCACTCTATCGGATGTGGCAGATGCATTCTCTACAGCCATCCCAGAGAAACACCGCTGCAGTTGTCCGAACCCCAGCAAGCATGCTGGCATCACATGCCTGAAGAGCCACGACGACAGTGAATCCGAACCAGACCCGCAGCTTGCCGGACCACTACAAGTGGGGCGTTGCTGCTGCCGCGTCGTTCAGTGATGACCCCAGATAAGCACCTTCTCAACCTGGCCGAGCATTCGCACCGCCGCCTGAACCCGTTGACAGGGCAGTGGGTGCTGGTGTCGCCGCATCGCGCCAAGCGGCCGTGGCAGGGCCGGCAAGAACACGTCGACCGCAGCACCCGGCCCGCGTATGACCCGACGTGCTACCTGTGCGCAGGCAACCGCCGCGTCACCGGCGAGCGCAACGCCGACTACGAGGGCGCCTTTGTCTTTGGCAACGACTTTGCCGCGCTGATGGGCGAGGTGCCGGCCGCCCAACCATCGCAACTGGCCGACCCGCTATTGCAGGCCATGCCTGCGCGCGGTGTCAGCCGCGTCATCTGCTTTTCTCCTGATCATGGCAAGAGCCTGCCCGAGCTGACCCTTCCCGCACTGCGCAGCGTCGTGCAGACCTGGTGCGAACAGGCGGCCGAATTGGGCGCCACCTACCACTGGGTGCAGGTGTTCGAGAACAAGGGCGAGCTGATGGGTTGCAGCAACCCGCACCCGCATGGCCAGGTCTGGGCCAGCGACTACCTGCCAAACGAGTCCGCGCTGGAAGACCAGCACCAGCGCGATTGGCTGGCAACCCATGGCCAGCCGCTGTTGCTGCAATACGCGGAGCGCGAGGCCGCCTTGCAAGAGCGCGTGGTGGTGCAGACTGACCACTGGTTGGCGGTCGTACCCTTCTGGGCCACTTGGCCGTTCGAGACCCTGCTGCTGCCGCGCTTTGCTGTGCAGCAGCTAGCGCAGTTGGACGGTGCGCAGCGTGACGACCTGACCCTTGCCCTGCGCGAACTGACCACGCGTTACGACAACCTGTTCGAGTGCTCGTTCCCGTACTCCATGGGTTGGCATTGCGCGCCCAGCGGCCCGAACGCCAGCGAAGCCAGCCCGGCCTCACCGCACCTTCTCCACTGGCAGTTGCACGCCCACTTCTACCCGCCGCTGCTGCGCTCGGCCAGCGTACGCAAGTTCATGGTCGGCTTCGAGATGCTGGCCGAGGCGCAACGCGACCTGACGCCCGAGCAGGCGGCACGGCAACTTCGCGCCTTGAGCACGCGGCACTATCTGCAGGGCTGAAGGGTGGCCGATACGAACACCCACGCAACCCAACAGCTGGCCCTGAAGTCAGCCTTGCATGACGCATTCAAGAACCACTTTGGCGCGCCGCCGCCAGTCACCGTGCTGGCCCCTGGCCGCGTCAACCTGATCGGCGAACACACCGACTACAACGACGGCTTCGTGCTGCCTTGCGCCATCGATTTCGGCACGCTGGTCGCAGCCAGCCCGCGCAGCGACCGGCTGGTGCGGGTGCTGGCACTGGACCAAGGCGCCGCGCTGGACGAGTTTTCGCTGGACGCGCCCATCGCGCCACGCACCGACGCCAGCTGGCCCAATTACGTGCGCGGCATGGTGCAGGCGCTGCTGCAGGCCGGCTGGCCTTTGACTGGCGCCGATCTGGCCATCAGCGGCAACGTGCCTTTGGGCGCGGGGCTGTCGTCATC
>JBBQIB010000287.1:0-5668 GCA_038324515.1 Burkholderiales bacterium
ATCTACCCCAAGCTGGCGCCGCAGCCGATGAAAGAAAGCTGCCTGCTGACCGGCCCGCTGGAGCCCACCAACCGGCCCTATGCCCTGGCCAAGATTGCCGGCATCGAGATGTGCTGGAGCCACAACCGCCAGTACGGCACCAGGTACCTGGCGGCCATGCCCACCAACCTGTATGGGCCGGGCGACAACTACCACCCCACCAACAGCCACGTGATCCCTGCGCTGCTGCGCAAATTTCATGAAGCGAAGCTGGCCGGCGCACCCAGCGTCACCGTTTGGGGCACCGGCACGCCAAGGCGCGAATTTTTGTACAGCGACGACATGGCCGACGCCTGCGTGTTCTTGATGAACCTGCCTGATGACCGCTACACCGCCCTGTTAGGCAGCGACGAAACGGTGACCGGCCGCTTCGAGCCGCCGCTGGTGAACATCGGCGTGGGTGACGACGTGACCATCGCCGAGCTGGCAGCGCTGGTGCAGCAGGTGGTGGGCTACGAAGGCAGCATCGCCTACGACACCAGCAAGCCCGACGGCACGCCGCGCAAGCTGATGGATGTGGGCCTGATCAATGCCGCCGGCTGGCGGGCGAGCACAGTGCTGGAAGACGGGCTGAAGACCGCCTATGCGGAGTTCAGCGCATCCGTGTCAGGCGTTTCTGCCTGAAGTCAGGCTGAAATCGCTTCGTCACTGCGCGACCGATCCAAGCCGTTTTTCAGGACACCTGACCTGATGCCCACTCTCTTTCGGGTTGCCTTGGCTTGCAAGCTGTTGGCAGTTTCATCGGTGGCGTGCACGGCCGCAGCCGCTGAAGAAACGCGACCCCTCTCGGGTGGTACCACTATCGGTAACCTCTACTTCGTGGACAGCGCCAAGGGCAACGATCAGCACCGGGGCATGGCCGCCGATGCGGCGGGCGGCGATGGGCCCTGGAAAAGCCTGTCTCGCCTGTCGCAAGCCAAACTGCAACCAGGTGATCGCGTTGTTCTTGCGTGCGGCAGCGTCTGGCGCGAGACGCTTTCGATAGCCAATTCCGGTACGCCCGGCAAACCGATCACGGTCTCAGAGCCGCCCGGCGGCTGCGCCGTCGGCCCCACCATCGACGGCAGTGTCGAGATCCCGGCGTCAGCCTGGCAAGCACGGCCCGGGAAGGTGTATGCAGTCACGCTTCCCCAAGAACCGATGCAGCTTCATGGCTCCGGAGTCCCGTGGCTCCCGGCCCACCACCCTAACCTTGGCCATGACACCGCCCATCCCCAATCGCACTACCTGCCGATGCCCACAGACGGTGAGAAGGTGCAGGGAAACGGGCGCCCGCAGGGCACCAGCATGTTCGTGAGCCCGCAAGTGCAACTGTCAGCAGGCACCCCGGGTGCCGGTGCACGTGTGCATGTTCGGACCAATTCATGGGCACTGGAAACGCGGCGCATCGCGTCAATGCAGGTTGGAAAGCTGGTCTTCGACACCCCGACGGTGTACCCGGCGCAGGCCGGCTGGGGCTATTTTCTAAGCGGTGAGAGCTGGATGGTCGACAGCCCTGGAGAGTGGCACTACGACCCAAGCACCCGGCAGCTCAGCGCGCGTTGGCCAGGCGATGGCACGCCACATGACACGCTCGGGGCGACGGTCTTGCCTGTCGGGGTAGACCTGCGTGCCCGCGCGCACGTCACCGTGCGCGGCCTGCTCGTCCGGCGCGTGGGCACGGGCTTTCAGGTATCGGGTACTCAAAACGTCAGGCTGCTGGGCTTGGGCGTAGAAGACACCGCCGGCATCGGTGTCGCCGCCAGCGGCTCGCAAGACCTGGTCATCGAAAGCAGCCGCTTTGCACGCACCGGGCTCGATGCAATACAGGGCGTGAGTGAAACCGGCAAGGAGGCGGTGGGCATGGTGGTGCGCAACAACACCATCCGCGAAAGCGGGGTGCGCATGGTCGATGGCAACAACGTCAGCCTGCCCGTACGCAGCTATGCCGCAGTGTATGCCGGCCCGCGCGCATTGATCGAGGGCAACACCATCCAGTACAGCGGCTACATCGGCATCCGTTACATGCCCGACAGCCGCGTCCAACACAACCTGGTGGAAGACAGCTGCCTGGTCCTGAACGACTGCGGTGCCATCTACACCTGGGGTACCCAACCCAACAACAGCCAGGTGTTGCGCAACATCGTGGCCCGGTCATGGGGCAACCTCGACGGCACCCGGGCCGGCACCCAGACCGCAGCGCAGGGCATCTATCTGGATGACAACACCAAGGGCGTGCTCGTGGCGGGCAACACTGTCACTGAGGCAGACCACGGCATCCAGGTGCACATCGCACAACGCAATAAGCTGCAAAACAACGTGCTGTTCAACAACCGTCGCAGCCAGCTGTGGATGCAGGCCAGCGCCAACGCAGTGCACCCGCAGGGCGACGTGGCCGACAACGAGGTGACTGGCAACCTGCTGGCGGCCACCGCGCCAGACAGCGTGGCATTGCTGCTGCACAGCAGCTGGAGCAGTACAGCGCAATTTGGCCGATTCGACCAGAACCGGTATGTCGAGAACAGTGCTGGTACGGTGGTGCGTGAGCGCACCGCCAAGGGTGTGCGCGAATTCAGTTTTGCCCAGTGGCAGGCGGCCCAGGGCGTGGGGTCTGCACAAGCACTGGACGCCAACGGCTTCAGCCTTGGCAGCCTGCCTTTTGCTGTGTTTTCGGTGGCGGGCAGCAACATGGTCGGCAACAGCGCGTTGGCCGACAACACCGCAGGGTGGAGCAGTTGGAACCAATCCGGCGCCAAGGGTGCACTGCTGCGCGAAGCGTGCACGAGAGGCACTTGCCTGCGCTACCAGCCGGGCGGCTCGCCGGGCGTGCTGTCGTCCCCTGCGTTCTCGCTGCAGCAAGGCAGCTGGTACCGGCTGTCAGTGGACGTGCTGGCAGACACCGACGGGCAGCCGGTGCGGCCGGTTGTGCGTCGCGCCGGCGGCAAGGTAGGTGGCGATGCCAGCAGCTTCGAGGTGTTGGCCGACCGAACGCTGGCCACCACCGCAGGCACCGCGTGGCAGCGCAAGGTGTTCGTCTTCAAGGCACGCAAGACCGCCACGCGTGCAGCGCAGCCGCCAGGAGACGCAGGTGCACGCATCGACTTTGAGGCGCTTGGCACCGGGCGAAGCCTGACCGTGGCCCACCTTGAGCTGGTGCCACTGGCAACCCATCCTGCAGTTGCCGGCGGCATCACCGCCTTGGTCAACCGGCAGGCCACCGCAACTGCGGTGCCGTGCCCGCTACCTGGCGGGCCAGGCGGTGCATGCGCCTGGCTGCACAAGCTGTCGGATGGCAAGCCGGCCACCTGGCCGTTGACCTTGGCCGCGCACAGCAGCGAGTTGCTCTACTTGCTGGACCCGGCGTTGAGGGATGCCGATCACGACCGCATTCCCGATCGCCAGGATCGATGCCCAGGCACTGCCCGCGACGAAGCTGTCGATACTGCAGGCTGCGCCTTGTTGCAGCCATGAGCCCGACGGGCTTTTCGACGCACAACCCAACGTTCACGAGAAGTACACCGTCTATCGTGGAAAATCGAAGTCGCCCTATCCGGCCCAACCGCGCTCTACCGTGAAACCCGTTGAAACATCGCTGTTCGGAGTGCGCCTGTTTGCCGCCCAGCTGGCGGCGGCCACCCAAGCCATCGTCGAACATGCACGCCACTATGGCGGGCTGGTCTGCGTGGCCAATGTCGACATGGTCACGCGGGCGGTGTCCGACAGCAAGCTGGCCAGGGTGATGCGCCAAGCGGTGTTGGTGGTGACCGACGGCATGCCCCTGGTATGGGTGCTGCGTGCGCGCGGCATGCGCAATGCAGAGCGTGTGTATGGGCCCGCGCTGATGCGCGCGCTGTGCGAGGCCGCTGCGCGCGAAGGCCTGCCCATCTACCTTTACGGTGGCACGCAGGACGAATTGAGCGCACTTCAGCAAGCGCTGCGGCGTGCCCATCCCAGCTTGAAAGTGGCGGGGGCAGAGTCGCCGCCGATGTTGCCGTCAGACCCCCCCTTCGACGCCCAGGTGACATCGCGCATCAATGCTTCTGGCGCTAGGTTGGTATTTGTGGGGCTGGGCTGCCCCAAGCAGGAGTACTGGATGGGCAACCATGCCAGCCATGTCCAGGCGGTGACGGTAGGCGTGGGACTTGCTTTTGCGCAGCTTGCGGGGTTGAAGCGGCCCGCCCCTGCATGGATGAGCCGCCATGGACTGGAGTGGATATTCCGCCTGGTTCAAGAGCCCAGGCGGCTGTGGCGGCGGTATCTGGTGGGCAACAGCAAATTTTTGTGGCTATTGCTCGTGGATGTGGTGCGGCGCGCTCCGTGAGGGGCAGCGACATGAGAGAACGAACATGAACGATGTTGTCTTGCTGGAATTCAACGAGATCAACCAGCGCGTGCTGTGCGACATGGTGGCAGCAGGCCAGTTGCCCCACTTCAAGCGCCTGATCGCGCACGGCCAGATGGCCACCACCACGGTGGAGGAAAGCTACGAGAACCTGGAGCCCTGGATCCAGTGGGTGACCGCGCACACCGGTAAAACGCAACTTGAGCACAAAGCGTTCAACCTGTCTGACGTGCAGCATTCACAGCTGCAGCAGTTGTGGGACGTGCTGGAAGCACGCGGCATCGCCTGTGGCGTGGTGTCGCCCATGAATGCAAGGCGCGGCGCGCTCAGCAAAGGCTTCTTCGTCCCCGATCCCTGGAGCGTTTCAGACGACTCTTACCCCAAGGCGCTCGACCCTATTTATCGCTTCATTGCCGAGCGCGTGCAGCAGCACAACATCAGCCTGGAGCAAGGCAGCTCGAAACTGGGCTTTCTGCGGGCATGCCTGCGTGCCGGCGTGCCGGCGGCGGCGCTGGCGCGGCTGGGCACGGCCTACATTGCCTCCAAGCTCGACCCCAAGAAGAAGTGGCGGCTGGCGGTGGCACTCGACCGCTTTCTGTGGGACATCACCGATGCCTTGCGCCTGAAGTTTAAAACCCGCTTCACGGCGGTTTTCATGAATGCGGTGGCCCACTACCAGCACCACTACTGGACTGAGCACCAAAGCGGGCCGTGGCGACAGCAGCATCCGGTGCTGTTCAGCAAGCGCAACCCGGTGTCGGAGCGCAACCTGCACCCCAGTGACGATCCCATCGCCCATGGGCTAAAGTGCTACGACGACATCGTGGGCGCGGCCATCGCCTCGGCGGGCATCGGCTCGGTGGTGGTGCTGACCGGCCTGAGCCAGGTGCCCTTCGAAGGCTACGCCGAAGAATCCGGCTTCTACCTCTACCGGCCCACCGACCACACGCGCCTGTTTGAGGCGCTGGCCTTGCCGCTGAGCCGCATTGCACCGCTGATGTCACGCGACAGCATGCTGTACTTTGCAGACGAAGCCTCGCGCAGCTGCGCACTGCAGATCCTGGGCTCAGCCCGGGTGAATGGCCGGCCGGTGTTCCACTTCACGCCTGAAGCCGAACTGCGGGTCTTCGTCAAGGTGATTTACAGCTACGACGTACAAGCCGCTGACCTGGTCACGGCCGAAGGGTTGGCGCAACCTTTGAAGTGGGGTGATTACTTCACCCTGATCACCTTCAAGACCGGCCACCATCACCCCGAAGGCACGGTGATCGGCCCCAAGGCCAGCCTCAAGGGCCTGTGCGATGCCGA
>JBBQIB010000288.1:0-5607 GCA_038324515.1 Burkholderiales bacterium
GAGCGGTCTTTGAGCGCCACGCGGGTCAAGCCGCCGCGCACCATCTGCACCTTGGCGCCTGACAGCACAAAGGGCCGCAAATCGATGTGGCGCGGCGCGATGCCGCTTTCCACAAAGGTCGGGCAGGTCGACAAGCTCAGCGTGGGCTGCGCGATGTAGTTGCTGGGGTTGGCTTTGACCACGGCAGCAAATTCTGCGATCTCGGCCTTGGTTGAGGCCGGGCCCACCAGCATGCCGTAGCCGCCGGCACCGTGCACTTCCTTGACCACCAACTCGTCCATGTGGGCCAGCACGTACTTCAGATCCTCGGGGTCGCGGCAGCGGTGGGTGGGGACGTTGTTGAGGATCGGTTTCTCACCCAGATAAAAATCGATCATCTGGGGGACGTAAGCGTAGATGCTCTTGTCGTCAGCAATGCCGGTGCCGATGGCGTTGCTGACCGCGACGTTGCCGGCGCGGATGACGTCCAGCAAACCTGCACAACCCAGCGTGCTCTCGGGCCTGAAGACCTTGGGGTCCAGAAAATCATCGTCGACCCGGCGGTAGATGACGTCTACCCGTTTCGGGCCCTGGGTGGTGCGCATGAAGACAAAGCCTTCGCGCACAAACAGGTCCTGCCCCTCGACCAGCTCGATGCCCATTTGCTGGGCCAAAAAGGTGTGCTCAAAATAGGCGCTGTTGTACATGCCCGGCGTCAGCACCACCACGGTCGGATCATTCATGCCATTGGGCGCCAAAGAGCGCAGCGTGTCGAGCAGCAGGTCGGGATAGTGCGCCACAGGCGCCACCCGGTGCATCGAAAACAAATCAGGAAACAGCCGCATCATCATCTTGCGGTTTTCCAGCATGTAGCTGACCCCGCTGGGCACCCGCAGGTTGTCTTCGAGCACGTAGTACTCACCGCGGCCCTCGCCGTCACCGGCACGCACCATGTCGATGCCTGCGATGTGCGAATACAAGTTGTTGGGCACGTCCACACCCATCATCTCTTTGCGGAACTGGGCGTTGTTCAGCACTTCGTCCCTGGGCACCACGCCGGCCTTCAGGATCTCCTGATCGTGGTAGACGTCGTGGATGAAGCGATTCAGCGCCGTGACCCGCTGGCGCAGGCCGTCTTCGAGAACTTGCCATTCGAGCTTGGGAATGACGCGCGGAATCAGATCAAAAGGGATCAGCCGCTCGGTGCCCGAGCCGTCTTCGTCCTTGGCGCCGTAAACCGCAAAGGTGATGCCCACGCGCCTGAAGATCATCTCGGCTTCTTCGCGCCTGGATCGCATGCGATCGGGCGGCTGGCGGTCCAGCCACTGCTGGTAGACCGCGTAGTGCTCGCGCACGGTGCGGTCTTTGGTCCACAGCTCGTCGTAAGGTGATTTCATGGGCACTCACTTCTGTGTGGAGGGCAGTCGGAAGGGGAAGGTTGCCGGCCCAGCGCCAAGCATCCTTCTAGCAATTCGCGTTCCGGGCTGAGGCCGGGCCCGGGGTGACCAACTGCGTCGGCTCATCGAAGGCCGTTCGAGTCAGGGGTTGTGTTTGGGTTTGCGGGTGAGTCTGCCGGTGGGTTTGCGGGTGGGTTTGCGGCGCTGCCGGCATCTGCGTGCTGACGGCCACATGCAGCTTGTGCTCGCCGCCACCCTGGATAACGCCGCGCAACGGCGTCACATCACCAAAATCGCGGCCCACTGCAACACGCACATGGCCGTTGCTGGGGATCAGTTTGTTGGTCGGGTCAAGATCCAACCAGAACCCGGAGTTCGCAGCAGGGGTGTCTCGGTCGAGCGGCAAACCTGCCGATGGTGGAGGGCACCAGACCTGCACCCAGGCATGGGAAGCATCCGCGCCCAGCATGGACGAGCCGTCTTGTGGCGCCCGGGTCAGCAGATAACCACTGACATAACGCGCCGGCACCCCCCACATGCGCAGCATGCCGATCATCAGGTGCGCAAAGTCCTGACACACCCCGCGCCGGGTCTGCAGCACCTGCTGCAACGGCGTGTCCACGTCGGTGCTTTTGCTCTCGTAGACCATCGACCCATGCAGCCGCTGCATCAACTCGATGGCCACCTCGGCCACCGGCCGGCCTGGCTCGAAGACGTCGACGGCAAAGTCGCGCAGATCGCCCAGCCGAGGCACGAAGGGTGATGGCAGCGTCCATTGCACAGCGCTTTCATAGATCGCGCCAGCCACATAACGCAGGCTCTGGGCCAGCGTGTCCCACGGGTCTGTTGCCTCTGCGCGCAGACCGTCAAAGCGTGGGCTCAACGTGATGCGGCTGCGGGCCGTTACCAGCAGCTTGCGATGGGCTTGGCTCAGGCTGAAGTGGTGCTGCACGTTGCCGTCTGCGTCCAGGCTTTGGCTGATGTGCGCGGGTGGCGGGTCGATCAGCAACTCGAAGGATTGCAGGCGCTGGTGGGCGTCATGCAAAGGCTGCAGATGCGCCAGATGATGTGCCAGCGACACTGGGGCGGCGTAGTCATAGCGGGTTTGGTGCACCACTTCGAGCTCAAGCATCACGGCGCACCCTGTTCACACACGCTGCAAGCCGTCGTCGGCGAGGACAAAGAAGCGTCTGCCCACGATATCGGCCAAGTCCGTGGCACTGTCAAACAGTTGCTGCGAGAGGTCGTGCAGCGCCTGGGCAATCGCCGGTTCATCATGATCCCGCAGCTGCTCCAGGCTCAAACCTGCACCTTGCTCAGGCAGTTGCGCCAGCAAGGGCTGCAGCGCCTCGGGCGTGCCCGGCAGCTTGCCGATCTCGGTGCGCAGCCTGCGCAACACGCCTGCAAATGAGCGTGGGTTGGCGCTGTCCAGCACCAGCATGTCGGTCAAAGCCAGCAGATCTTCGTGGCGCTGGTAGCGGGCGCGGAAGCTGATCAGGCTGTCTGACAGCTCCAACAGTCTTTCGACCCCCGACACATGTTGCAGCGCCCGGTGGTGGATAAAACACAGCATCTGCTGGGTCAAGCCTTGCAAGCGCTCGAGCAGGCGGCCCACCGTCAACAAGCGCCAGCCGTGGTCGCGAAACATGCGGTCAGTCTGCGTGCCGGTGATGGCGGCCAATTGATGCGCCAAGGTATCGAGCGCTGGCAGCACCTGGGCCGGCAGCGGCAGCTCACCCGGTGGGCAGCGCAGAGCACGCAAGAAAGCCGCTTTGGCGGCGCTCACCAGCTGCCATTGCTCGGGCGGCAGACGGTCGCGCAGGGCTTGCGCAGCCCTGTCCAGAGAGGCCAGATTGAAGGCGATGCCGTAGACACCATGCCGCCCATCCACATCACTCAAACCAGCCAGCAGAGCCCGCTCAAAAAGCGCGGTGGACTGCACCAGCGTGGGCACACCGTCGGGGACCAGGCTGAATTTGACAGCCAAGGTGGACAGCGCCCGTTGCACCGGATCGGGTGCGTCGCGGTCGACCGCCAGCACCGCCATCAGGGTCCGCATCAAACGCACCATCTGCTCGGTGCGCTCGGTGTAGCGGCCCAGCCAGAACAGGTGTTCGCCGGTGCGGCTGCTGACCAGGCTGCGGTGGCGGGCTATGTCGTCCACCTGGAGCCTTTGCGGCAGCATGGTGAAGTTGTCGACCGGCCGCTCTGACAACACCCAGGTGTCGAGGCTGGTGCCGCCGCGTTGCATCGACAGGCTGGCGTCTTCGCGCGCGGCCACGCGGGTCATGCCGCCGGGCAAGACGTGCCAGCCGCTGCGGCCATCTGCAATCGCGTAAACGCGCACCATCGCGGGGCGTGGCGCCAGGGCGCCGTCGCTCCAGATCGGTGCGCGCGAGAAGCGCAGGCGGCCCTGCACCGTCCAGGCATCGGGGTCGTCGTGCACATCCGCCTGCTGCATCGGGTGAATCTGCGAGGTACGCCCGCCGCGCGGGAACGTGCTGCGCAGCAGTTTGCCCGGCAACTGGCCACGCACGTCCATCCAGGCAGCGGGCTCGCCGCACCACCAGGTGGGCAGGGAAGGCAAACTCAGATTGCTGCCCGTCAGGCACTGCGCGATACCCGGCATGAAGCCCTGCACAGCAGGCGACTCCAAAAAACCGCTGCCGGGTGCGTTGGCCAACACCACATTGCCGGCGCGCACCGCTTGCAGCAAACCCGGCACACCCAAGGTCGAATCGGAACGCAGCTCCAGCGGGTCGCACCAGTCGTCATCGAGGCGTCTGAGCACGCCGTGCACCGGCTCCAGGCCTTCCACGGTCTTCAGAAACAGGCGGCTGTCGCGCACTGTCAGGTCGCCGCCTTCAACCAGAGTCAGGCCCAGGTAGCGCGCCAGGTAAGCGTGCTCGAAGTAGGTTTCGCTGTAGGGGCCCGGGGTCAGCAGCACCAGCCGCGGCGAGTGATTGCCACTGACCTCTGCGGCACGTGCTTCCAGCGTATCGAGCAGCAGGCGGCAAGAACTGGCCACCCGCTGCACCCGCAGCGCCTTGAAGGCCTCACCAAACTGGCTGCTGATCAGGATGCGGTTGTGCAGCACATAGCCCAGGCCCGAAGGCACCTGCGTGCGCTGCGCCACCACCCACCAGGCGCCCTGCGGTCCGCGCGCGATGTCGAAGGCCACCATGTACAAATACTGCCCACCCACCGGCCTGCAACCCTGCATCGGCCGCAGCCAGCCCGAATGGCGCAGCATCAGAGACGGTGGCAGCAGGCCTTCGTGCAGCAGGCGCTGCGGGCCGTAGAGATCACGCAGCATGTGCTCGAGCAACTGCGCGCGTTGCGCCACGCCGGCTTCGATGCGTGACCAGTCTGCCGCGTCGATCAACATCGGCAGCAGCTCCAGCGACCAGGGCCGCACCTGCTCAGCCGCCGTGTTGCCGGCCACTGCAGCGCCAGCCCCGTCGCTGAAAACGTTGTGCGTGACACCGTCCAGCCGGATCCGCATCGCCACCTGGCTTTGCCGCATCGACAGATCGTCTTCGACGCCGCGCCCCGTCACAGGCAATGGCAGGTGATGGGCGAAACGCGCCCAGGCTGGGCGCAAGTTGCCTTGTGGGGTGCGCAATTCGTCCCACACGCCGGCCTCTGCCGGCAGGGCGCGGCTGCCAAGGGTATGCACCCCCAGGCTGGGCGCTTGGCCTGCTGACTCCAGAGGCAGCGAAGCCTGCCCCGTGCTGAGTCGCCCCGCAGTCGCCTGCTCCCAGTGGGGCAGAGGCTCGCCTGAGCCCTCTGAGGGCGCTGAGGGCGCTGAGGGTGACCCTGTAGAACCTTGCGACTGCGACTGGCTCAAGGACTGGCCTTCATGCTGCTGCTGATTTCTTGCTGCTGACTGTTTGCCGCGTGTTGCCTTCAGCCGCGCCGCAGGTCCATCGTGAACGGAAACTCCGGGCTTGGCACAGGCGCACGCACATCGATCGTGCCCGGGGTGTGACCAAATCGAAAGAATCGCGCCAGTCGTCGGCTCTCGGCCTCGTAGGCGTTGATCGGAAAGCTCTCATAGCTCAGGCCGCCCGGGTGCGCCACGTGGTAACGGCAGCCGCCGATCGAGCGGCGGTTCCAGGTATCGACCACATCAAAAGTCAAAGGTGCATGGCTGCCGATGGTGGGGTGTAGCGCCGAAGGCGGCTGCCAGGCCCGGTAACGCACGCCGCAGACAAACTCAGCCACGCGG
>JBBQIB010000289.1:0-5556 GCA_038324515.1 Burkholderiales bacterium
CACGTCGGTGATCTCGGGTACCCGATGCAGCCGGATCGGCTGCGAGCTGAGCAGGGTGGCGCACAGGATCGGCAGCACCGCGTTCTTGTTGGCAGAAGGCACGATGCGCCCGCTGAGCGGGTTGCCGCCGTGCACGATGAGGTTGGCCATGGCTCGTGAAGGACCGCCCGGCGGCCCGTAGACATCAAGAGCCGATTGTCGCCCGCCTTCGCGCGTCTTTCCTTCGCGCGTCATTGCTCGCTGCTCAGCGCACAGTCCGGGGCGGCGCGAAAATCCTTGCAATCGGCGCTTCAGACTGAAGCAACGGGCGCCGACAACACAGGGACCGAGCCGCGCTACGCAGGGCTCACCTGTTCACCACCTCGCCATCCCACCATGCAATACGCTGATCTCTCCGTCGTCAAACACCGGCTGCATCTGGGTGCGCCGCTGCCGTTCAACGTGCGCAATGCCGACAAGACCTTGTTGCTGGCGCGTGGTCAGCAGGTTGATTCCGCAGAACACCTGGCTTCGCTGCTCGAGCGCGGCGCCTTGGTGGACCTGAGCGAGCTGATCACCCCGCGCGAAGAGGTCCTGAAAGCGCGGCGCGACCAGCTGCCAAAACTCTGGTCTGGCGCTTTGACCAAGCTCTCAGCAGCCATGGACACCGCACCCGAGCCAGGCTTTTGTGATGCGCTGGTGGAAGCGGCGGTACCGGTGCAAGCGCTGATCGAGCGTGACCCGGATCTGGCGATCTTTCAAGTCGTGCAGCAAGGGGCTGAGGCCAATCTGAGCTACGGTGCCCAGCGCGCCACGCAGACCGCGATCACCAGCATGATGGTGGCCCAGCGCATGGGGTGGGAGCCGGCGCAAGCTGAGTTGGCTTTCAAAGTGGCGCTGACGATGAACCTGTCGATGCTGGAGTTGCAGGGCGTATTGGCAAAACAAAGCCAGCCGCCGACGCCGGAGCAGCGTGAAGCCATCCGCAGCCACCCTGAGCGAAGCGCCGTCATGCTCGAGCAAGCCGGCGTTACCAACCAGGCCTGGATCGACGCGGTACGCCACCACCACGAAGTTGAAGACGGCAGCGGCTACCCCGGCGGCAGCCGCAGCACAGCCGAGTTGAGCTCGCTGGTGCGACGTGCCGACGTCTACACCGCCAAGTTGTCGGGCCGTTTGGCGCGCATGCCCTTGAGCGCCGACCAGGCCAGCCGCCAGATGTTCATGAAAGACCCCGGGCACGCGATCACGGCTGCACTGGTCAAAGAATTCGGCATCTACCCACCGGGCTGCATGGTCAAGCTGGCATCTGGCGAAACGGCGATGGTGATTCAGCGCGGCACCACGATCACGGCACCCATCGTGGCTTGCCTGACCACCCCCAGCGGCGTGCCTTTGAGCAAGCCTGTGCGCATTGACACTGGCGTGCGGCCCAACCACGTGGCAGGGGTGGTCGCGCCAGGGACGGGGCCGACACCGCCTGCGCTGGAGAAAATCCTGCAAGCTTTGGCTGCTTGAACAGCCCTGCTGCGGCACGGCTGCCACCCACGGGTCACAAGAGAAGTGGCTGGGCCACGTTTGAAAAGAGCACGTTTGAAAAGAGCACGTTCGCATAAAACACCTTCGCAAAGAAACGCTAGCCGGACTCGCCAAAGGCCCGCAGAGTCTCCCCAGTGATGCGGCAGATGCGCCAATCCTGCATCACGGTGGCACCCAGGCGCTCGTAAAACTGGATCGCGTCCTGGTTCCAGTCCAGCACGCTCCACTCGAAACGGCCATAGCCCCGCTGGGCCGCAGTGGCGCCCAAATGGCGCATCAGCGCCAAACCGACGCCGCGGCTGCGGAAAGCCGGGCGCACATACAGGTCTTCCAGGTACAGCCCAGGGCGACCCAGGAAAGTCGAGAAGTTGGTGAAGTACAGCGCAAAGGCAACGACCTGGCCGTCGCACTCGGCCACCACCGCCTCCACCACAGGCTTGGCGCCGAACAGATGGGTCTGCAGGTCTTCGGCGCTCAGCCGCACCTGATCGAGCAGATGTTCGAAGTCGGCCAACTCACGCACCATCTGGCAAATCAGCGGCACATCGGGCGGGGCGGCAGGCCGAATCTTCGGGCCAGGGTTGAGCTGGGGGTCATCGCCCATGACCTGGGGGTGTTTTGGTTTCATGTCGGCATTCTCAACGCCCAGCCGTGACCTACAGTCGAGCCCATGTCAGCCCCCTACGTCGCCCAACGCCAGTCCCAGTCGCACTTCTTGCCACTGCGAGGTCTGTCCCATCACTATCGCAGTTGGGGCGAGGCCTCGCTGTGCAGCCCGCAGCGGCCACCGCTGGTGATGCTGCATGGCTGGATGGATGTCGGCGCTTCATACCAGTTTTTGGTCGACGCCTTGGCCGCTGCCGAAGGCTTCGAGCGCTGGGTGATTGCGCCTGACTGGCGCGGCTTCGGTCTGACCGAGGCGCCGGCGGCCGGCACCTACTGGTTCCCGGACTATCTGGCCGACCTGGACGCCTTGCTGGACGCCTTGGTGCCCGAGGGCCCGGTCGACCTGCTGGGCCACAGCATGGGTGGCAATGTCGTGATGAGTTACGCCGGCGTACGCCCACAGCGCATCCGCAAGCTCGTCAATCTGGAAGGCTTTGGCCTGCCACGCACCCAGCCCGCACAAGGCCCCCAACGCCTGACACAGTGGCTGGACCAACTGAAAAAACCCAGCAGCCTGCGCAGCTACGACAGCCTGCAGGAAGTTGCAGACCGCCTGCAGAAGAACAACCCCCTGCTCAGTTCTGAGAAGGCCGCCTGGCTGGCACCGCACTGGTCGGCACAGCGCGAAGACCAGCGCTGGCATGTTCTGGGCGACCCGGCGCACAAACAGGTCAACCCGATCCTGTATCAGGTCGACGAGGTACTGGCGGCCTGGAAGCTGATCACGGCACCTGTTCTGTGGGCGGAAGGACAACAGACCGATGTCAGCAAGTGGTGGGGGCACCGCTATCCACGCAGTGAGTTCGACGAGCGCCTGGCCGTCGTGGCCGACTGCAGACGCGTCAGCCTGTCGCCTTGCGGGCACATGCTGCACCACGATCAGCCGCAGGCTCTGGCCGCACATCTGAAAGACTTTCTAGTCCCCTGAACGCCCAAGGGCCAGCGACTGGACAAAATACGCGGCGCAAGTCACCCATCTGCCCTTGCTTGCCAAAAGGGCTACAGCCTGACTGCCGAAAGCCGATAGGCCAGACACATGGCCTCGTCTTCATCCAAGATGGCTGCGGACGAAAGCATCCCTTCGAGCCGCGGCAACCTCAACCCCAAACCCGCGGAGTCGGAAGACCACGGGCTGCGCTGGTTGTTGGGCATTGGCGCGGTCGTGGTGCTGGTGGTGTGGGCCGTCGAGTGGCATGCGGGCCTGATCAACCCTTGGGACAAGTGGCTGCTGCCACTGCTCTCAGCCAGCTTGATCGGCTTCTTGTTGGCCCTGCGGTGGGCGCCGCAGCGCGCCCGCCTGACGCGACTGGGCTGCGTGCTGACCTTCAATGCCTATCTTGTCGTCACCTTGCTGGTACTGCTGGCCACCGGTGGCGACAGGCCCAACGAATACCAGTTCCTGTCCACCATGTACTGGCTGCCATTGGGCTATGGCGTGGGCTTTGTTTTCTTGCCGGTACGCTGGGCGCTGGCGGTCTCGGTGGCGGTCTGTGCGTTGATTTTTGTACCGATTGGTGTGGCTGCGCTGCTGGGTGCATCACCCACACGCTGGCCTGAAAGCTTCGCCACGCTGGTGACGGTTCTGGCCGTCGCCCAGGTGGCTTACATCGTCTTGCTGCGCACGGTGGCCACCGTGCGAGCTCAATACCATCGCGCCCATGAGCGCATGCAGGTCATGCAGGCCTTGGCCGGCACCGACATGCTGACCGCCCTGCCCAACCGGCGCGCGATGACAGAGCACCTGAACGACGCCCTGTCCTTTGCCGAGCGCAAGGGCCAGCCTGTGGTGGTGGCGTTGCTCGACATCGACCACTTCAAGCGCATCAACGACATCCATGGCCACAAGGCAGGCGACGCGGCTTTGATCGCGGTAGGCCGCGTGCTGACCAGTCAGGTGCGCGAGTTCGACTACATGGGCCGCTGGGGCGGTGAAGAATTTCTGCTGGTGGCACCCGACACGCCGATGCACGCCGGCCTGGAGATCGTGGAGCGCCTGCGCAAGGCGGTGGCGGCCTGGGAGTTCGAGCATGGCGAGCCCCTGACCGTCAGCGTCGGTCTGTCGCAATACCTGGCCGGCGACAAAGCCGACGAGTTGCTGCAACGTGCAGACAAGGCCCTCTACCGCGCCAAGGACAACGGCCGCAACCGCACCGAAGTGATGGCGGTGGCCAGCGCAGCCTGAAGCACAGACTGCCAGCTGCCGACTGCGCGGCACAAGCCCCGTCAACTCGCCAGGGTTGCAGCATGCCAAAATCAGCAGATGGACACTGAAGACATCAACGCTGTCGGCACGCTGCTCGCCGACCTGAGCAAACGCACCCAGCAGCTCCGGGGGTATCTTTGACTACGACCGCAAATCCCTGCGGCTGAACGAAGTCAACGCTGCGCTCGAAAACCCCACCGTCTGGAACGAGCCCAAGCGGGCCCAGGAACTGGGCCGCGAAAAGAAGACGCTCGAAACTGTGGTCGAGACCATCGACCACCTCAGCAGCAACCTGTCCGACAACACCGAGCTCTATGACATGAGCAAGGACGAGGGCGACGAGGACGCCGTGCGCGCCATCGAAAAGGACGCGCTGGTGCTGCAAAAGACGGTGGAAGAACTCGAGTTCCGCCGCATGTTCAACAACCCGGCCGACCCGCTGAACTGCTTCATCGACATCCAGGCCGGCGCCGGTGGCACCGAGGCCTGCGACTGGGCAGCGATGCTGCTGCGTCAATACCTGAAGTACGCCGAGCGCAAGGGCTATACAGCCACGCTGGAAGACGAGACCCCGGGCGATGTGGCGGGCATCAAGAGTGCCACGATCAAGGTCGAAGGCGAGTACGCTTTTGGCCACCTGCGCACTGAGACCGGGGTGCACCGGTTGGTGCGCAAGAGCCCCTTCGACTCTTCAGGCGGCCGCCACACCAGCTTCGCGTCGCTCTTTGTCTACCCCGAAGTCGACGATTCGATCGAGATCGACATCAACCCTTCGGACGTGCGCACCGACACCTTCCGTGCCAGCGGCGCAGGCGGGCAGCACATCAACAAGACCGACTCAGCCGTGCGGCTGACGCACATCCCCACCGGCATCGTCGTGCAGTGCCAGGATGGACGCAGCCAGCACAGCAACCGCGATGTGGCGTGGAAGCGGCTGCGCTCGCGGCTCTATGACTTTGAGCTGCGCAAACGGCAAGAAGAGCAACAGAAGCTGGAAGACACCAAGACCGACGTCGGCTGGGGGCACCAGATCCGCTCTTATGTGCTGGACCAAAGCCGCATCAAGGATCTGAGAACCAACGTGGAGTCCAGCAACACCCAAAAGGTGCTGGACGGAGACCTGGACGGCTTCATCGTCGCCAGCCTGAAACAGGGCCTGTAGTTTTTTG
>JBBQIB010000290.1:0-5534 GCA_038324515.1 Burkholderiales bacterium
TGAACCAGCGCACGGGTGTCGCAGTGCGCAGCTTGCCGCTCAACTGAGCATATCGCGCAGCCGGTACCAGGCCATGGCCAGCACCAGCGCAGGGGTACGCAAGCTGCGCCCGCCGGGAAAGTTGTGGTGCCTCAGTCGCGCAAAAACATCGAATCGCGAAGCATCGCCTGCCATTGCTTCGGCCACCAGGCGCCCGGCCAGCCCCGTCAACGCCAGGCCGTGACCTGAAAAGCCTTGTAGATAGTAGACCTGCGCCTGGCCCGCTTTGCCGGTGGTCTGCCCATCAGTGATCGCCTGCCAAGGCACGCGCCCGAAGTCTGGCGCCCGGTTCATCGTGATGTCCACGAAGCCACCCCAGGCGTAATCAACAGCATGGCCGCGCAACTGCGCAAAGGTGGCGATCATCCGGCGCTGCATGCTGCGCTTCAGATCGCTCGGCGCCAGCGTGCTGTAGCTGACACGGCCACCGTAGAGCATGCGCTGATCAGCGGTGGTGCGAAAGTAGTCCAGTACAAAGTTGCTGTCGCACACCGCCTCGCGGCCCGGGATCAGGCTGCGCGCCAGATCGCTTCTCAGTGGCTCGGTGCAGGCAATGAAGGTGCCCACCGGCATGATGCGTCGGCCGAGTGTGGCAGCAAACTGAGGTGCCAGGCCGGGCAGATGGACATTGCCGGCCAGCAGCACTTGCGTGGCGCATACCGTGCCTTGGGCGGTCTTCAGGCGCAGCAAGCTGCCGCCTCCGGTTGCGCCAACGACAGCGCCAGCGGGGCCGGCCAATGCGTCAATGCGCGTGACAGCAGTGTGTTCGTGAATCGACACCCCCGCCTGCACAGCCGCATGGGCCAGGCCCAGCGTGTACTTCAACGGGTGCAGGTGGCCACTGCGGGGGTCGCGGATGCCGCCGTAGTAGCGGGGGCTCGCCACGTGCGCCAACGTGGCGGCAGGGTCAAGTATCTGCAGGCTGTAGCCGTAGACCTTTTCGATGCGCTCAGCCCACTGCCACAACGCCCGGGCCTTGGCGGGGCTGGTCGCCACGCCGAGGTAACCGTCTTGCCATTCGCAGTCGATGGGGTGCTGCTGCACGCGCTGGCGCAGCAGGTCCAGCGCTTCGATGCTCATGTCCCACACCTGGCGGGCCGCGTCCAGGCCGAGCTGCGACTCGATCAGCGCTTGCTCGCAGGCCAGGCCGTGAATGGCCTGGCCGCCGTTGCGCCCGCTGGCGCCCGAGCCGATGCGCTGAGCTTCCAGCAGCACGACCTGCAAGCCGCGGGCGCGCAACTCAAGCGCAGCGCTCAACCCAGCCAACCCGGCGCCGACGACGGCCACATCACAACGCAGATCGCCCTGCAGTGGCGGATGTGCCGGCGGCCGTTGCACCGAGGCCTCGTAGTAGTTGCCCTGGCTCAGCGCCCGGTCGGCACGCCAAAGCGATGACTGGTTGGCAAACGTCGGCACTGCTGGGGCCCAGAACGGCGAAGCAGCCGTTGTGCGGATCAATCTTGGCGCTCTTGGTGGCGCCAATGCTGACGGCTGTGTTGGCGCTTGTAAAAGCGCCTCTTTTTTAGTGCCTGTGCAGACGTTTTACGCAGCCCGGCGGATCGCGCCGCGCAAGGTGTCCACCATCGTTTGGATGTGCTCGCTGTCCACGATCAGCGGCGGCGACAGTGCCACCGTGTCGCCCGTGGTGCGCAGCATCACGCCTTTGTCGTAGCAGTCCAGAAACACATTGAAAGCCCGTTTGGCAGGCTCGCCCGGCAGCGGTGCCAGCTCGATGCCGGCCACCAGGCCGATGTTGCGCACGTCGATCACGTTCGGCTCTTCGCGCAGGCTGTGCACGGCTTGGGCAAATTCGTCCTGCATGCTGCCGGCGCGGGTCAGCAAGCCGTCTTCTGCGTAAGTGTCGAGCGTGCCCAGGCCGGCTGCACAAGCCAGCGGGTGGCCCGAATAGGTGTAGCCGTGAAAGAACTCGATCAGGTGCGGTGGCCCCTGCATGAAAGCGTCGTGGATGCCCTGTTTGGCAATCACCGCCCCCATCGGCACGGCGCCGTTGGTGACACCTTTGGCGCAAGCGATCAAGTCCGGCGTGACACCGAAGGTCTGGGCCGCAAAAGGCTGCCCGGTGCGGCCAAATCCCGTGATCACCTCGTCAAAGATCAACAGGATGCCGTGTTTGTCGCAGATCTGGCGCAAGCGCTGCAGGTAGCCCTGCGGCGGGATCAGCACGCCGGTGCTGCCCGCCACCGGCTCGACGATGACAGCGGCGATGGTGCTGGCGTCGTGCAAGGCCACCAGCCGCTCCAGGTCTTCGGCCAACTCGGCGCCGTGAGCAGGCTGGCCGACGCTGAAGGCATTGCGCGCCGGGTCGTGGGTGTGGCGCAGGTGGTCGACGCCGCCCAAGAGCGTGCCGAACATCTTGCGGTTGGCGACGATGCCGCCGACCGAAATGCCGCCAAAGTTGACGCCGTGGTAACCGCGCTCGCGACCGATCAGCCGGGTGCGTGAGCCTTCGCCGCGCACGCGGTGGTAGGCCAGCGCCATCTTCAGTGCGGTTTCGACCGACTCAGAGCCCGAGTTGGTGAAAAACACCCTGTTCATGCCTTCAGGCGCCAGTTGCGCAATTCGGCTGGCCAGCTCGAAGGCCTTGGGGTGCGCCATCTGGAAAGGCGGCGCAAAGTCCATCTCCGCGGCCTGCTGCTGGATGGCCTGCGTGATGCGCTCGCGGCCATGGCCGGCGTTGACGCACCACAGACCAGCCACCGCGTCGAGGATCTGGCGGCCCTGGTGGTCCCAATAGAACATGCCCTTGGCGCGCTGCAGCAGGCGTGGTGCGCTCTTGAACTGCCGGTTGGCCGTGAAGGGCATCCAGTAGGCATCCATTTGCAGCGAGCCAGTGGCTTCGGCGGCTTGCAGCAATGCGGGGTCGACGGCTTTGTTCATGTGCGCTCCGGTGGGGAATGAGACTGGGCCTGGGCCCTGGCTCGGTGATTTGGGATCGGCCCGTGTAGTGTATGCAGCGTCAAGCGCAATGTGTTTGCCATTTGAGGCGCCGAAAGCGGGTGTTGCGCCGCATAATTCGACCAGCACCTTTAGGTACGCAACCTGATGCGAACAATCAACCCTGTCACACAACTGGATGCCATCGACAAGGCCATCCTGCAAGCACTGCAGGCCGATGGGCGGTTGTCGAATCAGACGCTGGCGCAGCAGGTCCATTTGTCACCCTCGGCTTGCCTGCGCCGCGTCAAGGCGCTGGAAGACGCTGGCGTCATCGACAAGTACGTGGCGCTGCTCAACCCGCGTGCCGTGGGGCAGCAAGGCAGCAGCTACATGATCGTCAACCTCGAAAGCACACAGCCGCATCGCCTGCAAGCATTTGAAGAAGCCGTGCTGCAGACCCCTGAGATTCTGGATTGCGTGTTTGTAGCGGGCAGCAACGATTACCTGCTGCGGTTCACGTACCAGGACGCTGACGGGTTGGAGCGCTTGCACCGCGAAGTGCTGACGCGTTTGCCGGGCGTGGTGCGCACCAACTCGATGCTGGTGCTGCGCACGGTAAAGAGGACGACGGCGTTGGTGTTGTGAGCTGGGGGTAGAGCCCTGAGCCCAGCGCGCCCCTTCAGCCTTTGCCTTGCGCCACCACCCGACCGCACAGATAAGTCCACACGAAATGGGCGGCGGCATAACTCGTCAGTTCTGCGTGGTCGTAAGGCGGCGAGACTTCGACGCAGTCCATGCCCACAAAGGGCAGATCAGCCAGTTCTTCCAGCACCGTCAAGACCTGGTTGGTGCTCAGGCCGCCAGGTTCCGGCGTGCCGGTGCCGGGGGCGAAAGCCGGGTCCAGGCAGTCGATGTCCAGGCTCAGGTACACCGGCGGTGAGCCGTATTCAGCCAGGCGCTGGCGGATGGCTTGCAGCACCGGGGCCAACTGGGTGGGCGATTCAAGCCCGCGCAACGCGCGGGCCGTGAAGATCTGGCCGCCCTGGCTGACCACGTACTCGCGCGCTGCCCGCTCGCCTGCCGATCGGATGCCCAGCTGCGTGACGCAGCTCTTGATCACCAAACCTTCTTGCATGGCTTCATAAACCCAGGTGCCATGCCCGCTGGGCTCGCCAAAGTGGCTGTCCCAGGTGTCGCAATGGGCGTCGAAGTGGATCACCGCCAGTGGCTTGCCCAGCCACTGCTTGTAGGCTCGCAGCAAGGGCAGGGTGATCGAGTGGTCGCCGCCCAGCCAGGCCATGTGGTGTTGCTGCATCAGTGCCAAAGCTGCAGGTTGCAGCGCTTCGCGCATGCGCTCCAGTGAAGTGTTAGGCAGCGCCAGATCACCCACGTCGCCCAGATGGCCCAGCGGCGAAGTGTTGAAGTGCGGGTGGATGCCGTCGCACAGCATGTGGCTGGCCTGACGGATGGCCCGTGGCCCCATGCGCGCGCCTGAGCGGTTGGTGGTCGAGCCGTCCCAGGCCACCCCGGCTATCGCCAATGGCGTACTGCCAGTTGGCGCTGCTGCTTTGAGAAAGCCTTGATCGGACAGAAATGCAAACTGCGACATGGGTGCTGATCAAGACAAGTCAGGGGGTTGCGCGCGGCTGTGCCGCAGACGGCGCAGATGATACGGGGCCTGCTGGTGCAGGCTTTGCAAGTTCAGGCGTGACAAGGGCTTGACGATGGCCCTCAAGTGCCCTGCACAGCGGCGGGGAGTACCTTGGCAAGCGCATGGCGGCGGATCCCCAGCGTCCTCAAACCTGACGATGCCAACACAGGAGCCGCTGCCTAGCATCTTCATCGTGCCTCCATGGTGGGGGCTGGAGAAAGCTCATGCTGCATCGAATCCGCGACACATGCCTGCAAGCCCGCACGACAGGTTGGCGCACAGGTTGGCGCACTTACGCATCGGCCTTGCTGTTGGGGGGCCTCGGCCTCGCAGCATCGGCCCAGGTCGCCACCTACGATCCGAGCAGCGGTTTGCTCAGCATCCCGGCCGTGCGGGTCGGTTCTGCTGCCTACACACAGGTGACGCTGAAGGACAAAGGGGGTTATGTCTTCGAGCTGCAGTCGGCCACCGACCAAAAGCCGGCCGCGCCGCAACTGGCGAGCTACGACGCCGCTTCGCGCTTGTTGGTCTTGCCGGCGGTGCGTGTGGGCGGCACCACCTACCTGGATGTGCAGCTGGTTGACCAAGGCAGCTATGTCTTCACGCTGCAGTCGGCCACTGCGCAGCCTGACAGCGTCACCGCCGAGTTGGCCAAATTTGCTGCTGATCTGGAGGCCCAGTTTGCCAACGGCGCCCCTGCCAGCGGTGCCGCTCGCCTGTCGCTGGTTGACGCCTGCTGGCGCTCCAACGGCACCACGCGCAGCTACAGCATCGCTGATTTCGACGCCAATTTGGCCAGCATCCAGCAACGTGATGCTTACACGGTTGGCCGCAAGATTCGCAACATGCAGTTGCTGTCCCTGCGCCAGCAAAGCTTTGCCGACGGCACCCAGCGGCGCGAGCTGCAGGTCAGTTACGACCTGGTGTACCGCGATGGCAGTGTGCA
>JBBQIB010000291.1:0-5532 GCA_038324515.1 Burkholderiales bacterium
CGCCAGCCACCTGCAACGCGACTGGCGCCAACCCTACCCTGCCAGCCCCGCCGTCGAAGACGCCTGGCTGATTGCCTACCGCGACCCCGGCAAACATTGGGACCTGTACCAACTGGGCGAAGAACTGACCGACCTGGAAGACGCCTTCCGCCTGTGGCGCTTCAGGCACGTGACGACGGTAGAGCGCGTGATCGGCTTCAAGCGCGGCACCGGTGGCACCGGTGGCGTCAGCTATTTGCGCAAGATGCTGGACGTGGTGCTGTTTCCGGAGATCTGGTCACTCCGCACCCGCCTGTAGAACCGACGCCCCCTCGCAGGGTTCCGCTACGAGAAGAGAACTCTCTGTTGACGAAGCCTCCACGAGTCGATTGACGCGACTGACTTCGCATACGTATCAGCCAAAGAGATCACTCGACCAACGCCCGCACTGCGCTAACGCCCTTGTTGAAGCGCCGAAGAGGACATGCTCGGGCTTGCAGGTATGAAGTCTGTGACTGCACCCACATCAAGAAAATTCCAGTTGGTGTTGTTGTGAACATAGACACGACCGTCCTTGACCCCAATGAGATTGCTGCTCCCAAGAAACGAAAAATACTCGTAACCGTCAAACACGCCTTCAGTACCGGGATAGAGAAAGGGAAAATGCTCTGGATACACAGCCGCAGCCCAGACAGCTATTCGAAATGGCATCTTGATTGCAGCCTCGAGCTGCCAGCTGCAAAATCCGTTGCTCACCGTATAAGCGCCATTTGGTGCATTCGGCTTCACCCCACCAACTGCGATAACTTTAGGAATGTCGACTGCTGCGACTTTGATATGTATCGCCCTAGGCGTGTCGGGCGGTGGGACAGCCCCGGGAGGAACCAGTGCGCCGGCATACCAGCCGCAACCTTCGTAGGTAAATCTGACCCCCAACAAGTCCAGCTTTCTAAATACGGGCGTAAGAGGGAAGCCGAAAGATGCAATGTTATCATCGAGACTTATGAAAACATACATATCGCTTGTGAGTTGTGGTACATCGTTGACGGCGAACGTTTGATGCACTGCGCGCTCTAAGCCAGTAACAGAGAAATGGGTTTGTGGTTTAGACAATGCTGCGGGTGCTTGCAGTGAGGCATTGGAATCATCAAAAATCTGATTGCCGTCACTGCAGCCACCGATGAGGACCAAAAACAATAAGACGATCCATCGATTTCGTTGGAGCTTGTTCATCATGTACGCCCGAGAGACGATAGGCAGGGAAATTCGATCAGCATGAAAACACTGAACCACTCTAAAGACTGCTGAATCGTATCGTTTTGTAGGTCAAGTAGGGGCTGTTTGGTGGCTGCTTGGTTTCAATGGAGACGCCTCGTCCGACGCCCTGTAGATAAGAGCCGATCTCAGTCACCGGCGCCGCCGAAAAAACTGACTTGTAGAGCGCAAATGCGCCAGCGATTTGAGGAGCTGCGTAAGACGTGCCCGAGAAGAGTCCTATTTGAGTCCGCCCTACAGGATCAAACTGAGGTGAAGTCAGGCTTGACATAGTTGTCAACTGCGCGAGAACATCATTGAAGCTCTTGCCTCCGCCTGGCGCGAAGAAAGTGTAGCTACTTGCAACGTGAACACTGCTGGGAAGATTGGAAAAGCTGCTGTTGATGCCGGCCGGCGTCAACGAATTCCCCAATTGTGAGAAAAGACGGTTCGGATACGCGCCTACCTTAACAACTTTCTCAAGGCAAGCCGGTGCTGGCAATTGGCCTATCAGCGAAGAGTTTCCGGCTGAAGCTAAAACCGCTATTCCTTTGGCATAAAGGCTATTGACTGCGGCTTGCGCTGCGTCGTAGACAGCTTGATCACCGCCTGTTACAGGGCCATTGCAGGTGCCGGGGAACACCGCACTGAAGTTGAGAGACATCACAACCACTGCAGGGGAGTTGGTCGGCAGATCACTGTTCAATCTGTCTAGCGCAGCGACAACGTCCGCGCCGAATAGGGCAAAGGGCAAACCGCCGCCACCCTTACTCCACACTTGGTAAGACCACAAATCTGCCTCGTACGCTACGCCACGGTATGGCAGACCGAAATTGTAGGGGTTGGTGGCCTCACTGCCGCCTGCCGCGACGCCCGCCACCGATGTGCCGTGGCTGCCCAAGGAAGGGCTGTAGCCGTGCAGCGCCTCACCCGTCCCGATGCCGAAGCTGTCAAAGGTGACGGGATCTTGATTCGGGCAGAGAGATTCGGTGCGCTTTTGCGGCTGCGCAGGTGGCTGGGGCAGTGGGTAGTTGAAGGTCGTGGTACCAAAACAGGCTTGCTCCTTGATGCGGCTGACGGTTCCGCCCTGCGTAGAAAAAGCCTTGTGATCGGATTGAACACCAGAATCCATGACCACCACTTTCGCGCCTTGGCCTGTGATGAACCCGTTGCCGCTGGGCGTGCTCCACACCAACGGCAAATTCATTTGCTGCGCGCTGATGTAGGTCGCCGGTTTGCCCATCGGCTTGTTCAACGAGATGGCCGATAGGCGACGGTCGTTGCTCGACAGCAGTTGGTCGAGGGCCTGCTTACTGATCTGCCCTGACATGGCGTTGGCCGCACTCAACGGTCGCAACGCTTGCAGGCCAATGTTTCGCGACTTGATGTCCTCAACAATGGCCAGTGTGGAGGCACGGTGCGCGTCTTCGCTGAGCTTGGAGAGCGCGCCTGCCTGCACCGCCGGATGCAGACTCACGACGATATCCACCCGATCTTGTGTTGCGGCAGCTTCCAAAACTTCTGCGCCGACATTGACGCCCGCAGGCGCCTGGCTCAGCTCGCTGCTCAAAACCATGTCGCGTACCGATGGGTTTTGCGCCAAGACGACGAGCTCGCGTTCGGTGACCTGAATTCGCACTTGCGGTTTGAAGCTCGGCAGAGCAGGCAACTCGACTGAAGCCCGCTCAATGGCTGCGGCTGACCTGCCACCCGGCACCTGGCTGATCTGGCTATGTAGCCCAATGAGCAACTCTCGTGTGCTTGCCTGGCCAGCCTCGTCTGCCTGGAAAGTGACGAGCCCATCAGCGCCGTGTCTGAATCGCAGCCCTTCGACATTGAGGGTGATGGTGATGTCTGCGATGCCGGCAGCAACGGTTGCCTGCGCCATGCGCGACAAATCAGCACCGCGCCGACGCAGCAGGGTTGCTGCATGCCACTCCATGCCATGACGAAAGGCCAACGCGTTGCTGCTGCCTCTCAGCAGTTCAAGCCCACGAGGGGTGACATAAACCGCAACTTGGCCGCCCGGCATGACGATGGCGCTTTCACGCCAGGCTTCCTGCCCCAGCTCAGCAAACAGTCTGTCGGCAAAAGATCGTGTGCGCGCGTTGGCTGCCTGGTGCTGGTACTTCAACTCCATCATCGAGACGTGAACGACATCGACCACAACCGGAACGACTCTGCCGCTCAGCGACGCCGTGCGAAGTGTCTTCCAATCCTGCGGGTCAACTTCAGCCGCTGGCGCCGGCCCGGTGACGCCCATCGAGACTGCGAGCAAGAGTAAAGGAAGCAGCCCTATGCTGCGGGGGGGGGGGGCAGAGACTGAAAAGCTCATTGCTTGATCCTTGATGTGCGAAAAGTCGCTGGCCGCTGACCATCGCAGCCATGGGCGGTGCTCGGACCGCAACATTGAACTGCCGTGGCCCTGGCGGTGAAGGTTCATGCTCACAGGTCAGCACGTCTAACGAAAGAAGTGAACAACTGCAGTCTGCTCCCCTGCTTCTTGGTTGTCAACTGCGCCTGCCGACACCGTCTGCGAAGCCCGCGTCTGCCAGGACTACGGACACCCGTTACTCAGTGCAGCTGCAGCGTGTCCGATACCTGGGCTCGTGCACCCCAACCTCAGGCTTCTCTAAAATCTCAAAACCAAGCATCCGCCCCTTCAGCAGCAAAGGCCACACCCATGGACACCCGCACCTCCCCCATCCGCCTGCGCATCAGCCAACTGCGGGATGAGCTGAAAAAACAAGGCGCGCATGCCGTGCTGGTGCCTTCTGCCGACCCGCACCTGAGCGAATACCTGCCGCAGCGCTGGCAAGCGCGTGAGTGGTTGTCGGGCTTCACCGGGTCGATGGCCACCCTGGTGGTGACGCTGGACCAAGCGGCCCTGTTTGCCGACAGCCGCTACTGGGTGCAGGCCGAAGCCGAGTTGCAAGGCACCGGCATCGAGTTGGTGAAGATCGCCACCGGCACCTCAGCCGCGCATGTCGACTGGCTGGCGCGCCGGGTGCCCAAGGGCCAAACCGTGCTGGTCGATGGCCAGGTGTTGGGTCTGGCAGCCGCACAAAGCCTGCGCCGTGCGCTCGATGCTGCCGGCGTGGTGCTGCGCACCGACATCGACCCCATCAACGCCATCTGGCCCGATCGTCCGGGCTTGCCCACGGAGCCGATCTACGCGCACTTGCCGCCGCAGGCCACGCAGTCGCGCGCCGCCAAGCTCGCGTGGGTACGCCAAGCGATGGCCAAGCACGGCGCTGCGCTGCACTTTGTCTCGACGGTGGACGATATCGCCTGGATCACCAATCTGCGGGGCAGCGATGTGCACTACAACCCGGTGTTTCTGGCCCATTTGCTGATCGACATGACGGGGGCGACGCTGTTTGTAGCGCCGAACAAGCTCGATGCTGCGCTGGTGCAGGCATTGGGTGCTGACGGCGTCAAGGTCAAGGCCTACGACCAGGCACCCGCAGCGCTGCTTGGGTTGCCAGCCAACGGCACTTTGCTGGTCGACCCCAAGCGCATCACGTACGGCTTGCGTGAATGTGTGGCGGCGGGCTGCCAAGTCATCGAAGCCATCAACCCCAGCACCTTGCTCAAGAGCCGCAAGAACGCACAAGAGGCAGCGTTTGTGCGCGAGGCCATGATGGAAGACGGGGCGGCGATGTGCGAGTTCTACGCCGCATTCGAAGCTGCATTGGCTGCCGGCAGGACGCCCACCGAGATCGACGTCGACACCTGGCTCAGCGCCGCCCGCGCCAAGCGCAAGGGCTTCATGGGTTTGAGTTTTTCCACCATCGCCGGCTTCAACGCCAACGGCGCGATGCCCCACTACCGCGCCACGCCAGAGTCGCACGCCACGATCCAGGGCGACGGCATGCTGCTGATCGACAGCGGCGGCCAGTACCTGGGCGGCACCACCGACATCACCCGCGTATGGCCCATCGGCACCGTCAGTGCTGCCATGAAGCGCGACTACACGCTGGTGCTCAAGGGCACGATGAACCTGTCGCGGGCGCGCTTCCCGCGCGGCACGCTCAGCCCGATGCTGGATGCGCTGGCGCGCGCCCCGCTGTGGCAGCAAGGCATCGACTTTGGCCACGGTACCGGCCATGGTGTGGGCTACTTTCTGGCGGTGCACGAAGGGCCACAAAGCATCAGCAAGGCGGTGCCCGAGCCGCAGATGGCTTTTGAGCCGGGCATGATCACCTCCATCGAGCCCGGGGTGTACCGCGCAGGCCAATGGGGCGTGCGCATCGAGAACCTGGTGCTGACGGTGCCGGTGCAGGCCGACCCGGCCGA
>JBBQIB010000292.1:0-5493 GCA_038324515.1 Burkholderiales bacterium
GTGGCCACAGCATCGCAAATCCATGCCCGCACATAAATCCGCCACCTCGCCAGCGAATAGAGGCGGATTTACATCAGCGACAACATATGTCGACGTCGAGCCCTAGAAGCTGGTCAACCACAAAGGCATCTGGTACCTGGCGGCCAAGGACGGCGGCAAGCTCAAGACCTTCTCGTTCTCGCGCATCGAGCGCCTGCTTGTCGCGGCCACCACCTTCGAGCCTGACCCCGGCATCGAGCAGACCCTGGTCGACGACGACGGCATCTGGCTAGGCGAAGAGCGCAAGGAAATCGTGCTGCAGGTGGACAAGGCGGTGGCGGCGTACTTCAAGCGCCGCAAGCTTGTCGCCAACCAGGTGATCGAGAAGGAACTGCAGGATGGCGGCCTGATCCTGTCGGCCAAGGTAGGTCACCTGAACGCCGTGCTGCCCATCGTGCGTTACTGGATCCCGCACATCCGCATCATCAGCCCCGAGGGTCTGCAATCCGACCTGGAGCGTGAGCTGGGTGACTACCTCCAGCGTTGACAGCCATTGGCACAGCAAACACTCCTACCCCACGCCCTTCAATCGACGATCCGTTCAGCACATGCATTCAAAAGACAGACTTCTCATCCTGCTGAACGACCTGAACGACCAGGAGCTTCTGTCGATCTGGACCAAGGCTCTGCGTTGCAAGCCTGAAGCCAAAGACTACGAGCGCGGCACCCATTCAGCGCGCGTCCGCGCCATCAGCATGGAGTGGCGTTCTGTCCACGGCCACACGCTGATGAATCTGCGCCGGTCGTCACATGAACTGGCCTGGAAGCGCATCCTGGTCGATGTCGCCGACAAGCTCCAACCGGGGCTGGGCTGGACCTCCTACCAGGAGGGCGACCATCACACCGAACAGGAAATCGAGCAGTCGATCCGGCGCATGTACGACGAAAGCATTCAGCGCATGTGGGCCAAGATGAGCCCGGATGCGAGGGAGAGAATGGCGCAGGCCCTGGATCAGGAACTGGATGCCGCTACGGCTTCGATGATGAAATCGAGCCAGGTGATCGGGCTGCGAAGCGTGACCGTTTCATCGCTGACCAGTGGCATTTCGGCAGGGCTGCTGTCCGGTGCCGGCGCCTTGGCCATCGCCCAGGGCACCACCGGCTTGATCGCAGGAGGATTGCTGGGCGGAGTGATGCATCAGATCGGTCTTTGGCTCGTCATCCGCGTCTTCGGGTTCTGGTCGGGCGCTCAGCTGGCGGCTGAGGGTGGCCTGGCGGCGGTTGGCGGCGCACTTCTCTCCGCGCCTGCGGCTGCCGTCATCGCGGCGCAAGCCGTGATGGCCCCGTCGTACCGCAAGTCGATCCCCGCGACCCTGATGCTGCTGGGTTTTCACGAAGCCAGGCGCCAGATCGAAACCGCAGGTGCCGAATCATGATTCATCTGATGACCGTGCCCGCCAAGCTGCTGGCTGACGTGTCCAGTGGCGCCGCGTACGTCACCGGCGCCTTGGTCAAGGATGGCGCCACGCACCAGATCCTGGCCCACCTGCAGCCCACCAGCCTGTTGTCTCAGGCGTTTTCATTGGCCGCGTCTGGCCCCCTGGCGCCGTTGCAGTTGATCAGCACGCTGGGCCAGAGTTTTCAGTTGTTCAAGATCCAGCAGATGCTCGACACGGTTCGAACCGTGGCCAGCATTGGTGCCGCGGCGTCGGTGCTCAACCTTGGGGTGTCGGTAGGCGGGTTCGCGCTCGTGCTGTCGGCCCTGAAGAAGGCGGACGCCAAGCTGGACGGCATCCAGTCGACCGTGCAGGCCTTGGCCCGCAACGCTGACGCCGAGTTCTTTGCCAGGATCACCACCGTCATGCGGCGTTCCGAGGATGGCTTTGAGTTAGCCGCACCGGACCGTCGTCATCGGTGGCTGGAGGTCGAGCGGGAACTCGATGGGCTGATCGAGGAAGTGTTCAACCGCATGGTCTTGATGGGCGTCGCGCTTGAACGCACGCGCAGCGCTGGCGAAGCGCCGGACCTTGATCAATGGCGGCGGATTGCCCAGCCCGATGTCTTTCAACAGCTGGGGCGGCTGTTCAGTTTGGCGGCGGCGCGCAGCGAGGCTTTGCTGTGCTTGCAGCGGCCGGCACAGGCTGCGCGGCAGTCGCAGCGTGCCGCCCTCTGGCTGTCGGCTTTGCCGACTGACGCCAAGGCGGTGACCCTGGCCCGCGTGGCCGGCCGGGCATTGCCCACCGAGCAACTGGCGCATCTGGCGCGCCACAGCAAGGCCCTCACCACCTGGGTGGCCCGTGGCAATGAGGCCACGAACGAGCGGGCGCTGCTGTGCCAGACCTTGCACGAGCGCGACATCGACACCGAGGCGTATGTCCTTCAGGTTCGTCAACATCCGCTGCCTGAACTGCTGATGCTGCCCCATCAGCAGGGCGCCTAGGCCGAGCGCGCAGTCTCGTAGCCCACCTCCGGCAGCCAATCGCCTGTTGTGCTCCGTGGCAGCGAGATGCTCCCGAATCGAGAGTGAAAATTCCCGTTCGGTACATTTTTGGCCTGGCATCGGGCTCGTCGCCGTTTCGTTCCCGATCAGGAAATTCGGTTGATGATCTCCCGATTCTTCAGCGATAATTTCCCGATCAGGAAGTAATCGTGACGACTGCCATCGACACCCCCAGCGCACTCGGACAGGCAGCGCGTGCCGCCCGCAAGCAGCTTGGTCTGACACAGCCGCAACTGGCCCTGGCTGCCGGGGTGGGCGTGCGCTTCATCGTAGATCTGGAGGCCGGCAAGCCCACCTTGCGCCTGGAAAGCATCTTGCGCGTGCTGCACGCCTTGGGTGGCACCCTCGCCGTGACCGGTCTGCCAAGCGCTACCAAGCCTGAAGCCCGCTGACATGGCCAAGCAACTCGACGTGTGGTTGCTGGGCTCGCACATCGGCACGCTGAGCCAGGTGGATGGTCGCCTGGGCTTTGCGTACTCCGCGCAGTGGCTGGATCAGGTGGGCGCCGGCAACGGTGTCGGCACGGGGGGTACCCCCAATGTTGCCCCATCCTCCAGCCCACTCTCGCAATCACTGCCGCTGCGGGCTGAGCCCTTTGACGACCGCGCCACCCGACCGTTTTTTGCCGGCCTGCTGCCCGAAGGCGACAAACGCCGCTTGATCGCCCAGGCGCTGCAAGTCTCTCGCCAGAACGACTTTGCCCTGCTCGACGGCATCGGCGGCGAATGCGCCGGCGCGGTGACCTTGCTCGAGCCCGGCCAGGCACCTGCATTGGCCCACGTTGTCACCGCCACACGCTGGCTGGATGACACCGATTTGCTGCGCCTGTTGGACGACATGCCCCAGCGGCCCATGCTGGCCGGCCAGCAGGGCCTGCGCTTGTCATTGGCGGGCGCCCAAGACAAGCTGCCGGTGGTCGCCACCGACGACGGCCGCATTGGGCTGCCGTTGAACGGCGCACCCAGCACCCACATCCTCAAGCCAGCCATCACCGGCGTCGATGGCAGCGTCTTCAACGAGGCCTTCTGCATGACGCTGGCGGCGGCGCTGAAGCTGAACGTGGCCACGGTGCGGATCCAGCGCGTCGCCGATCGCCAATTCCTGTTGGTGCAACGCTACGACCGGCTGCCTACCGTTGAAACAAGCGCTGAAACAAGCGCCGCAGCCAGCGCCGTCGCAGTCGCCGCCCCATCGGATGGGGCGCCGGTCGAGGTGCCACAGCCCCAGCCCCCCACGCGCCTGCACCAGGAGGACTTCTGCCAGGCCCTGGGCGTCCCGCCCGAGCACAAGTACCAGAACGAAGGCGGCCCCGACCTGGCGCAATGTTTTGCGCTGCTGCGGCAGGCCACCCGCCCCAGCGCCCCGCACATCCTTCGGCTGCTGGACACGGTGGTGTTCAACGCCCTGATCGGCAACCACGACGCGCACGGCAAGAACTTCTCGATCCTCTACGGCCACACGGGCGCCGGCCTGGCCCCCCTGTACGACGCGCTCAGCACGGCGGTGTATCCCCACTTGACCGACAAGATGGCGATGAAGATCGGCGGCAAATACCGCTTCACCGAAGTGATGGCGCGCCACTGGGAGCAGTTCGCGCGTGACGCCGGCCTGTCGCCAGCCCAGGTGAAGCGGCGCATCCTGGAAATCGCCCGCCGTCTGCCTGGCCTGGCCCGTGACGCCCAGGCGCGCTTCGATGCCCAAGGCAACAGCCACCCCATCCTGGGCCAGATCGTTGCGCTGACCGCGCAGCGCTGCGACCTGACCATCCGCCGCCTCACCGCACCCGCTGCCGACCCGGCTTGATGCCAGCGCCCGGCCCAGCCACCTGATCCTTCAAGCCACCGATGAACAAGAACAACCTCAAACGCTATGCCCCCCAGGCCCGCAAAGACTTCATCGCGGCCATCACGGCCCGGGCCAACTTGCTGGGCCTGAGCGAGCGTGGTGGCAACGTGTTTGCCGAGCCCTGCGAAGTGCAGGGCGATGTGGCACTGATCGGCGGGCGCCCCTGGCCGGCCGACGTGCAAGCCCGGCGTGAGCCGCTGTTGCGGCGCATGCGGCGCGAAGGCTTTGCCCACACGCTGGAGGCCGTGGCCTACACCTGGTTCAACCGCTTTGCTGCGCTGCGCTTCATGGAGCTGCACGACTACCTGGGCCACGGCCGGCGGGTGCTGTCCAACCCCGACGGCGGGCTGCCCGAGGTGCTGGCCCATGCGCTGGCGCTGGCCGAAGATGGCAGCCTGCCCGGCCTGAAAGCCGAGACCGTGCGCGATCTGAAGTTGGCGAACCAGGATGGCGAGCTTTACCGCCTGGTGCTCATCGCCCAGTGCAATGCGCTGCACACCGCGATGCCGTTTCTGTTCGAACACATCGCCGACGAAACCGAACTGCTGCTGCCCGACAACCTGCTGCTCAGTGACGCGGTGGTGGCCAAGCTGGTGGCCGAGATCCCGGAAGAAGACTGGGTCGAGGTCGAATCCATCGGCTGGCTGTACCAGTTCTACATCAGCGAGAAGAAGGCTGCGGTGATCGGCAAGGTGGTGGCCAGCGACGACATCCCCGCCGCCACGCAGCTGTTCACGCCCAACTGGATCGTGCAGTACCTGGTGCAGAACAGCGTGGGACGGCTGTGGCTGATGGCCAACCCGGGCAGCGCCCTGGCCAGCCATTGGCCGTACTACATCCAGCCGGCGCAACAGACACCCGAGGTGCAGGCGCAGTTGGATGCGCTGATCCAGACCCGCATGGCCGAGGACGGCGGCTCGCTGAACCCTGAGTCCATCACCGTGCTGGACCCGGCCTGCGGGTCGGGCCACATCCTGGTGGTGGCCTACGACGTGCTCAAGGCGATCTACGTGGAGCGTGGTTACCAGCCTCGGGCCATTCCGCGGCTGATCCTGGAGAAGAACCTCTTCGGGCTGGACATCGATGACCGAGCAGGTCAGCTCGCCGCTTTCGCTTTGCTGATGAAGGCGCGCGCTGACGACCGGCGGCTATTCGTCGATCCGCCCCAG
>JBBQIB010000293.1:0-5480 GCA_038324515.1 Burkholderiales bacterium
GAGAAGACCTGCTCAAGGCATGCCTGTCTGGTGGAGGAGGCTGGATTCGAACCAGCGTAGGCGTAAGCCAACAGATTTACAGTCTGCCCCCTTTAGCCACTCGGGCACCCCTCCAGAGAGCCCGTGACTATAACACGGGCCGAGGACTCAGGGTAAATGCTGCTTCAGCGGCCACGCGCAGACGCGTCGCTCTTCTGCCGACCCCAATCCACGCCAGGCCTGCCATGGGCCCGCAAGTGCTGGTTGGCTGCACTGAAATGGGCATTGCCGATGAAGGGCAGGGGCGGGCGTCGCGCGGCAAGCGGCGAGGGATGGTTGCTGCGCAAGACCCGATGCGGGCCTGCGGTGCTTGGGCCGGGTCCGGGCGTGGACGTCACAAGCACCGCCTGGGCATCCCTGGCAATCGCGTCGATCTGCCAGTGGCGTGCCCGCTGCTGCGCATGTGCGCCCCACAGCATGAAAACCGTCGGCGTGTCTCGCTCCCACAATGACTGAAATATCTTGTCAGTGAGCGCATGCCAACCTATCTGACTGTGGCTGCCGGGCTGTCCCGCCAGCACGGTCAACGAGGTGTTGAGCAGCAACACGCCCTGTTCGGCCCAAGCCTTCAGCGAGCCTTGATGGCGCGGCCGGGTCTGGGGTCTGGGCAGCACCCCTGGGTCGCGCTGCAATTCTGCAAAGATGTTGCGCAGGCTGGGTGGCCAAGGCTGGCCATCGGCCACCGAAAAGGCCAAACCCTCCGCCTGCCCAGGGCCGTGGTACGGGTCCTGGCCGACGATCAGCACTTGCACCTGGTCGGGCGGCGTCAGTTCCAGCGCGCGGAAAACTGGCGCTGGATAGATCGTCGCGCCTCTTTGCAGTTGTTGATCGAGGGTCGAGATCAGCACGCGGCCCGCAGAACTTCTGCGCCAAGTGTCGATCAAGGGCCACCACTGGCCGCCGGGCTTGCTTTGCAGCAGTGCCGACAAGGGCTGCTTGAACGCACTCACTTGAAGAGACTGACCAGCGCTGAGCCAGGATCGGGCGCGCGCATGAAGGCTTCGCCCACCAAGAAGCCGTGCACGCCGGCTTGGCGCATGCGCTGCACGTCTTGCGGGCTGGCTATGCCCGATTCGGTAATCAGCAAATGTTCGGCCGGCACCTGGGGCAGCAGGTCCAGCGTGGTTTGCAGGGAGACCTCGAAACTGCGCAGATTGCGGTTGTTGATGCCCAGCAGCCGGGTTTTGAGGCGCAAGGCACGCTGCAGCTCATCGGCGTCGTGCACTTCTACCAGCACCGACATGCCGAGTTCTTGCGCGCAGGCTTCCAGACTGGCCATCTGGTCGTCGCCCAGGCAGGCGGCAATCAGCAAGATGCAATCGGCACCCAGCACGCGGGCCTGCACGATCTGGTACTCATCGACCATGAAGTCCTTGCGCAGCACCGGCAGCTCGCAGGCCGCACGCGCTTCTTGCAGGTAGGCATCTGCGCCCTGGAAGAAGCCCACATCGGTCAGCACGCTCAGGCAGGTGGCGCCCGCCTGAGCATAAGAGCGGGCGATTTCTGCCGGTACAAAATGCTCTCGCAGCAGACCCTTGCTGGGGCTGGCCTTCTTGATTTCTGCGATCACCGCCGCCTGAGCGCTGTTCACTCGGGCGCGCATTGCGCCTTCAAAATCCCGCACGGTGGGTGCGCTGTGGACGGCTGCACGCAGCACTGACAGCGGCTGTTGCGCTTTGGCGGCTGCCACTTCTCCGTGTTTGATCGCGACGATGCGTTGCAGGATGTCAGACATGGTGCGCTTGTGGGGGTTGCTGTTGAGGGTCGATCAAGACTGAGATGGACTGGCACAGGACGAGGCTGAGACGGGCGTCAGCCGAAGCGCCAAGAGATAAGGCAGATACAAACAAGGCAGCTACAAACGCAAGCCAGTGCGCGGCACCGCCAGGCGCAGGGCCAATTGTTCTGCCAGATCGTTGAGGTGCTCAGTATCTGCTTTGCCGCGGCTCGGCATGTCCACCAGGCGGGCGACGCGGCCGATGTCTTCATGGCGCAGGTCGATGGCGATGTGGCTGCGTTTGTCGCCCGGCGCGATCTGGATGCTCCAGCCCGTGCCTTCCAGTACCTGTGCTTGCCCACGCAAAGCCACGGGCTCGACCTTGCGTTGCACAAAATCCACCCGCCAGCCGGAGTTGGCGGTCTTCCATCGCCAGTGCAGCAGCATGCCGATCAAGACCCCTACCAGAGCCAACCAGGCCAACGTCTGGTGGCCCGTGAAGGTGGCTTGCGCCGAGATCATGCCCACCAGAAAGGAGCCCAGGCCGATCCACCCACCCAGCGGGTGTGGCTCGACGCGCGGCATGAACAGCACCGGCTCAGAGCGAGCCAGGCGCGCCCAGTCTCTGACGCCGGTGGCGGCGCGGGCAGCTGTGGCTGAGGCTGCTGTGCTGGCCTTCATGCATTGTTGAAGGTCTGGCTGATGGCCACGAACTGCGCCAATTTGGATTTGGCTGCACCGCTGGCCACGGCTTCTCGCGCCTTGCGCACGCCTTCAGTGACATTGCTTGCGAGACCGGCGCAATACAGCGCGGCGCCGGCGTTGAGCAGCACCACGTCGCGGATTGGGCCGTCCTCGTTGTCGAGAGCACGCTGGATGCACTGCACCGATTCTTCTTTGTTGGCCACCTTCAGCACCCGCGAGTCATAGACCGGCAGGCCAAAGTCACTCGGATGCACCACGAACTCGCGCACCTCACCGTCTTTCAGCTCGCCCACCGCCGTTTCGCCAGACAACGAGATCTCGTCCATGCCATTCATGCCGTAGACCACCATCACATGCTCGCTGCCCAGGCGCTGCAGCACGCGCACCAGGATGCCGACCAGATCAGGGTGGAACACGCCCAATAACTGGTTAGGAGCACCGGCCGGGTTGGTCAGCGGGCCCAGGATGTTGAACAGCGTGCGCACACCCAGTTCTTTGCGCACTGGCGCTGCATGTTTCATCGCCGAATGGTGGTTGGGCGCAAACATGTAGGCGATGCCGGTTTCCTGTAAACAGGTGGCCACTTGCTCGGGCTTGAGCATGATGTTGGCGCCCAGAGCTTCCATCACATCGGCAGAGCCCGAAGTCGACGACACACTGCGCCCCGCATGCTTGGCCACCCGCGCGCCCGCCGCAGCAGCCACGAAGATCGAAGCCGTGCTGATATTGAAGGTGTGCGAACTGTCGCCGCCCGTGCCGACGATGTCCACCAGATGCCGGCGATCAGACACTGACACCGGGGTGGCAAATTCGCGCATCACTTGCGCAGCAGCAGCGATCTCGCCCACCGTTTCTTTCTTGACCCGAAGCCCCATGCACAGCGCGGCAATCATCACTGGCGACATCTCACCACTCATGATGCGGCGCATGAGCGCCAACATTTCGTCGTGGAAGATCTCGCGGTGCTCGATAACGCGCGTCAGCGCTTCGGTGTTGGTGATGGGCATGGTGTGGGTTGTTCCTACAGATTTTGTCTGAGCGCCGAGATGGCGGTGTCGATGTCGTCGCTGCTGACGTCCAGATGCGTCACCAGCCGCAGCCTGTACAGCCCCGTGCAGAGCACCCCCGCTGCGCGCAAGCGCTCGACGACGCCGGAAGATTTTTCTGGCGCCAGATCCACAAAGACGATGTTGGTCTGTGGCATCTGCACCGTCACGCCGGGCAGGCCCGCCAAGCCTTGCGCCAAGCGCTGGGCGTTGGCATGGTCTTGCGCCAGGCGGTCAATGTGGTGGTCCAGCGCATACAGTGCTGCCGCTGCCAGCACGCCGGCCTGCCGCATGCCGCCGCCCAGCATCTTGCGGATGCGGTGGGCGCGATGGATGAACTCAGAGGATCCCACCAGAGCCGACCCGGCAGGTGTACCGAGGCCTTTGCTGAAGCAGACAGAGACGCTGTCAAAGTGCTGCGCCAGTTCAAGCGCCCGCTGCCGTGGGTCGCCGCCTGAGGTGACGGCAGCGTCAGCGGCGACAGCGGCATTGAACAGCCGGGCGCCATCCAGATGGGTTGCCAGGCCCTTCTTGCGCGCCAGCTCAGTGGCGGCTTTGATGTAGGTGGGCGGCAGCACTTGCCCGCCCCAAGTGTTTTCAAGTGTCAGCAGCCGCGTGACGGCAAAGTGGGCATCGTCCGGCTTGATCGCCGCTTCGATGTCGGCAAGCAGGATGCTGCCGTCCGGCTGCTGCTGCAGCGGCTGCGGCTGGATACTGCCCAAAACCGCCGCGCCGCCACCTTCCCAGCGATAGGTGTGGGCCATCTGGCCGACCAGGTATTCCTCACCGCGTTGGCAATGTGCCATCAGCGCGCACAGGTTGCTTTGCGTGCCCGTGGGCACAAACAGCGCAGCTTCCTTGCCCAGCGTGTGCGCGATGCGCGTCTGCAGCGCGTTGACCGTGGGGTCGTCGCCAAAGACGTCGTCGCCCAACTCGGCTTGCGACATGGCCACACGCATGCCGGCCGTGGGGCGTGTGACGGTGTCGCTGCGCAGATCGATGAGGGGCATCGCTTCTCCAGTTTAGGCTTGGGCAGGCAGTTTAGCGGGCCGTCCAGAGTGGAATCACAACGTGACACCACAACCCGGATGCACGAACTTGGCATCACAACCCTGGAACCACGTCGCACAATCACCGCATGCCGCTTCGACACCAGGCGCCAGGCCCCTCCTGGGTGGATTGTCAGGACCACGGCGCAGGCTCGGGTGCCGAGTTGCTGCTGGTCGAGGGCGAGTCGGCACTGCAGTCGGTGCTGGCTGTGCGCGATCCACGCCACCAAGCGGTGCTGGCGATGCAGGGCAAGCCGCTCAACGCTTGCAAAGCCAGCGCCAAACGTGTGTCTGCGCATCTGCCTTACAGGGTGCTGGCGCAGGCGCTTGGCCTGCCAGGGCCTGCGCCTGTTGTCGGGCCATTGGCGACCAGCCTGCCTGAGCTGCGTTTTGAGCGCTTGCTATTGCTGTTCGACCCCGATGCCGACGGCATCCACATTGCTGCCTTGATGGTGCTTTATGTGCAGCGTTGGCTGCCCTGGTTGATCACCCAGCAGCGCCTGGGGTGGGTCAGCGCGCCGATGTTCAGGCCTGGCGCTTCAGACCCACCCACCCAGCTGAAGGTGCCGTACCGGGGCTTGGGCAACATGGCCCCAGCGGCATTGCGCCTGCACTGCGTGGACCCGGCCACTCGGCAGTGCCGGCTGGTTCAGATGAGCGACGTCGTGCAGGTGATGACGAGCTTGGGGGCAAAGCCCGCAACTTCCTGAGGCCGCCGATCTGTACCTGCGCAGGCCAGCTTCAGGCGCTGGTGGTCTGCCCCATGCGCACGAAGTTGCGCAACAGCGCATGGCCATGCTCGCTCAAGATCGACTCGGGGTGGAACTGCACCCCCTCCAGCGGGGTCGCGCTGCCCGCCAGGCTGCGGTGCCGCACGCCCATGATTTCGCCATCGGCAGAGCTGGCGCTGATTTCCAACGCATC
>JBBQIB010000294.1:0-5406 GCA_038324515.1 Burkholderiales bacterium
CCACCGAAGAGTGGGAGCCGGTGAACAAGGCAGCGGCACTGTGGACGCGCCCCAAAAGCGACATCACCGACGCCCAGTACCAGGAGTTCTACAAGCAGCTGAGCTACGACCAGGACGCGCCGCTGGCTTACACGCACAACCGCGTAGAGGGCCGCACCGAATACACCCAACTGCTGTACGTGCCGGCCAAAGCGCCGTTTGATCTGTGGAACCGCGACAAGCGCGGTGGTGTGAAGCTCTACGTCAAGCGCGTCTTCATCATGGACGACGCCGAGGCGTTGATGCCGGTGTACTTGCGTTTCGTCAAAGGCGTGATCGACAGCGCCGACTTGCCACTCAACGTCAGCCGCGAGTTGCTGCAGGAGAGCCGCGACGTCAAGGCCATCCGTGAAGGCTCCACCAAGAAGGTCTTGGGCATGCTGGAAGACGTGGCAGAGAACCAGAAGGACAAGTACGCCGAGTTCTGGCAACAGTTTGGCGCGGTGCTCAAAGAGGGCATTGGCGAGGACCACCAGAACCAGGAAAGGCTGGCCAAGCTGCTGCGTTTTGCGTCGACCCACGCTGACGCAGGCGTGTCGCTGGAAGACTATGTCAAGCGCATGAAAGAAGGTCAGGACGCGATCTTCTACGTCACCGCAGACACGCTCGCAACGGCCAAGAGCAGCCCGCAGCTGGAAATCTTCCGCAAGAAGGGCATCGAGGTGCTGCTGCTGGTCGACCGTGTCGACGAGTGGATGCTGTCGCACCTGTACGAGTTCGACGGCCATCCGATGACCAGCGTGGCCAAGGGCGGTGTGGACCTGGGCAAGCTGCAGGACGAAGACGAGAAAAAGGCAGCCGAAGCGACTGCTGAAGCCTTCAAGCCCCTGCTTGAGAAGCTGAAGGCCACTTTGAAGGACCGCGCCAAGGACGTGCGCACGACGACGCGGCTGGTCGATTCACCCGCCTGCATCGTGGTCGACGAAGGCGACATGAGCTCTCACCTGAGCCGTTTGCTCAAGCAATCTGGGCAGTCGGCGCCCAAGAGCATGCCGGTGCTGGAGGTCAACCCTGAGCATGCGCTGCTCAAGCGCCTGGATTCGCCCGAGGGGGCGGAGCACTTTGACGATCTGGCGCAGATCCTGTTTGACCAGGCGCTGCTGGCCGAGGGTGGCCAACTGGAAGACCCGGCCAGCTATGTGCAGCGCGTGAATCGGCTGCTGGCGGGCTGAAGACGCCGGCCTGTGTCTCGTGCTTGCCGGGGTTCCTGCCTGATGGGGCTCCCGTCTGCAGGCCCGGCGCGCAGCGGCGGCTTGGGGGCCCTCAAGCCCAGCGCTGGGCGGCTTCCTGCATCAACTGCAATTGCTCGCGCAGTTGAGCGCTTTGTTGGTGCCAGTAGGAGGCCTGGCCAAAAAACGGAAAGCTGATCGGAAAGCTGGGGTCGCTCCAGCGCCGAGCCAGCCAGGCGCTGTGGCGCACCATGCGCAAGGTGCGCAGTGGCTCGATCAGAGCCAGTTCGCGGTCGTCGAAATCAAAGAACTGCTCGTAGCCTTCCAGCAGCCAGCGCAGTTGCGAGCTCATGCTTTGCGGGTCGCCTGAGACCAGCATCCACAAGTCTTGCACCGCAGGCCCTTGCATGGCGTCGTCCAGGTCCACCACATGGGGTGCGCCGTCGCGCCACAACACATTGCCCAGGTGGCAGTCGCCATGCAGCCGCAGGGTTTTCAACTCGCTCTGGCTTTGCACATGATCGAACGCGGCGTTGACTGCCAGCAGCGCCTGCTTGCAGGCTGATTGCCAGCTGCCGGCGTCGGTGGGTGGTATGGCATCCAGGTGCAGCAGCGTTTGCAATGCCTCGGCGCCGTCGGCGGCGGCTTGCAAATGGTGGCGATGCAAGAAGCTGCGCCGCGCGCCGACGGCATGCATCCGCCCGATGAAGCGCCCCAACTGGCGCAGTGCTTCAGGGTCTTGCAGCTCGGGCTCGCGGCCGGCGCAACGCTGGAAGACGGCAAAGCGGTGCTGGCCCTCGGGCGTGTCCCAGGTCGCCAGCGTCGGCGGATCGCCCTGAAGCTGCACGGCCGTTGATGCAGTTGAGGCAGCCGAGCCTGCATCGATGCTGCGGCGAAGAACCAGGGGCGGCACCACCGGCACTTCGGCAGCCGCCAGCTCCAGCGCAAAACTGTGCTCTTCCAGGATCTGCGCATCGCTCCATCGGCCGGGCCGGTAGAACTTCGTGACCACCGCCGAGCCGTCTTCCAGAAAAAGCTGAAAGACCCGGTTCTCGTAGGAATTGAGCTGCAGGATGCGCCCATCACCGCGCAAGTCCACGGCATCCAGGGCGTCCAGCACTTGCTGGGGGTTGAGTTGGCTGTAGTTCAAGAGCAGGGGCTGCAAGAGCTGCAGACAAGTCGGTCAGGAGCCCTGATTCTGGGCTACAGCACGGCACGCATGTCAGTGCCTGAGTCGTGCCCCTGCCGATTCGGTGACCACGCCACCCGGACCGAAGTCTGCCGAGCCCCTGAGCTCGCGGACCCGCACGTCACCCAGCTGCTCTTCGCGCAATCGATCACGCAGCCCGCTGAAGCCGCTGGGCGCGCCGAAGTCTGTTCTGCGGTCGGTGCCAAAGAAAGAATCCTGCAAGAAGCCAGAATCTTGCCAAAGCGTGGCCCGCTCGCGCCTGCGGGCGGCCAAGGCGCCCGGACTGGTGTCGCGGCCGAAGCCCGAAGGCGCCGTCTGCGGCCCCCTGGCCATGCCGCTGGGCTGGGGCACCAGCAATTGCAGCTCGGGCAGCGAAGGCAGCTCATCGGCAGAACAGCGCAGGTAGCGCACTCTGCAAGCCGACAACATCTGCTGCTTGATGTGCAAGCTGCGCTTGGAGTTGTGGCGGTCTTGCTCCAGGTCAACCGCTGCCAACACGCGCCCATTGGTGCTGCAGATGGCGAAGGTGACATGGGTGTTGCCCAGCAGCTCGAACCAGTAACGCACTTCTTGCGGGTCGATGGGCTGGCAGAAGCGCACCAACGGCAGCTTGGAAAGAATGACGTGATGCGGCAAAGCCTCGCGCAACTGCTTGTAAACGCTGCGTTCGTCGGCGTTGAATACCGGCCGCGGCGCCAGCGTCCATTCGGTGGGCAGCGGTTGCAGCTTGGGTCGTCTGCGGTGCTCCAGCCAGATCCAGGCTGCGCCGCACAACAACGACAAAGCCACGGCAACCAGAACCCAGGGTAAAAGGAGGAGTGACTGTGCTGTCATTGACGTGGCAGTGTTTCAAGCTCTGGGGCGTTGCCCCAGGCCATGAAACTCAACGGCGAAATCGGGGTGGCTGCGCCGTCTTGCAAGCAGATGGCAACTGGAAAAATTTGAAACTTATGTTACTGCCGGCTGCCCGACCCAGCATCCCCCGTTCGTGTGTTGTCTGAAAGTTTAGTTGTGTCCTCGGACCGTGAACATTGCCACATTTGATCCAGGCGTTGCAGTTGCAACTTGATCCTGAAGTCGGCTTTCGCCGCACTTTCTTCCACCAGCGCTTCGATGCGACTGCCCCACGATGCGTCCCTGAGGTCCAGCCTGGCTTCAACCTCGTTGCCGCGGTGCTGCAGCGGCGCGCCCACTTTTTGCACGATCCGCAGCATCGCGGTGTTGTTGGCGGCCAGATGAATGACGAGTTGGCTGACGCCGAGGTTGCGAGCCTGAACGATGCAGTGCTCGAACAGCCTGGCGCCCAGGCCGCGCCTGCGTGCCGAAGCCGATACCGAGACACCAAACTCACCCAAAGCCGTCTGTCCGTCTTGATCGGACGACGACAAAGCCAGATGGGCCAAGGCTATCAGCCGCAGTCGGCGGTTGAAGACGCCGAAGATGCCATCGCGTTGGTAGTCCAGGCCCATGGCGTAGCGTTGCAGCATGGCGTCAGAAACCGCATGGCCGAATCTCAGCTGCCGGTCCGCTGCGTCCAGCGCCAACAGATGTTGCAACACCAGGTGCTCGTGCCGCGCGCCCAGGCGCCGCACGGGCACCCAGAGCAGGGACGAGGCAGCGCCTGCTGTATGGACGTCTGCGCGCGGCTCCGCGTCAGCTGCGGCCGCACCCGCAACGCCCGCTTCTTCGCTCGCCAGCCCCAGAGGCAGTGCGGCCTCAAGTGCATCTGCCTGGGGGTTCCTGAACGTGTCTGCCGTTGTCATTGCCGCATGGTACGGTAAAGAATTAGGGTTAACCCTCAATGACGCTGAACCCTCAACGACTCCTCGACGCCTCCCCAACTATTCCTCGAGTACTTCGGGAGGTGCTTTGTTCGCCAGGGATCTGTGCGCCCGATCCAGTGTGCCGGGGATGGCGATGGGGGAGCGCCATTTTGCGATTACACTAGAGGGCTCATCTCGGTATCGGCCGGGGTGAGTCAGTCTCTTTTCGGTTGTGGCTTGTATTCAGACCACGACGCGAGCAAGAGCGATCCAGACACCATCTGCGAGGCCGAGCGGTCGAGCGGCAATTGGTTTTGCAAGTGGGGTTCGTGGACCAGGGTCCAGACAGCGAACCCGACACGCTGAACGAGTTTGTCACTGTCCGCGTCAATGACGGTACCAACGGTGGCTTTGGGTTGGCGCTGCAAACGCACTGTTTGACGCGCTGAGTTGTCGATGATCCGGGGACAAGCCTTGCATCGAGAAACTTGACGTGGAAGTGTTTCATGGTCTGGGGCATTGCTCCGCATCATGAAACTGCAGGCCGAGTGTTCAGTGGCAGCATCCCGCCGCCACATCCAGAAAGCAATTCATGAAGACCTTCAGCGCCAAGCCGGCCGAGGTGAAGCATGAGTGGTTTGTGATTGACGCCACCGACAAGGTGCTCGGTCGTGTTGCCAGCGAAGCAGCACGCCGTTTGCGCGGCAAACACAAAGCCATCTACACGCCTCACGTCGACACCGGTGATTTCATCATCGTCGTCAATGCCGACAAGATCCGCGTCACGGGGGCCAAGGCCACCGACAAGATCTACTACCGGCATTCAGGCTACCCCGGTGGCATCCATGCCACGGCGTTCAAAGACATGCAGGCCAAACACCCTGGCCGCACGCTTGAAAAGGCAGTCAAGGGCATGTTGCCCAAGGGACCGTTGGGTTACGCGATGGTCAAAAAGCTGAAGGTCTACGCAGGTGACAAGCACCCGCACGAGGCCCAGCAACCTAAACCGCTGGAATTCTGAGGGCGCTGCAAATGATCGGACTATGGAATTACGGCACCGGCCGGCGCAAATCCAGCGTGGCACGGGTGTTCATCAAAAAAGGCAATGGCAACATTGTCATCAACGGCAAAGCCATCGGTGAGTATTTTGGTCGTCAGACCTCGATCATGATCGTCAAGCAGCCGCTGCTGCTGACGGCCAATGATGGATCCTTTGACATCAAGATCAACGTCCACGGCGGCGGTG
>JBBQIB010000295.1:0-5384 GCA_038324515.1 Burkholderiales bacterium
GCCTGAAATTGATGTTCGGCCCGAGTTCGAGCGTGGCCGCCAATTCGGGCATGCCTTGCCTGGCACGGTTGCCGTCGCTGCGCACCGGGGCGCTGGCAGCCACACTGAGGTCGATGTCCAGGCGCTCGCTCTCCAGCAACACGGCGCCCGCGCCCTCGCGCGTAGCGCGGAAGATCTTGCCGCGGTAGATGGCGTACGGCAAAGGCAGCAGCCAATCATGCGTCTGGTCGCTGCCCCGGTAGTGCGGCAACTGCAAGGCACCCACGCCCAGCCCCAGCTCCCACAGCGGCTGGTCTTGTGCCACGGCCGGCGCGGGTGCCAGCAGCGCTGGCATCAGGCCCAGGGCCAGCAGGCCGGCAACCGCGCGCGCCGGCATACTCTGCCGCGTCTGGCGCCAAGCCGATGCTGCCCAGGGGCAACGGTGCATTGACGCGGGCTGGGTACAAAGGCGAGCAAGAGGAGTCATTGGCGGGCTGGAGGTGTCATTGGCGGGCTGGACAAACGCAGAGCGTGAACAAAAAGGGCTGCCGAAAGCCCGCAGCCCATTATCGCCAGCCCGCCGGGCAAACGCCGGCAGCGAACCCCTGCCAGCAAACCCTGCCGGCAGGACCGGCTCGATAGAATCGGCAGTCCTCCTTTTCCCTACAGGTGCCTGCCGGCGCCTCCGTTGCATGGCCTCCGAATCCAGCAAGTCCAGCCCGCCGCCCGCCAGCAATTTCTTGCGCGGCATCATCGAGCGTGACCTGGAAGCCGGCACCTATGCGCAGCGCCGCTTCGGCGGCAGCCCGGGCGATGCGGTGCACCACGCCGCCGGCCCCTTGGACCCGGCGCGCATCCGCACCCGCTTCCCGCCCGAGCCCAACGGCTACCTGCATGTGGGCCACGCCAAAAGCATCTGCCTGAACTTCGGCCTGGCACAAGCCTATGGCGGCGTCTGCCACCTGCGTTTTGACGACACCAACCCGGCCAGGGAAGAGCAGGAGTATGTGGACGCCATCATCGAAGCCGTGCAGTGGCTGGGCTTCGATTGGCACACCCGAATCGATGGTGTCAGCACCTCCCATTTGTACTACGCCAGCCAGTACTTCGACTTCATGTACCGCGCTGCCGAAGCGCTGGTCGGCGCCGGGCTGGCCTACGTGGACGAACAAAGCGCAGAGCAGATCCGCGCCAACCGGGGCGACTTCAACCACCCCGGCACCAACAGCCCTTACCGCGACCGCAGCCCGCAGCACAACCTGCAGCGTCTGCGCCAGATGAAGGATGGCGAGCTGGACGATGGCGCTGCCGTGCTGCGCGCCAGGATCGACATGGCCAGCCCCAACATCAACCTGCGTGACCCCCCGCTGTACCGCATCAAGCGCGCGCACCACCACAACACCGGCGACACCTGGTGCATCTACCCGATGTACACCTATGCGCACCCGATCGAAGACGCGCTGGAAAACATCACCCACAGCCTGTGCACGCTGGAGTTTGAAGACCAGCGCCCGTTTTACGACTGGCTGCTGGCCAAACTCGCCGAGCTCGGCCTGCTGGCAGCGCCACTGCCCCGGCAGTACGAGTTTGGGCGCCTCAACCTCAGCTACGTCGTGACAAGCAAGCGCAAGTTGCGCGAGCTGGTCGACGAAGGCATCGTGGACGGCTGGGACGACCCCCGCCTGCCGACGATCTTTGGCATGCGCAAGCGCGGCTACACCCCAGAGAGCATCCGCGCGATGGCCGCTGGCACAGGGGCCAGCAAACACGACATCTGGCTGGACTACAGCGTGCTGGAAGGCTGCTTGCGCGCCGACCTGGAAGGCCAGGCGCCGCGCGCGATGGCGGTGCTGGAGCCGCTGCGGCTGACGCTGGTCAATTGGGCCGAGGTCTTTGGCAGCCAGGACCACACCGAGCCCTGCCAGGCCCCCGCGCATCCACAGCGTCCAGAACTTGGGCTACGGCAGTTTTCGCTGGGCCCCGAGCTCTGGATCGAGGCCGATGACTTTGCCCAAGACCCGCCCAAGGGCTTCTTTCGCCTGTACCCACCCAGCACGCAGCCCGACGGCAGCGTGCGCCCCGGCAACCGCGTGCGCCTGAAGTACGGCGTGGTGGTCGAATGCACCGGCTTCGAGACCAATGAAGCCGGCCGCGTCAGCCGCGTGCTGGCCCGCGTACTGCCCGACACCAAGAGCGGCACCCCGGGCGCTGACGCGGTCAAAGTCAAGGGCACCATCACCTGGGTCGGCGTGCACGATGCGCTGCCAGCCACCGTGGTGCTGTACGACCGGCTCTTCACCGAAGCCCAACCGGACGCCGCCGGACGCGACTTCCACACCGTGCTGAACCCGCACAGCAAAGTGACGGTGCCGGCCTACGTCGAGCCCAGCCTGGCCCAGACCGCGCCCGAACAACGCTTCCAGTTCGAGCGTCACGGCTACTTCATCGCCGACCGCAAGGACCACCGCGCCGATGCCCCGGTGTTCAACCGCATCACGACGCTGAAGGACAGCTGGGGCGGGTGACTTGGGTGCGACCTTGAGCAGGTGCATGCGAAATCAGACGACCGTGCGGTTTCCTCAGACTCAGGCACTGGAGCCCGGAACGATCATCCTAGAAACCGCGCCTGGCCTGACGATCGATTGCATCAATTTCATTTGTAACCTCGTTGACGGAACGGTCCACTAGGATCATCTCCAGCCGCTTGGCTCGGCCCGCCAGGAACAGGCGGTCGCTGTCGTTGGAGGCCAACTCGATGGCCTTGGCGTAAGCGCCCAAGGCGCCGTCTTTCTCGCCCGCTTGGGCAAGCACAGCCGCATGCGCTGCGTGAAAGGGCTGAAAGTCGGGCAGCGACTTCTGGAGCTCGAACAGCAGGGACATTGCAACGTCCACGCGGCCGTCTTCTGCTGGCGCGACTGCGTGGTTGACGCGCACCACTGGCGTCGGCTCGATCGTCAGCAGCACCGTGTACAGCTGCAGGATCTGTGGCCAGTCGGGCGCCGGGTCGGCCATCTGGCAAGCGCTGATGGCCGCCTTGACCTGAAACGGGCCGGCCCGCCTGCGTCGCAGGGCCGTCTCGAGCAATTGCCGCCCCTGCGCCTCCTTGACGCGATCCCACAGGCTGCGGTCTTGCTCGGCGGGGGGAACCGTGGCGCCGATGGCGCTGACGCGGGCCGCCCGGCGCGCGTCGGTCAACAGCATCAAGGCCACTGCGCCCTCGATCTCTGGCTGCGCAGGGCAAAAGTGCCAGCAGCATCTGCCCCAGAAAGAGCGCTTCCTCGCACAGGTCCCTGACGTCCTGGCCTGAGCTGTGGTCTGAGGTATCGCCTGTCGTGAAGATCAGATACACCGTGATCTACACGGCCTGCAGCCTGTCCTCCCAGTGCTCGGGCTCTGGCACTGCATAGGCGATGCCCGCGGCGGAAATCTTGGTCTTGGCTCGGCTCAGCCGCTGCCCCATGGTGGCTTCAGCATCCAGAAACAGCCGGGCGATGCTGGTCGCTTCGCATTGGCGCGGTGACGATGAACGGGCGGCCTTCCTGCGCAGCACCCACAGCCAGGCCTGCGGTTTCTTCGACAGCGTCTTCGGGCCCGGGTACAACGCCGCACACGCCGACCATCTGCACCTGGACCGCAGGCGTGCCTATTTCCTGGATGGCGCGGAATTGAGGTCGGTGTCGGTCGGCCGGCTGGCCGACGTCGAGACGGCCTTTGCGATGACCGTGCACAAGAGCCAAGGTTCGGAGTTCGCGCACGTTGTTCTCGTGCTGCCACCTGACAACGCGACGGTGCTCACTCGTGAACTGGTCTACACCGGGATCACGCGGGCCAAGGCGGCACTCACGTTGGTGGCCAAGGATGGCCACCGCCTGGTCGAGGCCAGCAGGCGCCTGACCCAGCGCTTGAGCGGGCTCGGCACCCTGCTCAACTCCGAGGTAATCCAACATCGCCCGGCGGCAGGCAACTGAAGCTGCTCATGCCCGCCGTGCCGCATGGTCCGGCGAGCAGCGTCTTCAATTCAAGGCCTGGTCCCCCGTGCGGCCAAAAAACTCCAGCGGCTCTTCGTCGAGCGCGCGCAGCGCTTCGTCCAGTGCCTGCTGATCGGTCTCGAAGTGCTCGCCCCAGACATGAGACGCGCGCTCCGCATCCACGATCTCCAGAATCCAGCGACCTTCAGAGTCGCCGTAGATGTCAATGTTGACCGTCACGCCGTTGCGCATCACGCGTTGGCTCAGCGGGGATCCGATGAAGTGGGGTTCACCGTCATCGAGGTCTTCGCTTGCGCCACTATCGTCATCGTCTTCGGCCGCTGCGAAGTTGCGGGACAGCGACGAGGACATGGCCTCCAGGTGCTGGCCGCGGGCCCGCTTGCACGACTGCACCACCTTGTTGACCTGTTCGTCGGCGACGATGGTCAGCTGCTGCAGATTGCGAAGCAGCGCCTTCAGCTCAGGTTCCGGTGCGGGCTTTGATTCATCGGCCAGGAGCGTGGCCGCGCCATCGAACATCGCATGCAGTTCGGCCAGCGCCACCACCGCTTCATGCGCCTTCTGCGGCAGCAACATCTCATCTTCGGCGCCAAACAGCCCTTCAGCGAAGCCCCGGAGTTCCTGCGCCCGCATGCGCGCCAAGTCCAGCAGCGCCTGTCGTGTGGCGAGCACTTCGAACCGCGGCAGGCGGAAAGGGTTGCGCGTGCTCTGGTGCTCTGACAGCCGGTTCCAGAGGCCTTGCACGATCACCTGCATCACTTCCGTGACCTCTTCTTCGGAGGCGAACTCGGGCAACTGGCCGCCCCAGGCCTGTGCCAATGCCGCCATGGGCGAAACCTCCAGACGCGGGCTGGCGATGCAGCCCAGCAAGAGCGTGCGCAGCATGTGCAGGGGTGTCGGGCAGGCATGGCGCAGCAGCAGGGCCTGCACTTCCTTGTCGCTGGGGGAGCCCGGGCTAGGCGGGGACTTCGGAGAGATCATGGATCGATGGACAAGATTGTGTTGAGAGAAGGTAGGGGACTGAGCGATCGCATGAACCTGCACTCAGGTCGCGAAACTTGCTCTGTGACACCCCCGTATTGTGCTTGGACGGATGTCAAGCGTGCCACGCAGACTTGGCTTCCAAGCGACTGTGTGGACCCGTCTGTTGGGCGGGCCGCGCCTCGCCCAGGGCATCTGCGAGTTCAACGGAGCCCACCTCGTAGGATGGAAAATCACACTTTTATGTGACAATCTGGCCTGTTCAAAAAACTGCCGTTGGAGGTTCCGCCATGCATACCGCAACCCTTCGCTCTGTGGGCGGTTCCATCTCCGTCACCTTGCCACGCCAGATGCTCCGCACACTGGGCTTGGCGGCCGGCGCATCGGTTGCTGTGATCTTGGAAGACGGGCGCTTGGTGCTGTCGCCTGCACGCC
>JBBQIB010000296.1:0-5360 GCA_038324515.1 Burkholderiales bacterium
GACGACGCCACCCTTGAAGTGCAGGTTCAGCGGCACCAGCGTGAAGCCCTTTTGCTCGACCTTGCCGATCAGGCGGCGGATCTCGGCCTTGTGCATCAGCAGCTTCTTGGTGCGGTCGGCTTCGGGTTGCACATGGGTCGAGGCTGATCGCAACGCATTGATGCGGCAGCCGATCATGAAGAGCTCGCCGTCGCGGATATGCACATAACCATCGGTCAGTTGCACCTGCCCGGCACGGATGGCCTTGACCTCCCAGCCGCTCAGCACCACGCCCGCCTCAAAGCGTTCTTCGATGTGGTAGTCAAACCGGGCGCGTCTGTTTTCTGCGATGTTGCTCATGGTTGTGAATGATCGTGCTGTGCTTGACCGTGCAGTTTTGGGGTGTTGCCGAGGGTGCTCGTCAAGGGCCGAGGCGCAGCACTTCTACAATTCGGTCATTGTATGAAGCATGTGCGCAAATCGGTTTTGCTGTGGTACTCGCCGCAGGAAATGTACGAACTGGTGACCGATGTCGCCGCCTACCCTCAGTTCTTGCCTTGGTGCGAGCGCTCTGAGCTGTTGTCGCAACATGCAGCGGGCGTCACCGCCAAACTCTCGTTGTCGTACATGGGGGTGCGGCAAGCCTTCACAACCCGCAATACCTACCAACAGCCCGACCAGGTCACGGTAGAACTTGTGGACGGCCCCTTTTCCACGCTGGAGGGCCTGTGGCTCTTCAAACCTTTGGGCAATGCCCGGGCAGATCAGCGGGCTTGCAAGGTCGAGCTGGATCTGCGTTATGCCTTTGCCGGCAAAGCGCTGGAGCTGGTCATCAGCCCCGTCTTCGACAAAGTGGCCAACACCTTGGTGGATTCGTTTGTGCGCCGTGCAGAACAGGTCTATGGCCCGCGCTGAAGTTCAGCTGCCGGCCCCGCCGGGCCCGTTCGCTGTCGAGGTGGTTTACTGCGCCAAACCGGGCTCCGTCGATTCGGTGCCACTGCGCTGTGAGCCTGGCACCACCTTGGGCCAGGCGGTGCAGCGCAGCGGCTTGCTGCAGCGCCACCCTGAACTGCAAGCCGAGTTGCGTGCCGGCATCTGGGGCAAGGCCCAGCCGCCAGAGACTACGCTGCGCGAGCGTGACCGTGTCGAGCTGTACCGGCCATTGACCGTGGACCCGAAAGAAGCGCGCAGATTACGCTACCGCAAGCAACGCCAAAACCCGAAGCCGCGCCCAGCAGCGATGCAGCCGGCTGCGGACCTCAGCGACAGTCCGAAGCCATGATCTCGCGCGCTTTTAGCAACTCGGCGGCGCGCGCCTGATCGTCCAGCACCACGCGCTCGCCGGCCTCGTTGGTGCGTGCGATGCGCATGCCACCTTCCAGATTGGCGGCATGGCCGCGCGCGTTCTTGCAGTTGCTGGCCCGCTGTGTGGCGATCCGCTCTTCATCGGCTTTGGCTTTGGCGGCCAGTGCCTGGGCCTCGGCGGCTTTGCGGGCTTGCACCTCGCGTTGCAGCGAGCTCATCGGTGCTGAAGCAGCGGTGGCGGGGCTGGCTGGGGTTGCAGCTGGGGTTGCAGCAACAGCAGCAGACTCTGCGCCCTCGGCCGTCGTTGAGATGGTGCCAGGTGCTGCCGCTGCAGGCCCCTGCCGCACCACAACGCTGCCTGGGCGTTTGAGAATGTCCTTGTCGGGCACGTCCTTGGGCGGCGGGCGATCGCTGATGTTCATGCGCCCGTCTTTGTCGCGCCACTGCCACTGTGCGTCAGCCGGCAAGGCCAGCAGGCACAGCGCGGGCAACAACAAAAACAGGCCAAACAGCCGTTGGCGCGTGGAAGAGATCGATGCAAAACAGGCGTTGAACAGACCCATGCCACAAGTTTAGTTCGCCCGATCGGAGTTGAGGGGCGCGAATGCGGTCAAAAGCCTCGGCAAAAGCGCGCCACTGCGGTAAATCTTGCAAGCCGATGCGACAAAGCGCGGCCCTGACGCAGTGGCGTGGCCGCAGCACGGGCACCACACAGCCTCGGCGCCCAGCCTGCAATAATCCATCTTTGACTCGGGAGTTTTTCAGCATGCGCCTACTCGGCAAAGCGCTCACCTTTGACGATGTTTTGCTGGTGCCTGCCTACTCGCAGGTGCTGCCGCGCGACACCAGCCTGGCCACCCGGTTGTCGCGCCGCATCGCGCTGAACCTGCCGCTGGTCTCGGCGGCGATGGACACCGTGACCGAATCACGCCTGGCCATTGCCATGGCCCAAGAAGGCGGCATCGGCATCGTGCACAAGAACCTCAGCCCCAAGCAGCAGGCGGCCGAGGTGGCGCGCGTCAAGCGCTACGAGTCAGGCTTGTTGCGTGACCCGATCACCGTCACGCCCCACGCCACGGTGCGCGAGGTCATGGCGCTGTCGCGCCAGCATGGGGTTTCCGGCTTCCCGGTGGTCGATGGCAAAACGCTGGTCGGCATCGTCACCAACCGGGATTTGCGCTTCGAGACCCGGCTGGACCTGCCGGTACGCGAGATCATGACCCCACGCGGGCGGTTGATCTATGTGCACGAAGGCGCCTCGCCGGAAGAAGGCAAGGCGCTGATGCACAAGCACCGGCTCGAGCGGGTGCTGGTGGTCAGCGACAGCGTCGAGCTGCGTGGCTTGATGACGGTCAAGGACATCACCAAGCAAACCGACTTTCCCAACGCTGCCCGCGACGCCCACGGCAAGTTGCGCGTGGGTGCAGCAGTGGGTGTGGCTGAAGGAACCGATGAGCGGGTCGAAATGCTGGTCAAGGCCGGTGTGGATGTGCTGGTGGTGGACACCGCCCACGGCCACAGCGCAGGCGTCATCGAGCGCGTGCGCTGGGTCAAACGCCACTATCCGGACGTGGATGTGATCGCTGGCAACATCGCCACCGCTGCGGCAGCGACGGCGCTGGTCGAGGCGGGTGCCGACGCAGTCAAGGTCGGCATTGGTCCCGGGTCCATCTGCACCACCCGCATCGTGGCGGGCGTGGGTGTGCCGCAGATGATGGCCATCACCCAGGTCGCACAGGCCCTCCAAGGCAGCGGCGTGCCGCTGATCGCCGACGGTGGCATCCGCTACTCGGGTGACATCGCCAAGGCGCTGGCTGCGGGCGCCAGCACAGTGATGATGGGCAGCATGTTTGCAGGCACCGAAGAAGCGCCCGGCGAGACCATCCTGTATCAAGGCCGCACCTACAAAAGCTACCGTGGCATGGGGTCTCTGGGGGCGATGCAAAAAGGCAGCGCCGATCGCTACTTTCAGGACGTCGAGGTCGAGACCGCCAACAACCCCAGCACCGCCAAACTGGTGCCCGAGGGCATCGAAGGCCAGGTGCCGTACAAGGGCACGGTGGTGGCCATCGTCTTCCAGATGGCGGGTGGGCTCAAAGCGTCGATGCACTACTGCGGATGCGCCAGCATCGAGCAGATGCAGCAGAAAGCCGAGTTTGTGGAGATCACCTCGGCCGGCATGCGCGAGAGCCACGTGCACGACGTGCGGATCACCAAGGAAGCGCCCAACTACCGCACGGAATGAGCGCAGTACCGAGCTCGGGCGGCGCGGCCGCCCCCAAGTTGCCGCAGACGGCGGCGATGCGTTTCATCATGTTGGTGGTGCTCATCGACATGTTGGCCGTGGGCATCATCGTGCCGGTCTTGCCGGTGCTGGTGGGCCGCTTCACGGCCGACCCCTCCGAGCAAGCCTGGTGGTACGGGGCCATTGCGCTGTCCTACGCTTTTGCGCAGTTTTTTGCCGCCCCGATTTTGGGCGCGCTGTCTGATCGCTTTGGCCGCCGGCCGGTGTTGTTGTTGGGTTTCATGGGCCTGGCGCTCAACTTCTTCATGACTGCCTTGGCCGCAACCGTGTGGATGCTGGTGCTGTCGCGCCTGATCGGCGGGGCCATGCAGGCCAACGCTGCGATTGCCAATGCTTATGTAGCCGACATCACGCCGCCAGAAGAACGTGCCAAACGCTTTGGCTTGCTCGGCGCGATGTTTGGCATCGGATTCATCCTGGGCCCGGTGCTGGGTGGCTTGCTGGGCGGCATCCACCTGCAGTTGCCGTTTTTCGTGGCTGGCGTGCTGGCCTTGGTGAACCTGGTGTACGGCTACTTTGTGTTGCCGGAGTCGCTGCCGGTAGAGAAGCGCCGCGCCATGGATTGGAAGCGCGCCAATCCCTTGAGTGCCTTCAGGAACCTGGCAGCACTCAAAGGCGTGGGCCCGCTGGTGGGCGTGCTGGCGCTGACCGGCCTGGCGCAGTTCTCGCTGTACACCATCTGGGTGCTGTACGGCAGCTTCAGGTTTGGCTGGGGCCCCACTGAGAGCGGCTGGTCGCTGTTCGCAGTGGGCGTGGTCTCGGCGGTGGTGCAAGGTGCTTTGCTGGGCCGGCTGCTGAAGCGTTTCACGGCGGGCCGGCTGGCGGTGCTGGGGCTGGCTTCTTCGACGCTGGCCTTCATCATGTACGGCCTGGCCACCGAGACCTGGATGATGTACGTGATCATCTTTGCCAACATCCTGGGCGCCACCGTGGCAGCCGCTTTGCAGGGTTTGGTCTCGGGCGCGGCAGGCGAGCGTGAGCAGGGGCAGACGATGGGCGCGGTCAGCAGCCTGAACAGCCTGACTGCGGTGTTTGCCCCGGTGATGGCAGCGCCTTTGATGGCTGGGGTTTCGCACCTGCCGCTGACCGATTGGCGCGTGGGTGCACCGATGTTCTTCTGCGCCTTGCTGCAATGCGGGGCGCTGCTGCTGGCCTTTTTGCATTTCCGCCGCCAAGCCAGGCAGGCCGTCCAGACCACCGTCGCCCCGGCTGCACCGATGTCCTGAGTTCCACCTTTGGCGACCATGCACGACAAGATCCTGATCCTCGACTTCGGCTCGCAGGTCACGCAACTGATCGCCCGCCGCGTGCGCGAAGCGCATGTGTATTGCGAGATCCACCCCAACGACGTCAGCGACGACTTTGTGCGCGACTTCGCGCCCCAAGGCATCATTCTGTCAGGCAGCCACGCCAGCACCTACGAAGCCCAAGACTTGCGCGCCCCGCAAGCGGTATGGGACGCCGGGGTGCCGGTGCTGGGCATCTGTTACGGCATGTTCACGATGGCCGTGCAACAGGGCGGCCAGGTGCAGGCCAGCGAAGAGCGCGAATTTGGTTATGCCGAGGTGCGCGCGCGCGGCCACACCCAACTTCTGCAAGATATTCAAGACTTCAGCACTGCAGACGGCCACGGCATGCTCAAGGTCTGGATGAGCCATGGCGACAAGGTCACCGAGCTGCCCCCCGGCTTCAAACTGATGGCCAGCACCCCCAGTTGCCCGATTGCCGGCATGGCCGACGAGGCGCGGGGCTACTACGGCGTGCAGTTCCA
>JBBQIB010000297.1:0-5337 GCA_038324515.1 Burkholderiales bacterium
CGCCACGCCTCAATCGCCCTGAGTGCCGCCTACTTGTGTGTGCCCGCTGCTGCGGGGCCACCTTCGGGGGCCACGGTGTTTGCGCGACCGGCCGCTTCGAGGCGGCGAATTCAGGGCCGCGGATGTCGGTTCCGGGTCGACTGGAGCCGCCGACGTCCAGCGGAAGCAGTCGCCCGAGCTGGCAACATTGCGAACGGCAACTCCCGGGTGCCGCGGCGTACTGGCGGTCCCGGCCAGATGCCGACGGTCACAGCCAACGGCTTTAGAGCTGTCGTGTTGGAGCCGGTGAGCATAGGAATGACCGGCAAGGGAATTCCCATGGTCACCGGCTACGGGCAGAGGCGCGACTTCCAAAGGTCGATCGACGATCAAATAGCGCTGGGCGGCATCCACGGAGGCAATCTCGACAAGATCGTCGCCGGCCTCCTGGTAATGCGCCTGGGTACACCTAACAGCGGCTAGCGGCAGGCCGCGAACCAGGGGCACCGACTTACCACCCCGGCCCTTGGTCTCGCAACGCGCCCGCACGATGCCGTCACCGGCTGGCACCGCCGGCGCGGCGGCGCGGCAGCTGTTGCCTGGCTGGCGGCAAAGCGGGCACATACGCCCCCCTCGGTTGAATAGACCAGGCCGCCGGTGGCGCCTTTGCCGCCTTTGCCCCCCTGGCGCATCGATGGCATCAGCCAGCCCCGCAAACAACCAGCATGGGCGGGGTGGGGCCTTGCCCTGGCGGGCAGTGGGGTACAGCCGGCGGTCTCAAGGCAACGGATGCTCGGGTTGGTGGCCATTTGGTTGCGCACTAGCGTGCATTTTCATCTGGAGTAGTGGGCCGCCCGTGCCAGCAGCGCGCGCTGCTAGTCAGCGCCAGAGGCGGGCAAGCCGTGAGGCGTCGGGCTGGTTCGGGTTTTTGCCCACCTCCAGCGCGAAGCCAAACACCTTGTAGGTGGCCTCCACCGAGAACTTCGGGTGGCTGATCTGGAACGACACCGTGCCGGCGCTGTAGTTCTTGCGGATGCCAGAAACGCTGGACAGCATCGACGGGTCGTTGGCCGCCTGCATCGCCCGTGCCCAGACGCGTTTGCCGTCGGGGTCCAGGCTGTGCAGGCCGGTGTCACGCGCCAGTTCCAGCTTGCTGACAAAGCGGTCGGCCAGCACCGATGGCTCCATCGGAAACGTGTCAGTCGGCAAGGCGGCCTCGGCAACGATAGCGCAGATGGTGTCGGCAATGTCGAGCACCTCGTCGCGCGCCAACGGTCGCTGGCGCTGCAGGCCTGCCAGCGACAGCTTGTCCGCGTGGCCGACCACCACCAGGGCGCGTCGCTGCTGCGCCGTGCTGAGCGTCACGGCAATGTCGCCAGCCTGCACCGAGAACTGCGCCAAGACTTGCGCTGGGCGCTGCTGCACCCAGCCCTCGAAGGTGGTGGGCCACGCCGACGGTTTCGGGTCAGCGCGCGGCACGGGTGCCACCGCTTCGCCCAGCGGTTTCGGTGCGGGCACCACAGCTTCGGCCAGCGGTTTTTGCGCAGGGGTGCCGAGCAAGCGTCTGAGCTCGTCGGTCATCGGGATCGGCGCCAGCGGCAGTGACGGCTGCTGCAGCAAGGGTGGATGTGGCTCCAACTTCTCTGCCAGCTTGAACAGCTCACTGTGTGCCAGCGGCGGAACTTGCGGCGTCCTGAGTTCGGGCACGCCGATGACCATCGCAGCGGCTGGCCGTTCGATGGCCAGCGCGCCGGCAGGCGGCAGCTTGATCCTGGGGAAGACCAGCGCCGCGGCCGGGACTGTGAGCAGCAGGCCCAGACAAGCGGCCGTGATGGCCCGGGCGCGCAGCAGCTGGTGTACCACCTTGCGAATACAGACATGTTTCACCGCAATTCCTCCTGGCCACGCAGGGCCGTCAAGTATTCTGCCTCGACCTGCTGGCGCAGTGCGTCGCCGGAAGGCAGGCATTGCCGAAGCTGGCCGGCAGCCTGCGCCCAATGCGCCGCGGCGTCGGCCTGGCGCTGCAGCCCAGCCAGCGTGCGGGCCAGTTCGGCATGTGCGCTGCCCACCTGCAAGGCAGGTGCCGGCTGCGCTTGCTGGCGTGCGGCCAGCACTTGCTCTTGCAGCGGCAGTGCTGCGTCAAAATCACCCAGTGCGGCATGTGTTGACGCCAGTTGCTGCCAGGCAGTGACCACTGCCTGTGCACCGATGCCATGGCCAACTAGCCGGCTCACCACCTGCAGCTGAATGTGCCTGGCGCGCGCCAGATCACCCGCGCCGCGCAGGGCCTGGCCGAAGTCGGCCAACAGATCGACCGCCAGATCGACGTCCTGGGCCACTGCAGCCCGGTCCTGCAGCACGGCCAGTGCGGTGGCCTGGGCCTCTAGCCAGCGGCCTTGCTGCAACAACGCCTTCACCACCACGGCGCGGGCTTGGTCGCCAAGCTGGTGGTCTGCCTGACGTGTGCCAGGCCGGGCCGTGCTGCTCACCTCCATCACCGGCCGGGCCCAGGCTTCGGCCGCCTCGGCATCCTTCAAATCCAACGCCACCTGGGCGAAATCCAGCTGGGCACGGGCCAGCAGCGGGTCGCCCGCGTCTTGGGCCTGCCGCTCGCAGCACTGCCGCCAGTGCCGCAGCGCGCCCAGCGCTGCGTGGGGCTCGCCCAGGCGCATGAATGCCAGGCCGCCTAGCCTGGCCAGCAGCGCACTACTGGTGTCTTGCGCCTCCAGCCCGACACAGCGCGCATGCCAGGCCAGCGCCCGCAGGCGCGGCCCGTGCATGTCGGCCGACGCCGTCTGCGCAATGGCGTGGCTCAGCAGCGCGACCGCCACCGCGTGGTCGTCGTCTGTGCTGGGCACGAACAGCCGCACGGTACGCTGCACCAGCGGCGACAGGCGGATCATGTTTTCAGGCGCTGCGGCCGGCGCCTGGCCTTCGAAATCGAGCAGGCTCTCACGCAGTGCGCTGAGCAGACCGGCACGTTGCAGCTCGCCGCGCAGCACGATCCAGGCAGCGTCATCGCCGGCTGCCGCCCGCAAGGGCTGGGGCAGCACATTCTGGCCGCCCTGCAGCCCACGCAAGGTTTGCTCGGGCAACCATTCGGGCGCAAACCTGGCGCATAGGCAAAGGCACTGCCTGGCGGATGCAGACAGGCCGGCGTAGCCGATCAGCAAGGTGTCGCGGATGCTCTTGGCATAGGGCGTGTCAGCGGAGGTGTCCATCGCCTGGCTTAGGAGCGCACTGGCAGAGCGCGGGTCGGCCAGCAGGCGGCGGTAGTCATCGATGCTGCAGCCTTCGGCCTCGATGTAGCAGGCGGCCTGGTCCAGCGCCATCGGCATGCCCGACAGCTCATCGCTGAGCAGCGCCGCTTCTTCAGGTGTGGCCCTGGCGATGCGCGCGCACAGGTAGGCCGCGCCCTGCTCGGAGCACCAGGCAGCCATCGGCAGTGCCACGGCCTTCCAGCGACCCTGGGCTGCGGTGATGACGACATGGTGCATGGCCACGGCCGGCGATGCGTCTGCCACCAGGCGCGCCACCGCGTCGCAAGCGCCGTCAAAGACCAGCAGCCAAGGCCTGGGCTGGCAGTCGACCCAGCGCCGCAGCGCCGCCGCCGGGTTGGCCGGGTCCGGTCTGCCCAAGCCGAACTCGGCGCAGCAGCGCGCTAGGCCGGCTAATAGGGTTTCGGGGTCGGCCGCGTCAAGCCAGCAGATGCAGGCATAGCGTCGCCGCGCATGCTGGGCGTGTTGCAGTGCCAGCTGGGTCTTGCCGATGCCCGCCGGCCCGACCAAAACCACCCGCGCAGGCCGGTTATGCACCGAGGCATCGGCCAGCGCCATCGCCAGCTGGCTGGCAAGCTGCGATGGGTCGCGAAAGTGCAAGGAGCGCTGGCGCAGTGCTTCTTGAAAACCGGCGTTGACGGCAGCGGCGGGGCCGGTACGCGGCTGCAAGGCGTCAAGGAACGGCAGCCGCTCGGCGATGCGATCGAGCAGCAGGTCACGCACCGAATCGGTGTCACCCCAGGCCCAGCCCGAAATGCTGCACAAAGCACCCAAGTCAGGCCGCAGCGCCGGTGCCAGCTGCGACACATCGGGCATGCGGCCGCCTTTGACCAGCACCGGCAGGATCTCGCAGGCCTGCTGGCGCCGACGCGCCAGTGCCAGCTGCAGCTCGGCGCGTACATGGTCGACTGCAGGTGTGGCTGCCCGGCGGTTAATCTCGTCCAGCCAGCCGGGGCCGACCAGCAGCAGCAGCAGCCTGCAGCCGCTGACAGCACGTTCTAGCATGGGCGGGAAGGTGTCGCCAGCGTCCAGGTTGCGCTGGTCGAAGAACACTGTGTCGGCCGACCAGCGCCGCGCGAGCATGTGGAACAGCAGCGCCGCCTGGTCGGCAGCGTCCGAGACGCGATAGCTGATAAAGATCGTCGCCACAACTGATTGACGCACAGCCCGCAAGGCTTTGCAACGGCTGCTGCTCCGCCAAATTGGGGAGTGCGGCGGGAGCGGGCGGGCTGGATCGGCTGGTCGACTGCTTGATCAGTTCGGCAGATCAACAACCGCTTCGGCGGTGCGGTAGGGCGGCGCGGCCGCTTCTACCGGCACCGCATGCAGCTGCGGCGACAGCTGCTGCCGCGCGGACCAATCCGCGATCTCTAGCCGGCCGTCGTGGTGTTGAATCAGCACGGTGAGGCTTTCCACCCAGTTGCCGTTATTGCGATACGGCACGCCGTCGATCATGGGGTTACTCGGGAGAGTTGTGGGCGGGATGACCATCAAGGCCATTGTTCGAACCGGTAACGCGGTCGTTCGACGGTGTTCCCGTCAGGCCTTCATCCGACGCCCGCTAGAGCTGCCGACCCATGGCTTGCACGACGTGCTCCCAAGGTGGTGCACCCTCGAGCCGTAAATCCACGCGCCGCGCCTCGATAGCTCTGCCGGTGTGCCCACCGCCGCAGGACCGATGACGGGTGCTGTGTGCAAGCCGATCGGCAGCTTTGCGGCGACGAGATCAGGACAACGGATGTCGCCGACGGGTCGATACCAGCCGGCCAGGTCCGGCGGTGCCGCCGGACAGCGGTCATCGCCAGAACGGTCCGTTTAGTCGCCAGCACACCTTGCGCCTTTGCCAATAGCTTCGCTGTGTCTTTCGCGGAGCTGTCCCCGCAGCGAACTCAGCCAAGTTCAGCACCGCCAGCATGGACAATTTTTCCGCCTCGCACTTGATACGCGCGGGTCCGCCGTCTTTGAACTTGCCCTGCCCTGCGAAGCATGGCGAGCCGGCTACATGCCCGAGTTGGGGCAGCGCCTTGCGATGCCATAAGACGCTGCGATCCAGGCCCGCGCGCTCGTCACCCCTGAAGAC
>JBBQIB010000298.1:0-5329 GCA_038324515.1 Burkholderiales bacterium
ATCCCCTCACCACCAACCCCCTTGCTGACACCCGGCACTGCAAACTACCGATCTGAAAATTTCCGATCCATCCAGACTGCCATCTGCCCGCCATCCAAGCCCGCTACCATCACGAAGTCGTCTTCCAACCTTGATGATCCGCCATGTTCCCAGCCTTCTCTTCCGCCTCCGCCCCGCCCGAGCAGCCCGCTGCCGACGGTTTTGTGTTTGACGTCACCGAAGCTGACTTCGAAGCCGCCGTGCTTGAGCAGTCGATGCACGTGCCCGTGCTGCTCGACTGTTGGGCGCCCTGGTGCGGGCCGTGCAAGGCACTGGGCCCGGTGCTGGAAAAGCTGGCAGCCGATTACGGTGGCCGCTTCCTGCTTGCCAAGCTCAACACCGATGAGGCGCCGCAGATTGCTGCCGCCTTGCGTTTGCGCAGCATCCCGATGGTGGTGCTGTTCAGCGGCGGCCGGCCGGTAGACCAGTTTGTGGGCGCCTTGCCGGAGGGCCAGATACGGGCTTTTCTGGACAAGCATTTGCCCGAGGCTGGCCCTGAAACCGGCGGCTCACCCGTGGACGAGTTGCGCGCCGGTGCCGCGCAGGCGCCTGACGCCGAGACTGCTGAGGCGATGCTGCGCGAAGCGCTGGCCGTTGAGCCGGGTCATGCCGAAGCCAGTCTGGACCTGGCGGAGCGCTTGATCGCCCGCAGTGAGCTGGAAGAAGCCACCGCATTGCTGCAAGCAGTGCCGGCAGCAGAGCACAGCGCACGCCACACCGCTTTGGCCAAGCGGCTGGAGCTGGCGGCCAACCGGCCGGTGGGCGACGCCGCCACGCTTCAAGCGCGTATTGCCGCCAATTCCAAGGACTTTGAGGCCCGCTTCGAGCTGGCCGCGCTGCTGGCCTTTGAAGGCGACTTTGCGGCGGCCTTTGAGCAATTGCTCGAAACGGTGATGCGTGACAAAGCCGAAGCGCGCGAGAAAGCGCGCCAGCAGTTGGTGGACTGGTTCGAGATCAGCCCCGACGCCGAAGCCGTCAGCCGCGGCCGGCGCTACCTGGGCATGTATCTGAACTGAAACTCTGGGGCGAGCAGGCGATGCAGCACCCTGCAAAGGGCTGCGGTCAGTGCCGAAGGTGGCCCTCGGGTGTCCACACTTTTGTTCAGTGTGCCTGCCGTGCGTGCGGCGCACCCTCAGTGCAAGACGGCGACGCAGGCCGCTGCTGCTGCGCCACTGATCCGCGCGTTGTCCGGTTTCGGCTGGGCGGTCGCGGCCCAAGGGCTTTGACGGCACCAAAGATCCAGGTTTGCGGGCGCGGTGGCTTGCAACAAGGCCGTGACCTGAGCCGCCGGCATGGGCCGCGCCAGATGGAAGCCTTGCCCCAGCGGGCAGCCCAGTTGCAGCAGCATCTCTTGCTGGGCTGCGGTTTCGATGCCTTCGGCCACCACCGATTTGCCCAGCGACTGGCCGAGCAGAATCACCGAGCGCACGACGGCTTCTTCGGCCTTGCCCGGCGCCAGCGCGGCCACAAAAGAGCGGTCGATCTTCAGGCAGTCGATCGGCAAGGTCGAGAGGTGGCTGAGTGAAGAGTAGCCGGTGCCGAAGTCGTCGATGGCCAGGCCCACGCCCAGCTTTTGCAACTCGCTGAGCACCGGCAGCGCCGCTTCCAGGCGCGACATCAGGATGTTCTCGGTCAACTCCAGACACAGTTGCTGTGGTCGCAGACCGGCTTCGACGATCGCACGCGTGACCCGTGCCAGCAGGGCAGGGTGGGCCAGATCGTGGCCAGACAGGTTGACGTTCATGCGCAGCCCGGCCCAAGCCGGACCCAGTGCCAGCCATTCACGCAGCTGGCGGCTGGCACAGTGCATCACAAAGTCGGTCAGACGCAGCATCAGGCCGGCTTCTTCGGCGATGGGCAAGAACGCAGCAGGGGCGATGGCGCCGTCTTGCGGGTGCAGCCAGCGCACCAGGGCCTCGAAGCCGGCGATGCGGTTGCCCTCAGCGCTGATCTCGAACACCGGCTGATAGACCACACTGAGCTGGCCTTCGTCGATGGCGCGCCGCAACTCGCCTTCCAGGCGCAGGCGATTGGCCACCTCGGTGTGCAGGCTCGCATCAAACAGCGCATACCGTGCCTTGCCTGCGCCTTTGGCTTTGTACATGGCGGTGTCGGCATCGCGCAGTACGTCCTCTGGGCTGCTGTAGCCCAGCGCGCTGAAGGTGATGCCCACACTGGCGCTGGTCATCAGCTCGGTGCCCGCCACCCGGAAGGGCTTGCGCAGCGCCTCCATCAGCCGCTCGGCCAACTCGATGGCGCGGCTCTCGTGTTCCAGTTGTCGCACCAGCACGGCAAACTCGTCGCCACCCAGGCGTGCCACCACATCCGAGGGGCGCAGGCAGTCGCGGATGCGATGCGACACCTGGACCAGAAACTGGTCGCCTGCCGTGTGGCCCAGGCTGTCGTTGATCAGCTTGAAGCGGTCGAAATCCAAGAACATCACGGCATAAGCTTCGCCGGGCTGCTCGTTGGCCAGCTTGACGGCTTGGGTCAGCAGCTCTTGAAAGCGGCGCCGGTTGGGCAATGCCGTCAATGCGTCCTGAAAGGCAATCTGATTCAGCTCGGCTTGTGCGCACCGGCGCGCCGTGATGTCCTGCAACTGCAAGATCAGGCAGGGCTCGCTGGCGCCTGGTTCCGAGAAGTAGCTGCAATGGGCGGCCACCCAAACCGCGCTGCCTTTGGAGTGCTGGCAGCGCAGCTCCAAGGCAAAGCCTTCAAAGTCGTGGCCCTCGATCAGACCCAGCTGCTCAGACATGGCAGCGCGGTCTTCTTCCACCACCTGGTCTTGAAAGCGCAGCTTGACCAGTTCGTCACCCGGGCGGCCGAGCAGCGTGCGCAGTGCCGGGTTGGCTTGCAAGATGCGTCCATCGAAGGCCATCAGGGCCATGCCGATGGAAGCGTGCGTGAACGCGCTGTGAAAGCGCCGCTCGCTGGCTTCCAGTTCGCGCACGTGGCGTGCTGCCAGCTCGGCTTCGCGCTCGGTTGCGGCCCGCCCTGCCCGACGCACCGACTCTGCTGCCTCCTGTTGCCTGAAGAAATAGTGCAGCGTGGCCAGCAACATGCCCAGCAGCGGCACCGTGGCCAGCAACACACCCAGGCCTGATTGCTGGTAAGTCAGAAACAGCAAAACCGCCAATGTGGCGCTGCCCGCATAGGCGATGCCCACCCAGCCGAAAACGGCGAAGAGATCCTGCACCGTCCATCCCCGTCCACGCTTGAGGTGGGTGATGCCGGTGACCAGCAATGTGTTGAGCATGAAGTAACCCAGCGCCAGCACCATGGCCAGCACCACCAGCAAGCCGGGATGGTCAAGACCCTGGGCTTTCAAATAGCCGTACAACATGACAAAGACGCTGCCGGCGGCCCACATCGCCATGGCAGCCATCGCCGGGCTGGCCAATCGGCTTGTCCAGCGCTTGGAAGTGCGCCAGGAGCCAACGGCGCCTTCTCCAGCGGCTGCCAACAACGCTGCGTAGGGCCCGTGCATCAGCAGCAGCAAAAAAATGAAAGTTTCGCCAACAGCGAACGAATGGGTGGAGTGAGGCACCCTGACCGGGAACACGCCGGCGGCCATCGCCACTGCCATGCCCACCAGCACCAGCGCGATCACAGGGCCGGGTTGTTGCACCAACCAGCCCAAAGCGCCGAACACCAGCAGGCTCCCGGCGATCACGGCCAGCCACCAATAAGTGGCGGCAGCCCGGTTGTAGTCGGGCATCAGCCACGCATGCAGCCGTCGGCTCCACGCGGTGACGCCCATACTGCGGATATCGGCGGGTCCTTCAGGGTTCATCGGCGCTCCTGCGGGGCTTTTCGGCAGGGGGCGCGCGGCCTTGAGCGCTTGCAGCCAGCAGCGGCCCTGGCGCGTGCCAGGTTCACGACTGCACGCTTGTGCTCAACCTGTGAATGGAGGCCTTGCCTGAAGGGCCTGGAGGGCCTGGTCCAGGGCCCTACCTTCAGCGGCGGCCTAAGCCGCTGCCGTGCGTTGGCCGAAGATCGCCGAACCGACCCTGACGCAGGTGGCACCTTCCAGCACGGCAGCTTCGAGGTCGTCGCTCATGCCCATCGACAGGGTGTCGAGCTGCAAGCTCTGGCCCGAGGGCGTGTGATGCAGCTCACGCTGCAGCTCGGCTTGCAACTGCTGCAGCTGTTCACGTAACAGCCGGTGCGGCTCGCGCTGCGCGGCCAGGCCCACTGCAGGCGCCGGGATGCTCATCAGCCCCCGCAGGCGCAGGCTCCTGGCTGGCAACGCGGCCACTTGCAGTGCCAGTGCAGCCAGCTCGGCCAACGCCACACCACCCTTACTGGCTTCACCGCTGACGTTGACCTGCAGACAGACGTTCAGCGGCGGCAGATGCGCCGGGCGCTGCTCGGCCAGGCGTTGCGCGATCTTGAACCTGTCCACCGAATGCACCCAGTCAAAAGCCTCGGCGACCCCGCGGGTCTTGTTGCTTTGCAGCGGGCCGATCATGTGCCACTGAATTTCAGCGCGCAGATCGGCCAGTGCTGCGATCTTGTCAAGCGCCTCCTGCACGTAGTTCTCGCCAAAGGCCCGCTGGCCGGCGGCAAAGGCTTGTCGCACCGTTTCGGCGCCAAAAGTTTTGCTGACCGCCAGCAGTTCAATCCCGTCTGCGCTGCGGCCAGCCTGCGAACAAGCGGCAAGAATGCGCCCTTTCACGACTTGCAGCCGGCTTTCCATGCTGTTCATAATGCTTTCAGACATATTTGGCGTCATTGTCGGGCGCTGCATTCTGTAGGGCACTCAACCGCCCAGCGTAATCCCATGGCAATGGACGTGACCCAACTGCTGGCCTTTTCGGTCAAAAACAAGGCTTCGGACCTGCACTTGTCTGCCGGCCTGCCGCCGATGATCCGCGTGCACGGCGACGTGCGCCGCATCAACGTCGAAGCGCTGGACCACAAGGCCGTGCACGACATGGTGTACGACATCATGAACGATGCCCAGCGCAAGCATTACGAAGATACGCTGGAGTGCGATTTTTCGTTCGAGATCCAGGGCCTGGCGCGCTTTCGGGTCAACGCCTTCAACCAAAACCGTGGTGCGGGTGCAGTGTTTCGCACCATCCCCAGCAAGATCCTGACGCTGGAGCAGCTCGGCACCCCCAAGGTCTTTGCCGAGCTGGCGCTCAAGCCGCGCGGCCTGGTGCTGGTGACCGGGCCCACCGGCTCGGGCAAGAGCACCACGCTGGCGGCGATGGTCAACCACCTGAACGAGCACGAGTACGGCCACGTGCTGACGGTCGAAGACCCGATCGAGTTCGTGCATGAA
>JBBQIB010000299.1:0-5323 GCA_038324515.1 Burkholderiales bacterium
CGATGCCCAGGATGAAGCCGAAGTCGCCCACCCGGTTGACCAGAAAGGCTTTCATGTTGGCCTGGATCGCCGTCGGCTTCTTGAACCAGAAACCGATCAGCAAGTAACTCACCAGACCCACCGCTTCCCAGCCGAAAAACAACTGCAGGAAGTTGTTGCTCATCACCAGCATCAACATGCTGAAGGTGAACAACGAGATGTACGAGAAAAAGCGCTGGTAACCCGGATCGCCCTGCATGTAGCCGATGGTGTAGATGTGCACCATCAGCGAGACAAAGGTCACCACCACCATCATCATCGCGCTCAGGCCGTCGATGAGGAAACCCACCTCCATCACCAGCTTGCCCAGCACCATCCACTCGTACAGCGTGGCGTTGAAGCGCGCGCCGGCCCCCACCTGCGACAGCACCATCACCGAGCAGATGAAGGCGATCAGCACGCCCAGGATCGTGAAGCTGTGGGCACCCCGCTGGCCCACCCATTTGCCGGCCAGGCCGGCGATCAGCGCGCCAGCCAGCGGCGCCAGTGGCACGGTCAGCAGCAGGCCTTGAGAAATCGTCGTGGCCATGCCTTAACCCTTCAACTCGTCCAGCTCTTCGACGTTGATCGAAGCCCGGCTGCGAAACAGCACGACCAGGATCGCCAGGCCGATGGCCGATTCGGCCGCCGCCACCGTGAGGATGAAAAACACGAAGACCTGCCCGGCCATGCGGTCGGCCTCCAGCGGCAAGTAATGCGAAAAAGCGATGAAGTTGAGGTTGACCGCCAGCAGCATCAGCTCGATGGCCATCAAGAGCACGATCAGGTTACGGCGGTTCATGAAGATGCCGATGACCGACATCGCAAACAGGATGCCGCCCAGCGACAGGTAGTGGCCCAGTGTGATGGTGCCCATGCTCAGGCCGCCCCTGCATCTTTCGTGGGCGGTGGTGCACCGGGTGGCGCACCGGGTGGCGCAACAGCGGGTTTCCCAGGCGGCGGGGCCGGTGGCGCCTCGACCGTGGGCTGCATCTTGACCAGACGCACGCGGTCGGCCTTCTTGGCGCGCACCTGCTCGCTGGCGCCGATGTGTTTGCTGCTCTTGCGCTCACGCAAGGTCAAGGCAATCGCGGCCACGATGGCCACCAGCAGCAGCACAGCAGCCAATTGCAGCGGGTACAGATAGTGGGTGTAGAGCTCGATACCCAGCAGCTTGGTATTGCCCATTTCCAGCTCGCGTGCGGTCACCGGCGGCGCCTCCAGCTCGAAGCCGCGCATCAGCACCAGCGCCATCTGCAGCGCAATCAGGGCGCCCACCAGGCCAGCCAGTGGCAGGTGCTTCCAAAAGCCCCTTCGGAACTCGTCGGCGTTGATGTCCAGCATCATCACCACGAACAAAAACAGCACCATCACCGCCCCGACGTAAACCAGCACCAGCACGATGGCCAGAAATTCAGCGCGCAGCAGCATCCACAGGCAACTGGCACTGAAGAAGGCCAACACCAGAAACAGCGCCGAGTGCACTGTGCTGCGCGCCGTGATGACACGGAATGCGGCAAACAGCAGCACTGCCGAGAAGACGTAGAAGAGTGCGGTGATCGAGTTCATGTGCTTGGGGGGATACGCCTCCTCGCGCCAGCCGCATCAACGCCTCGCTTCGGGCATCCCAGCAGCATCCCCGTGCCCTTATCTGTATTTGGCGTCTGCGGCCCGGTTGGCGGCAATCTCTTTCTCGTAGCGGTCGCCGACTGCCAACAGCATGTCTTTGGTGAAGTACAGGTCGCCACGCTTTTCGCCGTGGTATTCGAAGTGGTGGGTCTCGACGATGCTGTCCACTGGGCAGCTTTCTTCGCAGAAACCGCAGAAGATGCATTTGGTCAGATCGATGTCGTAGCGCGTGGTGCGGCGGCTGCCGTCATCACGCACTTCGCTCTCGATGGTAATGGCCAGCGCCGGGCACACCGCCTCGCAAAGTTTGCAGGCGATGCAACGCTCTTCGCCATTTTCATAGCGGCGCAGTGCATGCAGGCCCCTGAAGCGCGGCGACTGCGGCGTTTTTTCTTCCGGGAACTGCACCGTGATGTTTTTGGCCAGAAAGTAGCGCCCCGTCAGGCGCATGCCCTTGAACAGTTCGGTCAGCAGCATGCTGCTGAAAACTTCCTTGACGGCAGTGAGTGTGCTCATTGGTGCCCCTTGTGCGATGGGTAGATCGCCCGATCCCCTGGGACCAGAAGCGTCCACTTGGTGTCCCTGGGGATGCGGGCCGGCTTGGGAGCGGCCCGGCGCTCGGCCCGCACAGCGATGGACAGGGTGTGTCTCATATCACTCCCAAATGTTCAAAGGCGACTGAATCCACAGCCCCACAACGACCAGCCAAACCAGCGTGATTGGAATAAAAATCTTCCAGCCCAACCTCATGATCTGGTCGTAACGAAAGCGCGGGAAAGTGGCGCGCACCCACAAGAACATCGTGGCCACGCAGAAGACCTTGATGGCCAGCCAGATCCAGCCGGGGATGAAATCCAGGAAGCCCACGGGCGACAACCAGCCACCGAGGAACAGCAACACGGTCAGCATGCTGACCAGGATCATGTTGGCGTATTCGGCCAAGAAAAACATCGCAAAGGACATGCCCGAATACTCGATCATGTGGCCGGCGACGATCTCGGATTCGCCTTCGACGACGTCAAAGGGGTGGCGGTTGGTTTCTGCCAGGCCCGAGATGAAGAAAACCACAAAGATCGGCAGCAGCGGCAGCCAGTTCCAGCTCAAGAAGCCCAGCCCGAGATCAGCGAATGTGCCTCTGCCCTGGCTCATCACGATCTCGCTCATGTTCATGCTGGCCGAGACCATCAGCACCACCACCAGGCAAAAACCCATCGCGATTTCGTAGCTGACCATCTGCGCAGAGGCCCGCATGGCGCCCAGAAAAGCGTACTTGGAGTTGCTGGCCCAGCCGGCGATGATGACGCCGTAAACCTCCAGCGAGGTGATGGCCATCAAAAACAGCAAGCCGGCGTTGATGTTGGCCAGCGCCACATCGGGGCCAAACGGGATCACCGCCCAGGCTGCCAGCGCCGGCATGATCGTCATCACCGGGCCAAGGAAGAACAAGCCCTTGTTGGCTGCGGTCGGCCGGATGATCTCCTTGAAGATCAGCTTGACGGCATCGGCAATCGGCTGCAGCAAACCCGCCGGGCCGACCCGGTTGGGCCCCAGGCGGATCTGCGTGTAGCCGATGCCCTTGCGCTCCCACAAGGTCAGGTAGGCAACACAGATCATCAGCGGCAGCACCACCGCGACGATCTTGATCAGACTCCAAACCACCAGCCACAGCGTGGGCCCCAGGGCGGCATTGGCGGCTTGGTGCAGCGGCTCGAACATGGCGCTCAGACCTTCTCGACCGTGATGGGGCCAAACATGGCACCCAGCTTGAGGGTTGAGGGGTGCCCGCTGGCGATGCGCACGGTGTGGTCGTGCAGGCTGCTGTCTTCACGCGCAGGCAAAACCAAAGCAGCTTCGCCCTGCGCCACCAGCACCTTGGCGGGTTCTTGCAGACCCAGTTGGCGCCACAGCGCGCTGGGCACACCGACGACGGGGTCGGCGGCATCGGCTGTCAGCTGCAACGACGCAGCGCGTCGCACCGTGGCGTCGGTGCAATAGATCGGCACGTCGGAAATTCGCTGCAGCTCGGTCATCGGCGCATCGTGGGCGGTCAGAGATTCGGCCAAAGACGCGGCCACAGATTCGACCGCGCGGGCCAGCGCGCCCGGCGCTGCCGCGTTGCTCAGGCGGGTCTGAAGGTCCAGACCCTTGGGCAGTACTTCTTCGCGTACCGCATCGACGGTCTCGAAATCAAACCCGGGCAGGCTCAGCAGGTTGCCCAACACCCGCAGCACCTTCCAGCCCGGTCGCGTGTCAGCGAGCGGCGGCACGACACCGTGGAAGCGCTGCAATCGGCCTTCGGCGTTGACCAGGCTGCCGGCAGTCTCGGTGAAGGGCGCGATCGGCAACATCACATCGGCGAGGTCTGCCGCGACATCTTTGAACGGCGTCAGCGCCACCACCAGCCCAGCCCCTGCCAAAGCCCGCTGTGCTTCGATCGGGTTGGCGCTGTCCAGCACCGGCTCGGTGTGCAGCAGCAGCAGCGCTTTCATCGGCTGGCTCAACATCTGGCCGGCGTGCAATCCATCGGGGCCTGGCATGGCGTCAACCAACTGCGCACCCACCGGGTTGCCGCCCTCGCACAGATAGCCAAAGGGCGACTCGGTCGCTTCGGCAATCCACTGCGCCAGAGCCAGCAACTCGCTGGCTTGCGGATGCTGCGCGGCGGCATTGCCCAGCAGCACTGCGGAGTGCTGCGATGAAAGCAACGAGGCGGCCACGGCCTGCGCGGCTTCGCTGAGCGGCGTTGAAAGGGTCACGGGCGCTGCTACGCTTTGTGCTGCGGCCACAGCAGCAGCAATCTCGGCCAGCGCGGCTGCCCAATCCAGAGGCGCCACCGTCAAGCGGCTGGCATAGGCCACCAGGTCGTCGTCATGCACCGCTTGCAGGCTGTGCAAAGCAGCGCCGCGTTTGGCGGCTTGACGCAGCCGCTGGGCGAACAAGGGGTGGTCTTTGCGCAAGAAGCTGCCGACGATCAAGGCACTGTCCACCTGCCCCAAAGCTGCGATGGGCATGCCCAGCCAACGTGCGTGGCCGGATGCGGCCGCGTTGCTGAAGTCGGCGTGGCGGCTGCGGTGGTCGATGTTCTCGCTGCCCAAGCCGCGCACCAGCTTGGCCAGCAGATGCATTTCTTCGACAGTGGCGCCGGCGTGTGTCAGGGCACCGACCGCGCTGGCGCCAAACTCACCGATCACGCGCTTCAGGCCATCAGCGACATAAGCCAGCGCGGTGTTCCAGTCCACAGCTTGCCAGACGCCGCCTTGTTTGATCATCGGCTGCTTGAGCCGGCTGTCGCTGTTCAACGCTTCGTAACTGAAACGGTCGCGGTCGGCGATCCAGCACTCGTTGACGGCTTCGTTCTCCAGCGGCAGCACCCGCATCACCTTGCCGGCCTTGACCTGCACGATGATGTTGGCGCCGGTGCTGTCGTGCGGTGAGATCGATTTGCGTCGCGACAGCTCCCAGGTGCGGGCGCTGTAGCGAAATGGCTTGCTGGTCAGCGCGCCCACCGGACAGATGTCGATCATGTTGCCCGACAGCTCGCTGTCCACCGTGCGGCCGGCGACCGTGGTGATTTCACTGTGCTCGCCGCGGTGGATCATGCCCAGCTCCATCACGCCGGCCACCTCTTGGCCGAAGCGCACGCAGCGGGTGCAGTGGATGCAGCGGCTCATCTCTT
>JBBQIB010000300.1:0-5313 GCA_038324515.1 Burkholderiales bacterium
CTGGGCACCCCGGTGGAGTTTCAGCTGCGTACCCAGGCCATGAATGCGGTGGCCGAAGCCGGCGTGGCGGCGCACTGGTTGTACAAGGTCGGCGACAAGGCAGGGTCGATGCAATCGGCCAGCAACGGCACGCTGGATACCCAAAGGCTGTCCACGATCTGGCTGCAAAGCTTGCTGGATATCCAGGACGAAACCAACGACCCCAAAGAGTTCATCGAGCACGTCAAGATCGACCTGCACCCCGATGCCGTCTACGTCTTCACCCCGCGCAACAAGATCCTGGCACTGCCTCGTGGCGCCACCGTGGTGGACTTTGCCTATGCGATCCACAGCGATGTGGGCGAAAGAGCCGTGGCAGCCAAGATCAATGGCGAATCAGCGGCGCTGAAGACTGCCTTGAAGAGCGGTGATGTGGTCGAGATCATCACCGCCCCCGGTGCACGCCCCAACCCTGGCTGGTTGGGCATGGTGCGCACGGGCAAGGCCAGGTCCAAGATTCGCCACTACCTGAAGACTTTGGAAACTGACGAGTCCAGGGCCCTGGGTGAACGCATGCTGGGCCAGGCGCTGCGCAGCGAAGGCTTGCAAATGCCCTCGCCCGATCCCACCGACAGCGCAGCCGCAGCGCTTTGGCAGGCCCTGACACGCTGGAGCGGCAACCGCAACCGCAGCGAGCTGATGATCGACATCGGCCAAGGCCGCAAGATCGCCATCATCGTGGCCAAGCGGCTGGTGCAGTTGCTGGGCGACTCGGGCATCCGCCCCGACCTGCTGACCTTGACACTGGGCCGCTACGCCGAAGAAGACACGCAGATCGCGCAAAGCGTGGTGTTTGTTGATGGCGCTGAAGAAGCCTCGATCCAGTTTGCCAACTGTTGCAAGCCGATCCCGGGCGATTCCATCTCTGGCTATCTGGGCCGTGGCGAAGGTCTGATGGTGCACACCACCGATTGCACGGTGGGCAAACGCCTGTATCAACGCGACAGCGAGCGCTGGATCCAGGTCGAGTGGGCAGAAGAGTTGAGCCGCCCTTTTGACACCGATCTGCACGTGCTGGTGAAGAACGGCAAAGGCGCCTTGGCTCAGGTGGCGACCACCGTCAGCTCAACTGGTGCCGACATCAGCCACTTGGGCATGGACCCCGAGCCGGCGGAAGCCGCCATCGAGTTGCGCATGGTCGTCAGCGTGCGGGACCGCGTTCACTTTGCCGAAGTGCTGCGCGCACTGCGGCGCAACCCGGTGGTGATGCGGGTGGCCAGGTATCGGCTGTCTTGAGCGGCTGTCCTGAGCGGCTGTCTTGAGCGATTGTCCTGAGCGGTTGTCTTGATCTGGCGCTGGCCACGCGCCCTCACTCCTGCTCTCACCCGACGGCGCGCCTGGGCCGCGTACGCAGCCAACCCAGACCCATCACCGCCACCACCACGATCAGTGCCCCCAGCAGCTGCAGCGGCGCCACCGTCTGGTTCAAGATCCACCACGACAGGGCCAGAGCCGCCACCGGCTCCACATTCAGGATCGGTGAATTGCCCGCCACACCCAGGCGCGGCAGCAGCGTGAACATGACGGTGAAGGCGGTGCCGTAGAGCACGCTCAACACCCCCAGGCCCCACCAGCCAGCACTGGCCTGTGGCCAATGGAAGCCCCCCTGACTGGCGACCGCCAGCAACGCCAGACCGGCCACCAGGCTCATCGACAGCGCCGTACGCACGCGGCCATCCAGATCGGCCGCTTGCCACTGGGTCAGCACCAATGCCAGCCCAAAGGTGGCAGCCGCGACCAGTGCAAACGCCACGCCAGGCCCGATGGCTGACCATTGCGCTTGTGCACCCAGGCCAGACACGGCGCCAAACACGTCCAGAGCCAAGACCAGACCGACCAGAATCAGCGGCATGGCCAGCAGTACGGCCCGGTCGGGGCGCTGCCCCATCAACAAACGCGACCACAGCGCCACCCACAGCGGGAAGGTGTTGAAAGCCAACAAGGCCAAGGCCACGGGCAGCCGCGCCACTGCGGCGTACAGACTCAGGCTTTGCAGCGCCAACAGCACGCCAATCACCGGCATCACCCGCCAATGCCGGCGAGTCAGCTGCCGGGGCACGCCCTGCAAAAGCACCAGCGCACCGACAACGAAGGCGGTGACGGCGCTGCGCACCGCAACCGCCGTGGCGACATCCAAGCCATGGTCAAAGGCCACGCGGGCGGCGACATGGTTGGCGCCAAACATGCAGGCCAGCAACAGCAAGGTGGCAAATGCCCGAGGGCTGAGGGTGGCGCTCAAATGGCAGGCAGGCAGGCTGTTTGAAGGAATGCCGCAGATCAGCACCAGGCCGCAGCAGCGCAAAAATCCAGTGCCGATGCTAAGCTGTCGTCCCCTGGAATAAGGAGACAACATGCCCGGATTGCTCAACCATGTAGACCCGGACGGTCTGCTCGAATACTCGGTGGTCTATACAGACCGTGCGCTGAACCACATGTCCAAGCGCTTTCAGGGTGTGATGCGCGACATCTCTGGCGTGCTGAAAGAGGTTTACAACGCCAAGTCGGCTGTGATCGTGCCCGGCAGCGGCACTTTCGGCATGGAAGCGGTGGCGCGCCAGTTTGCCGGTGGCAAGAAGGCCCTGGTGATCCGCAATGGCTGGTTCAGCTACCGCTGGACGCAGATCTTCGACATGGGGCAGATCCCCAGCAGCCACAGCGTGCTCAAGGCCAGGCCTGTGGCCGCTGGTCGCCAAATGCCTTACGCGCCGCCCCCTGTGGCCGAGGTGGTGGCAGCCATCGCCGCGCAGCGCCCCGACGTGGTGTTTGCACCGCATGTGGAAACCTCCGCTGGCATCGTGCTGCCTGACGACTACCTGAAGGCGGTGGCCGATGCGGTGCATGCCGTGGGCGGCCTGTTTGTGCTGGATTGCATCGCCAGTGGCGCGGTATGGGTGGACATGCGCAGCACCGGCGTGGACGTGCTGGTCAGCGCACCGCAAAAGGGCTGGAGCGGCTCGCCCTGCTGTGCTTTTGTGATGCTCAGCGAGCATGCCCGCCAGGCCATCGACAGCACCACCAGCACGAGTTTTGCCGCTGACCTGAAGAAGTGGCTGCAGATCATGGAAACCTACGAGGGCGGCGCCCATGCCTACCACGCCACCTTGCCCACCGACGCGCTGACCATCACCCGCGACGTGATGCTGGAAACCCGTGCTTACGGTTTTGCCAAGCTGCGCGACGAGCAGTGGGAGTTGGGCAAACGCGTGCGCGCGATGCTGACGCGCCATGGCTTCAAGAGTGTGGCCGCAGAAGGCTTCCAGGCACCCGGTGTGGTCGTCAGCTACACCGACGATGTGGGCCTGCACAGCGGCAAGTCTTTCATGGGCGAAGGGCTGCAAAGCGCGTCAGGGGTGCCGCTGATGTGCGATGAGGCGGCTGACTTCAAAACCTTCCGCCTGGGCCTGTTCGGGTTGGACAAACTGCATCACCCAGAGCGCAGTGTCGCCAGCCTGGAAAGCGCGCTGCTGCGCATCGTGGATCAAGCACAGCCGGTTGCAGCCTGATCGTTACCTGATTTAGCTGATTGTCGTCGGGGCCCCGGCCAAGGGGCAGTGGCGAGTCACGCTGCGTGGATCTTGACCTTTGCTGGCGCGCAGAACGCCTCGGACTCACAAAGTGAGCCGCAAGATCTCGCCGTTGTCGCCATCAGTCAGCACATACAGCCAGCCGTCTGGCCCCTGGCGCACGTCGCGGATGCGCTTGCCCAAGGCCTCCAGCAGGCGCTGTTCACCTGTGATCTTGCGCCCGTCAATGCTCAAGCGCATCAGGCTCTGGCCCCGCAGCGTGCCCATGAACAGGCTGCCTTTCCAGTCTGGATGGCGCGCTGCATAACGGTCGCTGGTCAAGAACACCAGCCCGCTGGGCGCTAACGAGGTCGGCACCCAGTGCCGCAGCGGCATCTCGAAGCCGGGCTTGGGGCCTTCTTCACCAATGCGCGTGCCAATGCCGTAGTTGCGGCCATAGGTCACCACGGGCCAGCCGTAGTTCTTGCCCGCTTCGACGAGGTTGACCTCATCGCCCCCCTGCGGGCCATGCTCGCTGGCCCACAACTCGCCAGTCTGCGCATTCAGCGTTGCGCCCTGGATGTTGCGGTGGCCCAGGCTCCAGATTTCAGGCGCTGCGCCGGCCTTGCCGATCCAGGGGTTGCCAGCCACCGCCTTGCCGTCAGCATCGATGCGGATCACCTTGCCGATGTGATTGGCCGGGTTTTGCGCTTCGTCCTTGCCGCCAAAGCGGTCGCCCAAACCCACCAGCAAGTTGCCGCTGCGATCAAAGACGATGCGTGAGCCGCAGTGGTGGCGGCTGCGCATCTTGGGCTTTTGGCTGAAGATGGTCTGCACATCCGCCAGCTGATCGCCCACCAGCCGGGCGCGGCCCACCGCCGTGCTGTTGCCACCCTCACCGGGCTCGGCAAAGGTGAAAAACACGCGCCGGTTGCTGGCAAAAGCAGGGTCCAGCACGACATCGAGCAAGCCGCACTGGCCCGCCACGTCTACCGGGGGCAGGCCCGCCAAAGGTGCCGACAAGCGGCCGTCGGTGCCAACGATGCGCAAAGAGCCGCCTTTTTCGGTGACCAGCATGCGGCCGTCGGGCAAAAAGGCAAAACCCCAGGCGTTGGTCAGGCCACTGGCGACGCTGACGGTCTTCAGTGATGCGTCTTGCGCAGCTGCCGGCAAAACGGCGAGGGCGCCGGACAAGCCGACGGCCAGGGCGCCAAAGATCCGGGCCGGGATCCGGGCCAAGATCCGGGCCAAGATCCGGTCAGAAAGGAGGTGTGATTTCAGGGTCATTCCGTCGATGTTGCCACTTCGGGCTGACAGCAGCCCTCCAAACGCCTGCTCGTCACCGCCGATCGCAGGGTCATCCTGCTGAATCAGCGTCAGGACGGCGGCTTGTGGGCCGCTGCAGGCAGCGGCGTGTACTTACCGCATCGCCTTTGGCCCGCACTCCGGCCAGAAGGTGCTGACGCTGCAGAGTGCCCTGCCGAGGGACGCGGACTTCAGGCAGACGCTTTGCGCCGACATCGACGGCACCAGAGCAGCACGCCGCCGTGCGCTGCGGCGCCGCCGACCGCCAGGTGCTGGAGCAGCTGTGCCGCTGCATCACCCGCCCGGCCCTGGCGAACGAACGTGCGCAAACCAACGCCGCGGGTCAGGTGGTCCTCAAGCTCAAGATCCCCTGGCGTGACGGCACCACGCACCTGGTGATGTCGCCGCTGGAGTTCATGCAGCGGCTGGCTGCGCTGGTGCCCAGACCGAGGCTGCACCTGATTCG
>JBBQIB010000301.1:0-5271 GCA_038324515.1 Burkholderiales bacterium
GTACTGGCCTGCGCCCATGTCACGCAGCGCTGACACCAAAGCGGTCAGCACCATCACCACCGAGAAAACGCCCAGTTCTGCCGGTGTCAGCAAGCGCGCGATGATCATCGACGACACGATGTTCATCACCAGTGCCGCGTAGCGGTCCAGAAACGAAAACACCAGAGAGCGGCGGGTGCTCATCGGGCCGCGCCGCGTTGCAGGGGGGCGCGTTTCACGCGGCCGCCACCCGGCCCAGCAGGCCGGCCAGCTGTTCGGTCCGAGCCAGACGGTTCGCGCCCTGTACCGCCTGGGCCGCGGCCCGGCTGGCCATGGACTGGGGCAGGGTCAGAAAGCGCGTCAGCAGCTCGGCAATGGCGTGCGCGTCATCCAGCGGGGTTACTGTGTCTATGCCGGCTGCCTGCACGGTGCGCGCCGTGTCGCCAGAGGGGTCGGCCAGACACAGCAGCGGGCGGCCTGCCCGGAAGTATTCGTACAGCTTGGCCGGTATCTGCGCATTGCAGTTGCTGGCCTGCATCAGCAGCAGCGCGTCGGCACGCAGCATCTCGGCCAGCGCTTCGCGGTAGCCTACGGGCGGGCACACCTCTATGTATGCAGCCACGCCGAACTCCGCTGCCTTCTGGTGCAGCAGCGCTTCGGCCACGGGGGCGCGAAAGCGCAGTTTCAGTTGACCAGGCTGTACCCTGCCGGCTTCGTGCATCAGGCGCAGTGCTGCCATCAGCTGTGTGGGGTCGCGTTCGCTGGGGTAGACGATGCCGCTGTGCAGCAGGGTCACTGCGCCGGGGTTCAAGGGGCCGGCGGCTTCCAGCGCGGCGGCGTCCACGCCCGCAAAGCTGCTTTCGTCGTAGCCGTTTTCGAGCAGGTGCACCCGCTCGGCTGCTGCTGGGTAGCGGCCCCGGTAGTCTTCAGTTGCGCTGGGTGTGGTGAAGGTGCTTGCCGCTGCATGCAGCACCGCATGGCGCTCGATGGCGTCGAACTGCTGCCAAGTTTGCGGGTCGGTCGGGTATCCGTCCTGGGCCATCGGGTCGCGAAAGTCGGCCACCCAGGGCAGGCCAGTTTGGCGCTGCAGTTCGGCGCCAATCAGGTGCGCAGTGGCAATGGGGTAGGTGCTGAAGATGGCCTGTGGCTTGTACTGGCGAATGAGTTGCAGGCCCTGCCGCACAGCGTCGAAGCGCCAGCTGACCCAGCGATCTGGCCGAGCCAGGGCACCGATGTACCGCCCCTTGAAAGCCAGGTGGCGTGCCGCGTCCCAGGCCTGCGCGCGGCGTACCACGGTGCCTGCCGGCACGTCGGCGCTCAAGTCGTTGCTGGTGCGTTCATAGGCGCGGGGATGGGCGGTCAAGACCAACGGTTCCCAACCCAGGGCTGGCAGCTGCTGCACAAAGCGCAGCGTGCGCTGGATACCGCTGCTGCCGGCCAGGGGAGGAAAGTGATAGGCGACGACGAGGACGCGGTTCATGGCGCAGCCCCTCTCAGCGCGCTGAAAAGCTGATCTCGGTAAGCGCCTTGCGGCGCCGTGACTCCAGTGTTCTGCGCGTGGGCGTGTTTGACTCGGCCGACGAGTTCATGGAGCCGACGCCGGTCTGTCAGGGGCTGCTGCTGAAGGCGCACCACCCGCTGCAGCCGGGGGCGGCGGCGTCATGGCTTCCGAAGGAGCTGGCTTGGGCTCCTGCCACTGTCCCTTGGCCTGAAGCTGGTCTCTCAGTTCGGTGCGCGGGAACCCTAGGGCCATAGCCTGGTGGGCATGTTTCAGCGCCTGGTCATATTGCTCGGCTTCCAAGAAGCTCAGGCCCAGGTTGTATTGGCTGAAAGGGTTGTTGAGCGCATGCGGCTGTGCAAGTGCCAGCTGCTGCAGAGCTTCGTTTCGCCGTTTGGTATTCAAAAGGAACTTGGCGAACAGCATGCGTGACACCACGTCATCGGGCTTGAAGGTGACGGCGCGCACAAAATAGCACTCCACCTGGTAGTTGGCTCCAGCAGCCTTTGCAGCCCGCTCCCGCTCGCCCAGTCGCATCATCGCCAGCAAGGCGCGGTGATGATTTGGGAAAGCGCGCAGCGTGTAGTCGAGATCACCGCCCACCAGGTTTTTCCCCGTCCCGCGAACCAGACTTTCCATCTCCGGGGTGAAGTGAAATCGTTCCACCACGGCCAGTTCCTCACCTCGTGTCGCGCGGTAGTCGAACGGCCCGTAAGCGTTGCTCAGCGGTCCGCAATTGGCCGGCGTCAGCTGGGCGTGGGCGTTCACAGCCGAAAGCAGCATCGCGCAAGTGGCGAGAAGACACGGCCACCATGTGCTTGACCTTTGAAGGGATTCGACCTCAGTGCTGAAAGCAGACTGAAGTCGCGGCCGCAAAGCGCGGGCGTTTAAAGCAGGCAGTGATTGTCCAGTCATGTTTGAGTCTTCAGTCGATGGCAGTGGTAGCGGCAGTTTCGGCCACGCATTGAGGATGCGCGGTAGCACTCTGACCCCATCTTGAGGCTGAAAAGAGCGAATGGCCGGCGCAGGCAAAAGATTGACTGGGTAGGTTAGCGCCTGCGCTGCGGTTCTTCAAAGCTGGATGAATTTTTCCTGTCGCAGCCAGCGTACGCACCGTGAAAACAGTCGCGCTCGCTGACTGGCGATGTTGCGCAGGTTTGGGCCAGCCAAGTGGTTGACGTTTAAACCGGCAGGCGCCGGCGGCGCTCCTTACCAAGTTCAGTTGCGGGGACATGGCGGCGACAGCTTCAGGCTCGGAACCGTCGTGCGCTTGAAGGAAAGATGCGCGAAACCTAGCCCCTTTCCCACCCCAAGCTGAACACGCCCCAGAACCCCAAACGCCACCCGCCCCACCGTCACAGCCCCCAGCCGCTGGTGCGACTTCACCGAGCCGCTGTTGAACCGGTTGATGCGGCTGAAGCTCCACTTCACGCCCTCTGCCGCCAGCACCTCGTCCACGGCCTTCCACAGCCGCCCCATCGTGCGCCCGATGCGAAAGCGTGCCTCAACGTACACGTCGTAGTCCCAAGCGCCCAATGCCGGTTCGCTGATTTCGTATACACAGCGCACCTCGTCCTCGACGTAGCGGCCGCGGGCTATCCAGATGTGGCCAGCGAACTGGCCATTCACGGTGGCCGCGAAACACTCGGCGCCGTCTGCAAAGCGCTGTGCGATGACCTCGGCCGGCCGCGGGAACGCCGTCAGCAGCGGGTGGCCGGGGCCCACCCGCTGCACCACGAAGCCCGCCGTGGGCTTGATGCTGGCCAGCGCTGAATTGCCCACCGGTTGGGCCACCAGCAGGTAAGGCACGATGGCGGCGCGCCCGCCGCTGGCCTTCTGCAAAAGGCGGTGCAACAGATACAGCAGCGCCACGCCAATGCCGTCGTGTTCGGCTACCAAGGTGCGCCAGCGCTGCAGCCGGTTCATCGCGCCGCCGCTTCAGCGTGCAGCCCTTGCAGACCCCGCAGCCCCTGCAGCCCCTGCAGCCCCTGCAGCCCCTGCAGCCAGCGCAGGGTGGCTGCCGCCAACGCATCTTCGTGGGCTCGGGTTGAGAAGGTGTGGTCTGCCTCGCCCATGTCCAGCCGTTCGGCCTGGGGCTGCTTCAGCACCGCCTGCCAGCGCGGTTGCTGTGCCACCAGTTCCCCGAACTCCTTGGCGGTGTAGTCCTGCCCGCTCAGCACCCACAGCGTCGGTGCGCTGAAGACTTCTGCGCCCTTCAGCATGCGCTCTTGGAAGGACAGCGCTTGCGCGGCCGCAGCGGCAGGCGCGTTGCCGCGTGCCGTATTCAGGTTGCCCAGCAAGTCCCTCAGCGCCTTGCCTGCCACGCCGCCGGCCAGCAACTTGCGCCAGAACTCGCGCTGGCGCAGTCGGTTCCAGTAGTAGTGCTTCATGTGCGCGCGGGCCAGGGTCTGTGCTGAACGCACCCAGGGGTTCAGCAGCATCAGGCCGGCCACACGCGGGTCGGCCCGGGCCTGCAGGTACAGCAGCGCTGCCGACGCACCATCACACAGGCCCCACAGCACCACACGCTTCACGCCGGGTGCATGGGCCTGCAGCGCGTTGATGGCTGCCGCGATGTCGTCGCTTATGTGCTCGAAGCTTCGCAGCGCCCCAGTGCTGTCGCCCATGCCGCGCACGTCGAAGCGCAGCGCTGGTATGCCGGCTGCGGCGATGAGTCTGCACAGTTGCGTGAATTGGCGGTGGCTGCCGGCGCGCACCTGCGGGCCGCCGACGACGACCAGAAGCGCCAGGTCAGATGCTGGGCCCGGCTCTGACGGCGCCGGCAGTGAAACGATGCCTAGCAGGCGTTCGCCCTGGCAGTCGAAAGCGATGGCGTCTTCGCGCAGCTTCGCCGCCGTCATGCCGCAAGCGCTTGCAGGGTGTGCTCGACGAGCGCCGGTGCGTCCTCGATCTCGGTGGTCTGCCAGAAGGCCGGCCCGGGCACGACCTGCAGCCGCGTAGCCCAGCCGGCGGCCTGCCAACCCGGCACGGCGCTGGCGGCGGCAGGGCTGGCTGCGGGCTCGGGCTGGCTGCTCACTTCCAGCCAGACCACTTGGCCTGTCGGGCTGCCGGCTGCGGTCGCGGGTGCGGGTGCGATGGCGGGTATGGCCAGCGTGGCGGCTTCCAGCCCCTGCACCAGCGCCGGCGCCACGGTGTAGCCAGCCACATCGATGGCGCGCCCGGCCGCCAGTTCAGCGCGCGCCGCGTCCAGCACGGCCTTGCCGCCGCCATCGGCCAGCTGGGCTGCGGCCTTCAGGCGCAGGAACTGCTGCCAGGCGGCCTTGCCCTGCAGCGTGGGTTGCCACAGCAGCAGGTTGGGCGCCGCCGCCTGTGGCTGCGCCTGCATCAGCCGCTGTGCCAGCGTCACGGCCAGCAGCGCGCCTACGCGCAAGCCCCACAACCACAGCGGCGCGCCGGGGTGGCGGGCCTGCAGCCAGTGCGCGGCCTGTTCCAGGTCGTCGATCCAGGCCTGCCAGGTGGCGTCACCGAAGTCGCCGCTGCTGTCGCCACAGCCCAGCAGGTCCACCTGCAGTACGGCAAAGCCTGAAGCCGCCAGTTGACGGCTGCACAGCGCAGCCATGCGCCGGCTTTTGTTCATCTCTTCGGCCCACGGGTGCACGTACAGCACCGCGCTGCGCACGGGCGTGCCTGGCGGTGGGTTGTGGTGCAGGTAGAGCCTTTGCCCGCCTTGTGCGTCGGGGTGGAAGAAGGCTTCTGGGCCCCGGGCCATGGGCTGGTCAGCCCGCCAGCTTGGCGGCCACGAAGTCGGTTAGGCTGCCCACGGTGGCGAAGGT
>JBBQIB010000302.1:0-5266 GCA_038324515.1 Burkholderiales bacterium
GTAGGCCTTGGCTTCACCGCCGAACTTGGCAGCCAGGATCGTGGTGATTGCTGCAGTCAGCGTGGTCTTGCCGTGGTCGACGTGACCGATCGTGCCGACGTTGACGTGCGGCTTGTTGCGTTCAAATTTACCTTTTGCCATTTCTCAATCTCCAAATTAAAGAGCGGTGCCAGTGTGTGTTTAAGGTCTCCGCGCATCGTCTTGCCACTGGCAGCAAGACATCGGGGCCGAAGACCATGGTGTGGGGGAATGGCGCTCGCGAGAGCGTCTGATCAAAGCCGGCGCCTTACTTGCCGCGTGCCGTGATGATCGCGTCGGCGACGTTCTTGGGCGCTTCGCTGTAATGCTTGAATTCCATCGTGTAAGTGGCGCGGCCCTGGCTCATCGAGCGCAAAGTGGTCGAATAACCGAACATCTCCGACAGCGGCACTTCGGCCTTGATGACCTTGCCGCCACCTGGCATGTCGTCCATGCCCTGGACCATGCCGCGGCGGCTGGACAGGTCGCCCATCACACCGCCCGCATAGTCTTCGGGCGTTTCCACTTCCACCGCCATCATCGGCTCCAGGATGACTGGCGAAGCCTTGCGCATGCCGTCCTTGAAGCCCATCGACGCAGCCATCTTGAAGGCGTTTTCGTTGGAGTCCACTTCGTGGTACGAGCCGAAAGTCAAGGTGACCTTGACGTCGACCACCGGGTAGCCCGCCAGAACACCGTTCGGCAAGGTGTCTTCGACGCCTTTCTTCACTGCAGGAATGAACTCGCGCGGCACCACGCCGCCCTTGATGGCGTCGACAAATTCAAAACCTTTGCCCGGCGCTTGCGGTTCGATCTTCAGCACCACATGGCCATACTGGCCCTTGCCGCCCGACTGGCGCACGAACTTGCCTTCGACGTCCGAGATCTCCTTGCGGATGGTCTCGCGGTAAGCGACCTGCGGCTTGCCGACGTTGGCCTCGACACCAAACTCGCGTTTCATGCGGTCGACAATGATTTCCAGGTGCAACTCGCCCATGCCGGAGATGATGGTCTGGCCGCTTTCTTCGTCGGTCTTGACGCGGAAAGACGGGTCTTCCTGCGCCAGCCGGCCCAGGGCAATGCCCATCCGCTCCTGGTCGGCCTTGGTCTTGGGTTCGACGGCCTGGCTGATCACCGGTTCCGGGAAGATCATTCTCTCCAACGTGATGATGGCGCTTGGGTCGCAGAGCGTTTCGCCCGTGGTGACGTCTTTCAGGCCAACGCAGGCAGCGATGTCGCCAGCCAAAATTTGCTTGATCTCTTCACGCTGGTTGGCGTGCATCTGCAGGATCCGGCCGATGCGCTCTTTCTTGCCACGAATCGGGTTGAAGACCGAGTCGCCAGACTTCAGCACGCCAGAATACACACGAACGAAAGTCAGCTGGCCGACGTAGGGGTCGGTCATCAGCTTGAACGCCAAGGCCGCGAATTTCTCGTCGTCCGCAGCGCGGCGCTCGGTGGGCTGGTCGTCGTCGTCAATGCCTGGCACCGGCGGAATGTCGATCGGGGACGGCATGAAGTCGATCACGCCGTCCAGCATGCGCTGCACGCCCTTGTTCTTGAAGGCGCTGCCACAGAACATCGGCTGAATCTCGGCGGCGATGGTACGGGTGCGAATGCCGTTGAGGATGTCGGCCTCGGTCAGCTCGCCGCTTTCAAGGTACTTGTTCATCAGCTCTTCGCTGGCTTCAGCGGCGGCTTCGACCAGGTTCTCGCGCCACTTCTGGGCTTCTGCCAGCAGATTGGCGGGGATTTCCTGGTAGTCGAACTTCATGCCTTGAGAGGCCTCGTCCCAGATGATCGCTTTCATCACGATGAGGTCGATCACGCCCGTGAAATTCTCTTCGGCGCCGATGGGCAACACTACAGGCACAGGGTTGGCCTTCAGGCGCGACTTCATCTGCTCATAGACCTTGTAGAAGTTGGCACCCGTGCGGTCCATTTTGTTGACAAACGCCAGGCGCGGCACCTTGTACTTGTTGGCTTGGCGCCAAACGGTCTCGGACTGCGGCTGCACGCCGCCCACGGCGCAGTACACCATGCAGGCACCGTCGAGCACGCGCATCGAGCGCTCGACTTCAATCGTGAAGTCGACGTGGCCAGGGGTGTCGATGATGTTGATGCGGTGCTCTGGGTGCGACAGGTCCATGCCTTTCCAGAAGCATGTGGTCGCAGCCGAAGTGATCGTGATGCCACGCTCTTGCTCTTGCGCCATCCAGTCCATCGTGGCTGCGCCGTCATGCACTTCACCGATCTTGTGATTGACCCCGGTGTAGAACAGGATGCGTTCGGTGGTCGTGGTCTTGCCGGCGTCGATGTGCGCAGAGATGCCGATGTTGCGGTAGCGCTCGATGGGTGTTTTGCGGGACATGATCTTTCTCCAAATACAGGAGCCGCCTGCGGGTCAGTACTAACCCGTAAAGGCGGCCGGAGTGCGGTGCGGGGATGAAAGGCGGCTTGGCCTCAGAAACGGAAGTGCGAGAAGGCCTTGTTGGCCTCCGCCATGCGGTGCACTTCATCGCGTTTTTTGCAGGCGCCGCCGCGGCCTTCTGAGGCCTCCAGCAGTTCATTCGCCAAGCGCGCTGCCATGGACTTCTCGCCGCGCTTGCGTGCGCTTTCTTTCAACCAGCGCATCGCCAGTGCCTGCCGCCGGATGGGGCGAACTTCGACAGGGACCTGGTAGTTGGCGCCGCCGACACGACGTGACTTGACTTCGACCATGGGCTTGATGTTGTTCAGCGCGACCATGAAGACTTCCAGCGGGTCTTTGCCGACCTTGCTTTCGACTTGCTCGAGCGCGCCATAAATGATGCGTTCTGCGATTGCCTTCTTGCCCGATTCCATGATCACGTTCATGAACTTGGACAGGTCAATCGACCCGAATTTGGGGTCAGGCAGAATTTCTCGTTTAGGGACTTCGCGGCGACGTGGCATGAAATTTCCTTCGTTGACATTCAGTTGGACGAATCAGGCTGACCACAGCGCAACTCGTCCTCGAAAGGCCAGCAGGCCTTCCACTTACTCGGCCAGACCCGGTTGGACGGGATGGGGCCGCTCGATACAGCCGCTCGCATTGAAGCGGCTGAACAACAACGTTGCGCGGCCAAAACCTGCCGACCGCGCAGCCGTCAAGTTTTCTTGGGGCGTTTAGCGCCGTACTTGGAACGTGACTGCTTGCGGTCTTTGACGCCCTGCAGGTCCAGCGAGCCACGCACGATGTGGTAGCGCACGCCGGGCAGGTCCTTGACCCGGCCACCCCGCACCAGCACCACACTGTGCTCTTGCAGGTTGTGGCCTTCGCCGCCGATGTAGCTGATGATCTCGAAGCCGTTGGTCAGACGCACCTTGGCCACCTTACGCAGTGCCGAGTTCGGCTTCTTGGGCGTCGTCGTGTAAACACGGGTGCACACACCGCGCCTCTGGGGCGAGTTCTGCATCGCGGGCGATTTGCTCTTGACGGCTTCGACCTCGCGGCCGTGGCGCACGAGTTGATTGATGGTTGGCATGGGTCTGAGTTTCCCTAATTCACTGAGGCTTCGAGTCACTGAGGCTTCGAGTCACTGAGGCTTCGAGCGACAACCATCGCAGGTTGCAGCCCTGGCTTGGCGCACTTGAGGCACGGCTGGATCGACGTGGCTTGCGTACTTTGGCTGAGGTACTTTCTTTGCTGGCCCGTAGAACCCCTGCTGGACCTTCCAGCGAGCTCACGGTTCAATGGGCTTGTCCGCACAACACAGAAGCCCCATGGGACCCTGCGCAGCAAGAAAAACCAGCTGAGAAACTTCCGACAAAGATTTCCGAAAAGCCTTCTAGTATAGGCTATGCCTGATGTGCATTCAAGTAGCTCGCAGATCGGGCTGCCAATCCTGGTTCTCGACACCAATGCCGTGCTGGATTGGCTGGTGTTTCGGGATGCCGCCATGGAGCCCCTGGCACGGGCCATCACCGAGAGCAAGGTGCACTGGTTGACCACCGAGCGCATGCGGCGAGAGCTGGCGCATGTGCTGGCTCGGCAGTGGCCAAGTCGCTGGACGTTTGTTGCCGATGCTTGTTTGGCGCAGTACGACCGTTGGGCAAAGCGAGTAGCCGAGCCGATCGCCGCCGAAGTTGCCAAGAGCCTGCCTGGCTGTCTTTGCACCGACCCTGATGACCAGGTTTTCATCGATCTGGCGCTGCTTGCAAAGGCTAAGTGGCTGGTCAGCCGAGACCTCGCGGTTCTGCGGCTCTCCAGGCGCCTGTCCAGCTTTGGGGTCCTGGTGCGGCGGCCCGTTGATTGGTTATCCTAGGGTGACTGCCACGAGACGGGATGGCGCGTGCTGCGGATCCACAGGGCGCACCGCCAAGCCATCTGACGATGCCGGTTCATTTCAGCGTTGCCTTAGACGACAAGTGGCTGAAAGAAGGCGCAATGCCAGCGATCTTGCGATCTTCGACATTGCGCCTGATTTGAGTGCTCCCCCTGAGTCTGCTCAGGGGGAGTTGCTCATCGAGTGAGCCGAGGGCTCCTCATTCCGCAGCCGTTGCGCTGTCCGCCGCAGCGTCTACTTGCGCCAGCTGCACCGCTGCCAGCTCTTCGGCTTCTTGCTGAACGATGGCGCGACGCTCGCTTTCGTCCATCTCCTGCTTGGCTTTGCGGGCGATGTGGAAGGCCATGCCGGTACCGGCGGGGATCAGCCTTCCGACGATGACGTTCTCTTTCAGGCCGCGTAACTCGTCGCGCTTGCCCATGATGGCAGCCTCGGTGAGCACGCGGGTGGTTTCCTGGAAAGAAGCCGCCGAGATGAACGAATCCGTCGACAAGCTGGCCTTCGTGATGCCCAGCAGCACATCGGCATGGGTTGCAGGAAGCTTGCCCTCTGACAACAGGCGCTCGTTGGTGTTGAGCAACTCGCTGCGCTCGATCTGTTCGCCGTTGATGTAGCTGCTGTCGCCAGAGTTGGTGATCTGCACACGACGCAGCATCTGGCGCACGATGACCTCGATGTGCTTGTCGTTGATCTTCACACCCTGCAGGCGGTAGACGTCCTGCACTTCGTCGACGATATAGCGCGCCAGTTCTTCGATGCCCAGCAGGCGCAGGATGTCCTGCGGGTCTGCGCTGCCGTCGACCACCAATTCGCCACGGTTGACCACCTGGCCTTCGTGCACCAGGATGTTTTTCTCCTTGGCCACCAGCTCTTCGTGCACCGTGCCTTCGGGGCTGGTGATCTGCAGGCGGTTCTTGCCTTTGGTCTCCTTGCCGAAGCTC
>JBBQIB010000303.1:0-5265 GCA_038324515.1 Burkholderiales bacterium
TCGGCGCCGGCCTGGGCGCGATTGCCGGCGGGCTGATCGCACACGTGACCGGCCAGGATGTGGCCGCCGGGGCGCTGTCCGGAGCTTGGAGGGTTTGCTCTGGGAAGTGGTGTCGTTGCGAACGCCGCCGTGGGAGCGGCGGCAGGGGTAGTTGGGCATCTCGTGGACAAGTACACGGCACGGCATGAGGGTCAGGTCTTGAGTCTTGCCCCTGCAGCGCTGAGGTCACACCTCTTCGGCGGCTCGGGCCAGCTAAATGCGATCGGCAGCAACATCGCCGGCTGGGGCACCATCGCCGACTCGTTCCTGTACCAACCCGCCACCACCTTGCGCTACGGTTTTCGCTATGCCAGCAACAGCTACCGCCTGAAGCAAAGCGATGCAGACGGCCGCCTCACCCGGCTGTATGCTGGGCCGATGTTTGATCTGGCGTTTGGCTGGAACAACGTGGACAACCTCAGCACCATCAGCGACTGGGTGTACGGCTCTACCCATTCGGCCACCATGGGCTACGACTCCAGGGACCGCTTGAGTACGGTAACGCGCAGCGGCGACAACCAGATCTTCGGCCTGGACGCGTCGGGCAATCGCACCGCACACAACCGGGGTCTTCGCTGACCTGGACCTGAACTCCGGGCCACTTCAAGCGGGGCTTCAGAACAGTTGGGGCCGAAATTCAGGAACCGGCGGCTACGGCCAGTTCATGAGCCCCTCTTGGGCGCTCGGCGATAGCTGGGGCATCAAGGCTGGCGGCTCATTCGGCGGGCAGATCACGATCTGGACTCCGGATGTAAGGCCGAGGCCATGACTCGCGGCAAGCTGATCCGGTACGTGCTGATTCCTTTGGCCGCTGTTCTGGTCTTTTGGTGGGGCGGCTACTCCTTCTTCAAGGGGTCGAGCGATTGGCAGGAGGTGCAAGCCCTCTTGTCTGCTGACCCTGCGATCCGCGCGAAGGTCGGCGATGTCAAGGAGATCTCTGTCGCGCCCTTCCCATTCATGTATCGCTTCAGCGTCGCCTATGTTCGAGCGACGTTGCGCGTGACCGTAGGCGACGTTGCGCGTGACCGTAGTGGGAAGCGTTGGCGAGCACCGCGCCACGGTCGACGTGGAACGGCGCAGCGGCAGGTGGGCATTCGTGTCGTGACGATCAGCGCGCGACGGCCTAGGGCATCAGGGAGCTTGGGTCAGGTTTTGAGTCGTGCCCCCGATGTCTTCTTGCCCTTGTCCTCCGGCGTGACGAACCCCGTTAGGCCGCTTGGGCGGATCGGGCGGCGCCATGGGCTGGTTGACGGCCTCGATGAGCTGCCCGAGCTGATTGCGGGTGTTGCGGCTGAAGGTGTCGTGCGTCATCGCCAGGCCTTCGTTCTTCTGCTCCAACTCGCTCAGCCGCTTGGCCCGGTCGGCGTGCACAGCGGCCAGCTCGCGCATTCGCACGAAGGCGCGCACGACGAAGATGCCCATCTCTACCGCCTGGGGTGAAGCCAGCACATTGGCCGCCTCGATCGCCCCGTGTTCCGTGAAGGCATACGGCAGCACCTTGGAGAACTTCAGCTTGGCGAGGTGGTCGCAATTTGCGACCACCTCGGCATTCTCGGCGGCATTCAGCTTGAACATAAATCGCCGGGAAAGCGATCCGCGTTGCGCTTGACCTGCTCATTGAGCCGCTTGTTCGTCACGCCGTAAAGAGCGGCCAGGTCGGCGTCGATCATCAAGCGCAGACCGCGCGGCACCACGATGCGGCTCTCGATGCGCGGCAAGAGCGCAGGGGACGTTGGCGCTGGGCTTGTTGAGGGGGTGAGCAGAGGCTTGGTCGGTGTCAGCGGCTGACCTGGGCCAGCACGGTATCGAGCATCTGCGAGACGAACTGCAGCTTGGTCTTGGGCAGCTGGGCCACAGCCTGGATTTGCTGCTCAAAGCCGGGCCGCGCTTGCCGCTGCCGGACTTGCCAGCTGCGGCGCGGGCAGCGCGCGGCACGGGGCCCCATCAGTTCATCGAGCGACAACGTCAGCAGCCACGCCACGGTGGGCAGCATCGAGGCCGGCATGCGCGCGCGCCCGACCTCGTAGTGCGCCAGCGTCTGCTGTGCCGCGCCCAACTGCTCGGCCAGCGTTTGCGGAGTCAAACGGTGGTCCTTGCGGGCCTGGGCGATGCGTGCGCCGAGTTCTTTGAAGAACTGTTCATCGCGGGTGTTCATGGTCGGCAAGGACAGCTCGATGCCCGAAGCCTCGACCAGGCGCTCCACCGGCACCGCCTCCTTCAGACGCTCGATCTCTGCCTCGGGGATGCGCGCCATGGCCGGTTCCTTCAAAAAGCTGCCAAGTATTTCTGAGTAGAAATAACTCAGTTGCGGCTGAAGCTGAAAATGCATGTATGGAGAGTACTGAATCAGCAAGCAAGACGGATCGAAGCATCGCGCGCGGTAGACGCTGGAATTCAAATTGGAGGCTGTCAGGCTGGTCAAGGGCGGTCAAGGGCGGTCAAGAGGCGTCGGTGACGGCGCGCGTTCTGGGCGTGCCAAAGCAGACCTGGAGCAACTGGGTTCGGCTGGGCGCGAAGGGTGAGCTGCAAGGGGCTGGCGAGCGGCCAGTGAGTGCCGAGCAGATGGAGTTGGCACGGCTTCGCGGTGAGCTGGCACAGGTGAAGATGGAGCGCGAAATATTAAAAAAGCGACGGCGTACTTCGCAAAGGGTTTGCTGTGGGGTACGCCTGGATCGCCAAGCACATCGTGATGTGGCCGATCACGCGGATATGCGACGTACTGGGCGTGAGCACCAGCGGGTTCTTCGAGCACCGAAGCCGCGCCACCAGCCACCCACCCGCCAAGCTCAGCAGTGGGCGTGTGAGCAATGAGGCGTTGCTGGCGCACATCCGCGCGATTCACGCTCGGACCAACCAGGAATACGGCTGGCCCCGGGTGTGGAAAGAGTTGCTGGCGCGCGGCATCCGGGTGGGCAAGGACCGCGTGCAACGCATGACGAAGGCGCACGGTATCAAGGCGCGCGGCAAGAGGAAGTTTGTCGTGACCACGGACAGCCGACATGACTTGCCCATGGCTGAAAATCTGCTGGCCAGAAACTTCACGCCGCAGCGCCTGACAGGGTCTGGAGCAGCGACATCACCTACATCGCCACCGACGAGGGTTGGTCGTAATTGGTCGCCGTGATCGACCTGTTCAGCCGCCAGGTAGTGGGCTGGAGCATGCAGCCGCACACGCAGACCCGCCTGGTGACGGATGCGCTGCGCATGGCTAGGTTCAGGCGTCACCCGGCGCCCGGGCTGGTCTTCCTTTCGGACCGGGCAGCCAGTATTGCGGCCACGCCTTCAAGGCGGCGCTGCAAGGCTACGGCATGCGTTCGTCGATGAGCCGCAAGGGCAGCTGCTGGGACAATGCATGAATGGCGAATCAAATTGCACCTGCAACACATCGGCGAATCTGCTCGTGCTCACGCCAAAGTGCCAATCACTGTTTGATGCCTGGGCCACTGCGCCACCGCCATCTGCGCCTGGCCTACTCCGTCCGCGTCACCTTCTGCAAGTGTCTGGGTTGGTCGGGGTTCAGACCACGTGTTCTGGCCAGGGCTTCCAGCATGCGGTAGGCGCTCAGGGCCAGGCTGATCGGGTCTAGGTCCACATGGCCGGTGGCCGCCAGCGGCAACTGGCTGTGGGCTGTGCCCTCGGGTGCGGCCAGCAGCACCTGCGCGCCGCGCTGGCGCATTTGTGCTGCCACTTCCAGCAGGCCCGCTTGTGCGGGTCCGGCGGGTGCCAGCACCAGCATCGCGAATCCCGGCTCGATCAAGGCCATGGGCCCATGCTGCACTTCTGCGCCAGAGAAAGCCTCGGCGTGGATGCCGCACATTTCCTTGAACTTCAAGGCCAGCTCCATCGCCACAGGCAGCCCCGTGCCGCGGCCGATGACGTACAGCCTGTGCGCCTGCACCAGTGCAGGCAGCGCTGCGTGCCAGTCGGCAGACCAGGCCTGCGTCAGCGCTGCAGGCAGGGTGTGCAAAGCTTGCTGAAGGCCAGCGGGCTGGCTGCCGTCGTCTTGCCAGGCCGCCACCAGCGCAGCGCCGGCCGCCAATTGGCAGATGAAGCTTTTGGTGGCCGCCACACTGTGTTCCGGCCCCGCTTGCAGCTCAAAAATGTGTTGCGCAGCTTGTGCCAGCGGCGAATGCGCATCGTTGACGAAGGCCAAGGTCTGGCCCCCCTGCTGGCGGATGTAGCGCACAGACGCCACCAGGTCAGGGCTCTGGCCGCTCTGCGAAAAGGTCAGCGCCGTCAGCCCCTCGCAGTGCAGCTTTGACTGATACAGCGTCACCAGCGACATCGGCAGCGAGGTCACCAGCCGGCCCAGCCGCGCCATCACCAGGTAGGCCAGGTAGTGCGCCGCATGGTCGGAGCTGCCGCGTGCGATGGTCAGCAGCGCCGCAGGGGGCTCGCTGCGCCATTGCTGGCCCAGCGCCAGCAGCCCGCTGGTGTGGGCCTGCAAAAAACGCGCTGCTGCCAACGGTGCTTCTGCAGCCTCTGCAAAGAGTTGCGAAGTCTGCGCTGGCTGGGTGCTGTGGGCCGCCTGATCGGGGCCCTCAGAGCGCATCGTCGCGGCCTGCGGGCGGGTACGGGTCGGCCACGTAGGCCGGGCCTTTCATGATGAAGACGACGATGCAGCCGATGGCCACGGTCAACGCGGCTGTCCAGACAAAGATCACCAGCGCCAACAGGCTGTACAGCTTGAGCCACAAGGCCCCGTCCATCACCTCGCTGCCTGTTGTCAGGCTGTTGATGGCGCCACTGTCTGGGGCGGCCCACCAAAAAAGCAGTGCCGCCAACGCCGGCAGCGCCGTGCCCCAGGCCAGCGCCTGTGGCAGGCGCTTCCAGATCGTCCACTCCAGCCCGGGCGCAGCAGGGCGCCAGCCGGGCAGTTTGTTGAGCCAGTTCAAAGAGTTCTCGCTATCGCTGCGGTGCCGGTTTCAGCGCGTGTTCGAGGGGTCGCCGACCGCTTCGTTGCCAGCTGAGCGCTGCGTCTGCTGACGCGCAAATGCAGCGTCACTGGCGGGGCGTTGAAGCGGTGGCGCGCACATCTTGGTGCCGTCCCATTGCTGGCCGCACCAGCAGCGGCCTTCGGTGTCGATGATGCAGGTGCCGCTGCCGCAGCAGCGAGGGTCGTCGGTCATGCTTGTCTCCGGGAAACTACAGGGATCGGTCAATGGTAGCGGCCAGGGTGCATGGCCGCGTTGCAGGCCCGGGCTGGGGTTCGGGTTCGGGCTCGTT
>JBBQIB010000304.1:0-5257 GCA_038324515.1 Burkholderiales bacterium
GCCTTGTACTGGCTGGAGCGCTTTGATGTCGACGGCTTGCGTGTCGATGCGGTGGCGAGCATGCTGTACCGCGACTACAGCCGCAAGGCGGGCGAGTGGATTCCCAACGTGCACGGCGGCCGCGAAAATCTCGAAGCCATCGCGCTGCTCAAACGTGTCAACGAGGTGGTGGGGGTGGAGCGACCTTCGGCCATCACCCTGGCCGAAGAATCCACGGCTTTCCCGGGCGTCAGCCGGCCCACTTACCTGGGTGGCCTGGGCTTTCACTACAAGTGGAACATGGGCTGGATGCACGACACGCTGCAGTACATGGCGCGCGACCCGATCCACCGTCCCTATCACCACGGCGAGCTGAGCTTTGGCCTGGTCTACGCCTTCACCGAAAACTTCGTGCTGCCGCTGTCGCACGACGAGGTGGTGCATGGCAAAGGTTCGATGCTGACCAAGATGCCGGGCGACCGCTGGCAGCAGTTTGCAAATTTGCGCGCCTACTACGGCTTCATGTGGGGCCACCCAGGCAAGAAGCTGCTGTTCATGGGCTGCGAGTTTGCGCAGGTGCAAGAGTGGCGCTTCGAGCGCAGCCTGGATTGGCACTTGCTGCAAGAAGCTGAGCACGCCGGCGTGCAGCGCCTGGTGCGCGACCTCAATCAGCTCTACCGCGCCAGCCCGGCTCTGTACAGCCAGGACTTCAGCGCTGAGGGCTTCGAGTGGATCGACCATCAGGACGCCCGCCGCAGCCTGCTGAGTTTTGTGCGTAAAAGCAGGGTTGGCAAGGTTGGCCAAGATGGCCAAGCTGGCCAGCTGATGCTGGTGGTCTGCAACTTTGCGCCGGTGGTCCACAAGGGGTTGCGGCTGGGCGTGCCGGCGGCCGGGCGCTGGGCTGAGCGGCTGAACACCGACTCGGGCTACTACGGCGGCAGCAATGTCGGCACGGCCTTTGCTGGCGCCACCAGCGTGGACATCCCCAGCCACGGCCGGCCGCAATCGATCGTGCTCGACGTACCGCCCCTGGCCACTGTGTTTTTTGAGTGGACGCCGTGAATCATCGCGCCGAACAAGCCTGGCTGGCGCCCGCAGTCACTGAGAACACGCAACCAGCGCTTTTGGCCACAGCCACAGACCCAGCCACAGCCACAGCCACAGTCACAGCCACAGCCACACACTCTGCCCCCAAGCTGGAAGCTGGCCAAGCCTGGCCAATGGGTGCATGCTTCGATGGCGCAGGGGTCAATTTTTGCGTCTTTTCAGCCCATGCCACACGGATTGAGCTGTGTCTCTTCGATGCAGCGGGCGTTGCCGAGCTGGCTCGCCTGCCCGTGCCCTGTCGCAGTGGTGATCTGTGGCATGGCCGGCTGGCAGGCGCCCAGCCTGGGCTGATTTACGGCTGGCGTGTGCATGGGCCCTGGCGACCCGACCGCGGCCACCGCTTCAACGCCAACAAGCTGCTGCTCGACCCCTGGGCCCGTGAGATCGTCGCACCCCGAGGGGGGTTTGACTGGTCAGGCCCACATTTTGGCGCCGACCGCGAACACTCAGGCCACCTCGACGCGCATGACAACGCAAAACAGGCTTTCAAGGCCCGCGTTGTGCATGACGATCTCGCCGCCGAAAGGTCGCCGCCAACCCCCAGAAAACCGCTGCTCGACACCGTGATCTACGAAGCCCACGTGCGCGGCTTCACACGCCTGATGCCGGGTGTGCCCGAGCACCTTCGCGGCACTTACGCCGGGCTGGGCAGCGCAGCCGCCATCAGCCACCTGCATCGCCTGGGCGTCACCGCTGTCAGCTTGTTGCCTGTGCACCAGATCCTGGACGAAGGCCCGCTGATGGGACGGGGTTTGACCAACTACTGGGGCTACAACACCCTGGGCTATTTCTGCCCAGACCCACGCTACGCCGCCACCCAACATCCCCGCGCAGAATTCAGGCAGATGGTGCGCCAGTTGCACGCTGCCGGGCTGGAAGTGCTGCTGGACGTGGTCTTCAACCACACCGCAGAAGGTGACGAGCGTGGCCCGACCTTGAGTTGGCGTGGGCTGGACAACCGCAGTTGGTACCGCCTGCCCGAATACGCACTCAACCGTTTCGAGAACTACAGCGGCTGCGGCAACACGCTGGACATCCGCCACCCACGCGTGCTGCAGATGGTGATGGACAGCCTGCGCTATTGGGTGCAGGTGATGGGCGTGGATGGCTTCCGGTTCGACTTGGCACCGACCTTGGGCCGAGCCAGCCCCGGCTTCGAGCGAGATGGGCCGTTTTTCAAGGCCCTGCAGCAAGACCCGGTGCTGCAAGGCATCAGGATGATCGCCGAGCCTTGGGACCTGGGACCTGACGGTTATCAGCTCGGCCAGTTTCCGGCCGGTTGGCTGGAGTGGAATGATCGGTTCCGAGACACTGCGCGGGCCTTCTGGTTGGGTGGCGACTGCACACGCGGCGAGATGGCATTGCGGCTGGCCGGCAGCAGTGACCTGTTCCAGGCCAGACGGCGCGCGCCGCAGGAAAGCATCAACTACATCATCAGCCACGATGGCTTCACGTTGCGTGACCTCGTCAGCTACGACCTGCGCCACAACCAAGCCAATGGCGAAAACAACCGCGACGGCCACGGCCACAACCTGAGCTGGAACTGCGGCTGGGAAGGCCCGACCAGCGACCCCACCGTGCTGGCCCTGCGCGCCAGGCTGCAACGCGCCATGCTCGCCACGCTGCTGCTGTCGCAAGGCACGCCGATGCTGGCCGCGGGTGACGAGATGGGCCACAGCCAGGGCGGCAACAACAACCCCTATTGCCAGGACAACCCGATCACCTGGATCGACTGGGGTTTGGCCGACCAGGCGCTGATCAACTTCACCACCCGCGTGCTCTCTCTGCGCCAGCGGCTGCTGCCGCTGGGTACGCTCTGGTACACCGGTCTGCCTGATGCGCGCGGCCTGGCTGACTTGAGTTGGCTGCGCCGCGGGGGCGAGGCCATGACGCCAGACCAGTGGCAAAACCGCATGTCGCGCATCATGGGCGCGCTGATCGGACAACCGGGCCGCGGTGCTGAGCCGCTGCTGCTGCTGCTCAACGGCCGCGACATGGACGCCAGCTTTCTTTTGCCCGCCGGCCACTGGGTGGCCGAGCTGGACAGCACCCAAGCTGTAGGCAGCAGCGATTGGCAAAGCCCTGAAGCTTCCGCCACGGAAGGCGCCACCACCACCGCCACCACCACCCTGAATCTGCCAGCCCGCAGCGTGTGGCTGCTGCGCCGCAGCAAGGAAATTTGAGATGCGATTCCCCCGTGCCAGCGGCATCCTGATGCATCCCACCAGTCTGCCCGGGCCACATGGCAGCGGCGATCTGGGGCGTGAGGCGTATCACTTTGTGGACTGGCTGGTCAGCGGTGGCCAACGCCTGTGGCAGGTACTGCCGCTGGCCGGCATCGGGCCCGGCAATTCTCCGTACATGAGCAATTCGGCTTTTGCCGGCAACCTGTTGATGATCGACCTGCAAGAGCTGCAGGCCAAGGGTTGGCTCGAGACCGCAGACCTGGCGCCAGTGGCAGGCTTGCACCATGACAGCGTCAATTTCGCGGCGATGTACCCGTTTCGCATGGATCGGCTGCACAAGGCGGCGCTGGCCTTTGCCGCCAAAGCCAGTGCCGAGGAGCAGGCAGCCTATGGATCGTTTCAGGCAGATCACGCCTCCTGGCTGCCGGACTACGCCCTCTTCATGGCACTGTGCGAGCAGCGCGACTGGAAAGACTGGTGTGACTGGGAGCCGCCACTGGCCCGCCGCGAGCCAGCCGCCTTGGCTGCAGCCCGTGAGCAACTGGCCCAGCGGGTGCACTTCTACACCTTTGGCCAATGGTGCTTCTATCGCCAGTGGCTGGCGCTCAAGGCCTATGCCAACAGCCAAGGGGTCGAGATCATCGGCGACACGCCGATCTTCATCGCCTACCTCAGCGCCGAAGTCTGGGCCAACCCGCACCTCTTCGAGCTGGACAAGAACGGCCGCCAAACGGTGGTGGCCGGTGTGCCGCCGGACTTTTTCAGCGCCACCGGCCAACGTTGGGGTAACCCGTTGTACCGCTGGAAAGCACACGCCAAGGATGGCTACGCCTGGTGGGTGGAGCGGCTGCGCCGCACTTTCGAGTTGGTCGACATCGTGCGCATCGACCACTTCAGGGGCTTTGCAGGCTGCTGGGAGATTCCGGTCAGCGAGCCCACAGCCATCCATGGCCGCTGGATGCCAGGCCCAGGGGCTGCACTCTTCAAAGCCATCAACCAGGCCCTGGGGCCGATGCCGATCATCGCCGAAGATCTGGGCGTGATCACGCCGGATGTCGACAAACTGCGCAAGCAGTTTCAACTGCCCGGCATGCGCATCCTGCAATTCGCCTTTGGCGGCGACCCGGCAGACCGCTATCTGCCGCACAACTTCGAGCCCGACACGGTGGTCTACACCGGCACCCACGACAACGACACCGTCGCCGGCTGGTGGGCCAGCGCCAGCGAGCAAGAGCGCCACTTTGCGCGCGCCTACCTGGGCACCGATGGCCACGACATGTCGTGGACCTTTATCCGCGCGTCGATGGCCAGCGTGGCCGACACAGCCGTGCACCCGATGCAGGATGTGTTGGCACTGCCTGCTGAGGCCCGGATGAACTTTCCGGGCCAGACAAGCGGCTGGTGGCGCTGGCGCTTCGATTGGGCGCAGGTCCAGCCTTGGCACGCGGGGCGGTTGGCTGAAATGACGAAGTTGTATGGCCGCGCCACTCTTGCCTGAAACTGCGCGCCTGAGATCACCCGCCTGTCAACCCAGCCAGCCACGACACCGCCGTCACTGCGACGCATGGTCTCTGTGGCGAAACGCGGCCAGATGCCGCGTGTGGGCCGTGACGACAATTGGACGCAGTCCAGCGCGAGCATCCTGCCCGCATCGCCCACAGCAATTTGTTGTTAGGGGTAGTCGTACTTTTCGTGCAGATCGGTGCGCTTCGGCTTAAAAACACGGTGCACGACAAGCACTCAGGGGTTCGGGACTTCTTCGCGCTTCGGACTTTTCGTGCAGATTGGAGCGCTTCGGCTTTGGTCCGCCACATGCCGCGAGGCGCCTGGGCAGACGCAGGTCAGACCTCTTCGCTCAGGTCGCGGAACTCCAGCTTGAACTGCCAGCCTTCGAAAGTCGCGACCATGCGGCCAAGTTCGTCCCACGAGATTTCGCGACCATCGATGACGACCATGGGCACACGGTGCTCCTCGTCGGGATCGCT
>JBBQIB010000305.1:0-5200 GCA_038324515.1 Burkholderiales bacterium
CTGCCTGAAGATGCCAGTTCGATGCTGTCCTACAAAGAAGAAGCCAGCGGCCAGATCCTCGAAGAAGGCATCAGCGAAGCCGGTGCGCTGTCGTCGTGGACCGCTGCAGCCACCAGCTACTCGACCCACGGGCTGGCGATGCTGCCGTTTTTCATCTACTACAGCATGTTCGGCTTTCAGCGCGTCGGCGACCTGATCTGGGCAGCGGCTGACCAGCGTGCGCGCGGTTTTCTGATCGGCGCCACTTCTGGCAAGACCACGCTGGGTGGCGAAGGCTTGCAGCATCAGGACGGCAGCAGCCATCTGGTGGCCTCCACCGTGCCCAACTGTCGCGCCTACGACCCGGCCTTTGCTGGAGAGATGGCGGTGATCATCGATCACGGCGCCAGGCGCATGCTGGAGCAGCAGGTCGACGAGTTTTATTACCTCACCGTCACCAACCAGAACGTGGCCAACCCGAGCTTGCCGCCGTCAGCGCACGAAGGTGTGCTGCGCGGTTTGTATCTGCTGCAGCCAGGCCCTGAATCGGCAGAGATGAAGCAACGCGTCCAGTTGTTTGGCAGCGGTGCGATCCTGTCTGAAGTGTTGCTGGCGGCTGCAGCGCTGCAAGCCGAGCATGGCGTGGCAGCCGATGTCTGGAGCGTGACGAGCTACACCGAGCTGGCCCGCGAAGGCGCAGAGCAAGAGCGGTTGTGGCGCCACGGTGAGGCTGCCCATCTGCAAAGCTGGCTGGCCAGCCAACTGCAAGACCACGAAGGCCCGGTGATTGCCGCCAGCGACTACGTCCGGGCGCTGCCCGAGACGGTGCGCGCTTACCTGCCCGCAGGCCGCCGCTACCTGACCCTGGGCACCGATGGCTTCGGCCGCAGCGATTCACGCGCCGCGTTGCGGCGTCACTTCGAAGTGGACGCACAGGCGATCGTGCAGGCGGCGTTGTGCACATTGGCAGACCAGCGACATCACAACATCATCGCGCTTTAGGCCACTTCAGAAGACCTTCACGGGTGCGCCGGCACTTTGGCCCCTGTGGGAGCCCGCCTCTCGGCCGCAGCAGCGCGTCCGAATCTGTCTACGCAAGCTGCTAGCATGAGTCGATGACCTACCAAATCATCTATTCCTCGGAATCTGCGATGCCCATGCAGCGGGATGATCTGGAGGAAATTCTGGAGCAAGCCCGCAGCAGCAACACCGTGAATGGCATCACGGGTGCTCTTGTCTACGCGCAGGGCGCCTTTCTGCAAATTCTCGAGGGTGAGAGGGCCAAGGTTCAGGACCTGATGGCCAGGATATCTCGGGACTTGCGCCACGAAACGATGATCGTTTTGCAAGAAGGTGAAATTCCATCGGCAGTCTTTGGCGCCTGGAAGATGGCCTACGTCAGTGCCACCCCTGAACAAGTTGCAGCGTGGATCGGGATCAGCCCGACAACGGAGAGCGCTGAAGTCCTGGCCGATTTCGGTCAAGACCCGGATCGAACGGCGCAGTTGCTGCAGAACATTTTGTCCCTGCTGGGGCCCGCAGACATGCCAGTCAAGGCCGGTTAGGCGCGTTGTGGTCTGAGGCAACGCCGAACAGGTCCCTCCCAGCGCCCTGGCTCCCAGCACGCCAACCTGAATGTTGGCTGCAGACGGGCTCAAAGGCTTCAGCGCCGCAAAACCCTGGCCAACGCCTGCCCCGTGTGCGACCCCGACGCCACCACCTTCTCAGGCGTGCCCTCCACCACCAGCCGCCCGCCTTCATCACCACCTTCTGGCCCCAGGTCGATGACCCAGTCGGCTTCGGCGATGACGTCCAGGTCGTGTTCGATCACGACCACGCTGTGGCCGCCGTCGACCAGGCGGTGCAGCACGCCGATGAGTTTCTCGACGTCGGCCATGTGCAGGCCCACGGTGGGTTCGTCCAGCACATACAGCGTGCGCGGCGCGCGCTGGCCGCGGCGCGTGACGTCGTCGCGCACCTTGTTCAACTCGGTCACGAGTTTGATGCGTTGGGCTTCGCCGCCGCTCAGCGTCGGGCTGGGTTGGCCCAGGGTCAGGTAGCCCAGGCCCACGTCCTTGAGTAACTGCAGCGGGTGGCTCAGGTTGGGCATGCTGGCGAAGAAATCCACCGCTTCGTCCACTTCCATCTGCAGCACTTCGCCGATGTTCTTGCCGCGCCAGGTGACAGCCAGGGTCTCGGGGTTGAAGCGGGCGCCGTGGCAGACCACGCAGTGCACCTTGACGTCGGGCAGGAAGCTCATCTCGATGGTCTTCATGCCCTGGCCTTCGCAGCCGGGACAGCGGCCGTCGCCGGTGTTGAAGCTGAAGCGGGCGCTGCCGTAGCCACGGGCGCGGGCTTCCAGCGTTTCGGTGAAGAGCTTGCGGATGACGTTCCAAAAGCCGATGTAGGTGGCCGGGCAGGAGCGGGGTGTCTTGCCGATGGGGGTCTGGTCGACTTCCAGCACGCGGTCGATGTGTTCGAAGCCGGTCAGGCCACTGCAGCCCACCCACGGTGGTTGTTTGCCCGCCGCAGCGGCATCGCGGCCCGCCTTGGTGGCGCGGTGCGCCACTTGCGCTTGCACGTTGAGCAGCAGCACGTCGCGGGCCAGCGTGCTCTTGCCCGAGCCTGAGACGCCCGTGACGGCCACCAGCCGGCCCAGCGGCACCCAGACATCGAGCCGCTGCAGGTTGTGCAGTCGCGCCTGACGCAGCCACAGCGCGGGCAGATCGGCATCCACGGCGCGGCGGGCATGCACCGGATGACGCAGCGGGTGCGCCAACATCCGGCCGGTGACCGAATCGGGCTGCAGCGCCAGGTCGGCGGCCGTGCCTTGTGCGACCAGATGGCCGCCGCGTTTGCCGGCGCCCGGGCCGATGTCGATCAGGTGTTCTGCGCGGCGGATGGTGTCTTCGTCATGCTCGACCACCACCAGCGTGTTGCCGGCGGCGCCGAGTTTGGCCAAGGCCCCCAACAAGATGCCGTTGTCGCGCGGGTGCAGGCCGATGGTGGGCTCGTCCAGCACATAACAAACGCCTTGCAGGTTGCTGCCCAGTTGCGCGGCCAGCCGGATGCGCTGGGCTTCGCCGCCGCTCAGCGTGGGTGCGGCGCGGTCCAGTGTCAGGTAACCCAATCCCACTTCCTCCAGAAACGACAGGCGGCTCTGGATCTCGCTGATCACGTCGCGTGCAATGCCGGTTTCGCGTGCGCTCAGATGGCCGACCGCTGCGATGCTGTCCACCCAGCGTTTGGTCTGATGCACCGACATGGCGGCGATCTGGTGGATGGCATGGCCTTCGAAGTGCACCGCGCAGGCGGTGGGGTTCAGGCGCGCGCCGTGGCAGTCGGGGCAGGGCTCGTCGGTCAGGCCCTCGGCTTCTGCTTCTTCGGCCGGAAAACTCTGTTCGCGCCCCTGTCGGTCCTCGTCTTTCTGGGTGTCGTCGTAGACCTTGCGCTGCTCGCGGTTGAGCTTCAGGCCGGTGCCGACGCAGGTGCTGCACCAGCCGTGTTTGCTGTTGTAGCTGAACAAACGCGGGTCCAGTTCGGTGTAGCTGGTGCCGCAAGTGGGGCAGGCACGGCGGGTTGAAAACACCGTGACCTGGCCGATGCCGCGCCCGGTGCCACCGTCTGCGGCCATTGCCTCAACCAAGCCATCCAGCGGGTGCAGCAGATGCAGCACACCGCGCCCCAGCTCCAGCGCTTTGCTCAGCAGCGCGCGCAACCCGGCTTCGTTGTCGGGCTGCAGCACGATGCTGCCCACGGGCAGCTCCAGCGTGTGTTCTTTGAAACGGTCGATGCGCGGGAAGGGGTTCAGGCTCAAGAACTCGCCGTCTACCCGCAGGTGTGTGTGGCCCCGCGCTTTGGCCCACTTGGCCAGATCGGTGTAGACACCTTTGCGGTTGACCACCAGCGGCGCCAGCAAACCCACGTGCTGGCCGGCATGGTCGCGCAGCAGTTGTGCTGCAATGCTCTCTGCACTTTGGGCTTTGACCGGCGTGCCGTCATGGATGCAGTGTTGCAAGCCGAGCTTGACCCACAGCAAGCGCAAGAAGTGCCAGACCTCGGTGGTGGTGGCCACCGTGCTTTTGCGGCCGCCCCGGCTCAGGCGCTGCTCGATGGCCACCGTGGGTGGGATGCCGTAGACAGCATCCACCTCAGGCCGGCCCGCCGGCTGCACGATGCTGCGGGCATAGGCGTTGAGGCTTTCCAGATAACGTCGCTGGCCTTCGTTGAACAGGATGTCGAAAGCCAGCGTGCTTTTGCCTGAGCCGCTGACCCCGGTGATGACGTTGAAGCTGCCGCGTGGGATGTCCACGCTCAACGATTTGAGGTTGTGCTCTTTGGCATTGACGATGCGGATGCTTTGATGCTGCTCGCGCCGCGCTTTGCGCTTGGCTTGCAGCAGGCTTTGCAGCGATCGGCCTGTCTCAATTGCTTCGGCTGCGCTGTCTTGCGCCACAGGCACACCCAGTCCCAGCGTCGTTTCGTACTCACGCAGTGCCTGTCCGGTGTGCGAAGTGGGGTGCGCTTTGAGGTCTTCTGGCGTGCCCACCGCCACCAGTTGGCCGCCTGCTTCGCCGCCTTCTGGCCCCAGGTCGATCAACCAGTCGCTGGCGCGGATCACGTCCAGGTTGTGCTCGATCACCAGCAGCGAATGGCCCGCAGATTGCAGCTTGCGCAGCGCGCGCATCAGCTTGGCGATGTCGTCAAAGTGCAGCCCGGTGGTGGGCTCGTCAAACAGGAACAGCGTGCCGCGAGTCTTGGGGTTCACTGCAACCGGCTGCCTGTTGGCGGGCGTTGCCGCAGCCAGAAAACCTGCCAGCTTCAGTCGTTGCGCTTCGCCACCGCTGAGCGTCGGCACCGGCTGGCCCAGCCGCACGTAGTCCAGGCCGACATCGACGATCGGCTGCAGTTTGGCCACCACCTCGCGGTCGCTCTGAAACCAGTGCGCAGCCTCAGCCACCGTCAGGTCCAGCACATCGGCAATGCTCAGTTGCATCGGCCCCCGGATCACCTTGACGTCCAGGATCTGCGGGCGGTAGCGGCGCCCGTCGCAATCCTGGCAACGCAGGTAGACGTCGCTCAAGAACTGCATTTCCACATGCTCGAAACCGCTGCCGCCGCAGGTCGGGCAGCGGCCGTCGCCGGCGTTGAAGCTGAAGGTGCCGGCGGTGTAGCTGCGTTCGCGGGCCAGTGGTGCGTCGGCAAAGATCTTGCGCAGCTC
>JBBQIB010000306.1:0-5186 GCA_038324515.1 Burkholderiales bacterium
CCGCCGCCTTCAGATGGGCAATGTCCTTGTGCAATGGCTCCAGCGTCTTCACCGCAATCGGCCCCACGCAGCAGGGCCGGCGGTAGGTGGGTGTGCCGCCGCTGTGGCGCAGGCGGTCCATGAAACCAGGGAAGTCGGTCAAGTCAGCGGGGGTGCGCCGCGGGCTGTCGCCATCGAAGCCGGTGTAGCGGTCCTTGATGTAGGTCGCGTAGCTGATCTTGCTCATCTCGCCGTCGCTGACGAGGTCCACCCCGGCCGCCACCTGGCGGGCGACACAAGCGTCGATGGCCGCAGCCATGATGGCGTCGAAGGTGGCCTCATCGACAGGCTCGCCCTTTTCGCGGGCGAAGATCTGGTCGACGACGGGCTGGCTGCGCGGCAAGCTGCCGACGTGGGTGGTGCGGATGCGCGGCATGGGCAATGTGGTCCGCCAGGAGCGAATCAGAACAATGCGTACGACAGACGCATGCCGAACGTGCGCGGCATGGCGCCACTGGTCTGCAAGCCCAGACCACCGCCCCAGACAAAGCGGTTGATGGTCTGCTTGTCGGTCAGGTTGTCGATGAAGCCTTGCACGGCCAGGGCCTCGCTCACTTTCCAGTTCAGCTTGAAGTCGGCCTTGGTGTAGGCGCCTTGCTTTTCGATGGCCGCATTGGTGGGCTGGCCGAAGAAACCGCTGGAATAGTTGAAGGCCAACAGCGGTGTTATGACGCCGGCGCTGCCCATGCTGATGTCGAACTTCACGAACACCGAAGCCTGGCGCTCGGGGCTGTAAGGCAGGCGGTTACCCGTCAGGTCGCAGCCGAAAGCGGCTGCGGGCTGACCGGCGCCACCCGTGCCGCCCACCACACCGCACTTGTAGCCGGGCGCAAATATCCGGCGTTGTCCGATGGGTGCGATGACGATGCCACTCGGGTCGAGTTGCGGCGCAATCGCGGCCGGGTCGGCGACCAGAATCGAGGTCGCCCCACCCGGCAACGCCACGTCGGGGAAGCTGGTGTACTTGGCGTCCAGCAGGGTCAGAGTGCCGCCCACCGTGAGCTGTGGCGTGGCGCGCCACTCGGCGTCGAGTTCGAAGCCGTTGGCCTTGGCCTTGGCGGCATTGAATATGACCGACACCGTGGTCGCACCGATAGCGACCTGGCGTTGCTCTTGCAGGTTGTTGTACTGGTTGCTGAAGGCGGCTGCGTTGACCTGCAAGGTGTTGCCCAGGAAACGGTTCTTGGTGCCGACTTCATAAGCCGTCACGCCTTCGGGCTTGAACACACGCACCGATTCCAGTGCTTGGCCCGAATTGAAGCCGCCTGAACGGAAGCCGGTAGACACCGTGGCAAAGACCAACTGGGACGCGGACAACTTGTAGTCCACCGCCAACCTGCCGGTGGCCTTGCTGAAGCTGGCGTCGGCGTAGGTGGCACCAACGAGGGTGTTGGTGCCCGCCAGGCAGTTGAAGCCCGGCTGCGCATTGCTGCCCGTGCAGGTGGTGCTGCCGGCGTTGCCGTAAGCCGCGTCCGAAGGCAACGGCGTGCCCAAGCCGATGACCAAGCCATCGGGGGCGCCGGCCGCATTCAGCGGCAGCACCGAGTTGGCGTTGGCAAATTTGAACGACTTTTTGTCGCGGGTGTAACGCGCACCGGCCGTCACCGTCAGCTCATCAGACGCGCGCAGGCTGAGTTGCCCGTACACCGCCGTGGAGTTGGTTTCGGGCTTTTGCAGGTCGTAGAAGCCGCCGCCGTTCTGCGCCAGCGACAGCGGGGTGGCCAGCGCCTCGGAGCGAATCGTGCGTGCGAACTGCTGGTTGATGAACAGGCCCGTGAGTTCGTCCTTGAACAAGTACACCCCGGCCACGTAGCCCAGCGCCCCCGAGCCTTCGGACAAGATCTGGAACTCTTGCGTCAGCGTCTTGGCCGCCGTGCGCTGGTAGTCCAGGCCGATGGTCGAGGCTGAAAAGTCGGTGTCTTGCGAGCGCTCGGCGTCAAAGTTGGCATAGCCCGTGATCGACTTCAGGGTGAACGCGGGCAGCTTGTAGCTCACCTCGGCAGACAGGTTGCTGTCCTTCAGCTTCAAGAATGCGTTGTAGTCGTTGTTGATGCGGTCCAGCACGCCCGGCTTGTGCAGCGGTATGCCCAGGTCGGCGGAAGTGCCCGCCGCGTTGGCACCCGTGCCTGCGCCGGCGCCCTGCGTGCGCGTGCAATCGTTGACTCCATCACGGTTGCCACCGCGTGAATTGAGGGCCGTGAAAGTGGCGTTGAAAAGCTGTTGGCACGAAGGGGTGTGCACAAACGTGCCGGCCAGCTTGTAGCCGAAGGCCGAGCCGCCGTTGCCCTTTTGCCGTGTGTTGTCGGCCCGCAGGACCACGTCGAATTCACGCGTCGGCTTGAAGCTGAAACTGCCCCGCACAAAGCTCAGATCTTGGTCGAACAGGCCTGCGCCGGGATTGAAATCGTTCTTCACCCAGGGGTCAGACCGCTCGACCGCGGCGACCAAACGAAACGCCGTGTTGGCAGCCAGCGGCACGTTCACGGCGCCATCGAAACGCTTCTTGCCGAAGCTGCCCAGGGTGAGGTTGCCATTGGCTTCAAACGCACCCGCGTCGGGAGGGTTGGTGGAAATGACGATGTTGCCGCCGAAGGTATTGCGGCCGAACAGCGTGCCCTGCGGGCCACGTTGAATTTCGACCCGACCCACGTCAACAAAGCCCAGCATGGCCTGCTGCGCGCGAGATTTGTAGATGCCGTCGACGAAGAAGCCGATGGTGGTGTCGGCATTGACAGCCACGTTTTCGGTGCGCACGCCGCGGATGGCGGGCCGTGCGTCCACGCCCGACTTGCCGAAGGTGAAGCCGGGCGACAGGCCTTCGATCTGCGACAGGTCGACGATGTTGCGTTCGGCCAGCCTTTCGGCCGACAGCGCGGTAACAGACACGCCCACCTTTTGCTGGTCTTCGATGCGACGGTTGGCGGTGACGGTGACGGTGGTCAGCTCGCCGCTGTCGGCAGCGGGCGCCGCCGGCGCGGTCTGCGCCAGCGCAGCACCGGCGCCCATCAGCCCCAGGGTGCCGAAGGCCAGCGCCAGGGCGCGCGACAAACGCGTGGTTGTGGTCACCGGGGCAGAGGCGGGGTGGTTCATCGATGTTCTCCGGGTGCGGGGTTGGATAGATGTCGGACAGTTCAGCCATGTCATGTTGCAAGCGTATGCAAGTTTGCAACAATGCAGGCTGCGGAAAACCCTGATTCCTTGGCTCAGTGGTGCGCGCAGGCCACAGAATTCATCCATTCGGCGGCCAGGCCGCCGGCTTACCCGACAGACATGAAGCTGAACTCACCTGATCTTTCATTGGCTGCAGCCAAGGCCGCCGTCTGGGGCCTGCTGCAACGCCTGCCCGGCCCGCAAACGGCCGCCGCCTTGCACGAGAAGCTCTCGCCTGACGCGACCTGGCATGTGTCTCACCCCTTGAACGAACTGGTCGGGCCGCAAGCGGTTGCAACACAGTTTTACGGCCCCCTGCAGGCCGCCTTCCCTGACCTGGAGCGCCGCTGCGACCTGTTCTTCGGCGGCGACTGGGTCAACCCACCCGCTGGCGCGGTCGGCCATGCCCCGGGCGACATCGCGGGTGAAGGCGTCTGGGTGACGACCCACGGCCACTACCTGGGCACCTTCACGCGGCCCTGGCTGGGCATACCCGCCACGGGCGAGCCAGCAAGCCTGCGCTTCGGCGAGTTCTACCGTTGGCAGCCGCAAGCCGATGGCAGCTGCAAGATCACCGAGGCGCGCGTGTTGCTGGACATCGTGGACCTGGCGCGTCAGGCCGGCCGGCGCCTCCTGCCGCGCAGCAGCGGGCTGGAAATCATGGTGCCCGGCCCGGCGCCGCACGACGGCCTGCTGCGCGGTGAGACCGACCCGGCCGCCGGCAGCCACAGCATGCGTCTCACGCTGGCCATGTTCGCGGGGCTGGCTGCCTTCGACGGCAAGAACCTCGACTCGATGGACATGCCGCGCTTCTGGCACGAACACATGATGTGGTACGGGCCTTGCGGCATCGGCACCTCACGCGGGGTGAAGGGATTTCAGCGCCACCACCAGGCGCCGTTCCTGCATGCCTTCCCGGACCGCAGCAGCCCGGCCCTGGGCCCGCGGGGCCACCGTGCCCGCGTCGCCGAGGGGCCGTTTGTGGGCTCCACCGGCTGGCCCAGCGTGCGCGCCACCTTCACCGGCGACTACCTGGGCGTGCCCGCCACCGGCCAGCCCATAAGCATGCGCGTGATGGACTGGTGGCGCCATGACGGCAGCCTGCTCACGGAAAACTGGGTGCTGATCGACCTGCCGCACCTGATGCTGCAAATGGGCGTCGACTTGCTGGCGCGGCTGGAGCCAAACTGATGTGTGCCTGCCGCGCTGGGAGCGCGCCGTGGCGCTGACCCCCTTGCCCGCCGTATCCGCCCTTCCCGAGTTACGCGACGAGTTCCTGCTCGACCCCGATCTCGTCTTCCTGAATCACGGCTCGTACGGCGCCTGTCCGCGTGCGGTGCTGGCCGCGCAGCACGCCTGGCAGTTTCAGATGGAGCGCAACCCCGTGGAGTTCCTGGGCCGGCGCTCGGCCGCGCTGCTGGCCGAAGCGCGCGCCGTGCTCGCCGCGGAGCTGAACGCGTCTGCCGACGAACTGGCTTTCGTGGCGAACGCCACCACGGGCGTGAACATCGTCGCCGCGTCGCTGGCCCGCTCGGGCTGGCTCCAGCCCGGCGATGAGGTGCTGGGCACCGACCACGAGTACGGCGCCTGCGAAGCCGCCTGGCAGGCCGCTTGCACCGCGGCAGGCGCGCACTACCGGCGTGTGGCCGTGCCGCTGCCCTTCGACCGCAGCGCCTTTGTTAGCCAGGTGATGGCCGCGGCGACGCCACGCACGCGGGTCGTCTTTGCCAGTCACATCACATCGACCACGGCCCTGGTGTTTCCTGTTCAGGCCTTGTGCTCGGCAGCCCGCGAACGCGGCTTGTTCACGCTCATCGACGGCGCACACGCGCCCGGGCAGGTGAGCGTGGACCTGGCCGCCATCGGCGCCGATGCCTACACCGGCAACGCCCACAAGTGGTGGTGCGCACCCAAGGGAGCGGCGTTTCTCCAACTGCGCCGCGAACACCATGCGCGGGTCACCGGGCCGATCACCAGCTGGGGCGACGTGGCCGAGG
>JBBQIB010000307.1:0-5161 GCA_038324515.1 Burkholderiales bacterium
TGCCGTCAGCATCGCCCGGCGCTTGCAGGATCCTTTGGCCGAGCTGGTCAAGATCGACCCCAAGAGCATCGGCGTGGGGCAGTACCAGCACGATGTCAACCAAGGCGGTCTGGCGCGCACGCTTGAATCGGTGGTGGAAGATTGCGTCAACGCAGTGGGCGTGGACCTGAACACGGCCTCGGTGCCGCTGCTGTCCAAGGTTTCTGGATTGAGCGCCAGCGTGGCCGCCAGCATCGTGCGCTGGCGTGATGCGCAAGGAGCCTTCAGCAACCGCCGGCAGTTGTTGCAGGTCACCGGCCTGGGGCCCAAGAGTTTTGAGCAGTCGGCAGGCTTTTTGCGCATCCGCGGTGGCGACAACCCGCTCGACATGACCGGCGTGCATCCCGAAACTTACCCCGTGGTGCAGCAGATACTGGCCCAGACCGGCCGCTCGGTGGCTGAGCTGATGGGCCACGCCGATGTCTTGCGCACGCTGCGGCCCGACCAATTTTCCAGCCAGCATTTTGGCCAGATCACCGTGCGTGACATCCTGGCTGAGCTGGAAAAACCCGGCCGTGATCCGCGCCCGGATTTTGTGGTGGCGCGCTTGAACGATGCCGTCACCGAGCTGAAGGACTTGCAGCCCGGCATGGTGCTGGAAGGCACGGTCAGCAACGTTGCGCAGTTCGGTGCTTTCGTGGACCTGGGTGTGCACCAGGACGGGCTGGTCCACGTCAGCCAACTGGCGCACAAGTTTGTCGCCGATGCGCGCGAGGTAGTGCGCACGGGGCAGGTCGTCAAGGTGCAGGTGCTGGAGGTCGATTTGGCGCGCAAGCGCGTCTCGCTGACAATGAGGGTTGGCCCTGCCGGACAGGCGGGCAGCAGTTCTGGAGATCGTTCTGGAGATCGCGCAAGTACCGGCCCGGGCAACCGCTGCCAACCCGCCGGTAGAGACGAGCGCAGCCAGCGACAGGATCGCGCGCGCGGCGGGCAGTCGCAGCCACAACCCGGATCTGCCAGTGCCATGGCGGCAGCTTTTGCCAAGGTGCAAGGCCGCAAGTGATGGCCAAGGCAGCCGCCTGTTGGGGGGTGGCTGCTTGGACAGTTGCGGCAGTGGCTGCTGCTGTTGCGACACCGGCAGTGAGTGCGGCTGCAGCGCAAGGGCTTGCATCGGGCGCGACGGTGCCGCCTTTGCCGCCTTTGCCGCCTTTGACGCTCGCGCCGCTCACGCTTGTCTCTGCCCTCTCACCGTCCTTGCCGCCGCAGCAGGTCGAAGTCCAGGGCCGATCCCTGGCCGGTGAATCTGGCGCCGCTGCAGCCTCGCCTTGGCTGAGCGTGATCGAGCGCGACGAACTGGACGCTTTTGGCGACTTCAGTGTGCTGGATCTGCTGCAGCGCTTGCCCGCAGTCTCGCTGGACGAAGATGGCCCGTCGCTGCGCGGGCTGGGCGGTGGTTACACGCGCATCTTGATCGATGGCCAGCCCGCGCCAACCGGCTTTTCGCTCGACGCGCTGGCGCCGGCCGACATCGAGCGCATCGAGATCGTGCAAGGCCCCAGCGCAGAGTTTGGTGGGGTCGCCGGGGTCATCAACATTGTGCTGCGCCAGCCCACACGCAGCCAGCGCCTGTTGAGTGCTTCGTGGGGGCACAGTGGCGGTCAATGGCCGTCGTCGATGAACCTGCGTTGGAGTGACCGCATCGCGCTCGGCCACCCGCCGCCGGACCCAGCCGACCGCGCCAGTGCGGCCCCGTCGCTGAGCTGGAGCCTGCCTCTGACTGCTTCAGTGGGCGGCCGCGATACCCGCTCGGAGAGTGAGCGCAGCTCGCGCACCAGCGCCGGGCAGTTGACGCTGCAAGGTGTGCGCAGCACTGACGAGCGTCAGACCCAAAACCTGCAACTGGCCCCCAGGCTCGATCTGAAGCTGGGCGCGCGGCATCAACTCATCGCCAGTTGGCAGTGGCGAATGCAGCAAGTCGATGGCCAATCGTTGCGCCGTATCGAGACACGTCAGGACGCCAACCCGGCGAGCCACCTGGATCCGACGCTGCCAGCACTGACGACCCTCGTGAGCCATCAGGACAGCAGCGTCGCAGCCCGCACAGAGCTGCTCGCCACCCAGCTGCAGTGGATCCAGAACCTGGCGCAGGGCCAAAAGCTGGAGCTGACCAGCTCGCTGGACAGCAGCTTGCAGAGATCCGCGACCCAGCGCCTGGATCTGGCGCCACAAAGCAGCGAGAGTTTCTCTTCGTCGCGCGAGCGCAAGCTGCTCGGTGGCCTGCGCTGGGCATCGGCAACCAGGGCTGGTCACCGCTGGACGGCGGGTGTAGATGCTGAGAGGCGCAGCCGCCGCGATCTGCGCCGCCAGCTCACCGATGGCATCGAGCAGATCAGCAGCAGCACGGGAGTGCCCTTCTTGACGACGCTGGATCGCAACACCGCTTATCTGCAGGACAGTTGGGCACCTGCGCCGGGCTGGGGTGTTTTGGCGGGTGTGCGCGCCGAGCAGCATCGCTTGCAGCAAGCAAGTGAAGAGGGCGCAGTCGACCAAAGTTTTGCTGCCGTCTCGCCGGTGCTGAGTTTGCGCCGTGAATTCTTGCTGCCAGCCGATGATCGCGCCAAGAGTCTGTCTGTTGACTCAGCCAAAGGCCAAGGGGCAGGCCAGCGCCAGGGCCAGGGCCAGGGCCAGGGCAAATGGTCTTGGCAGCTTGGCTTGTCACACAGCATCCGCGTGCCGCCGGTGGGCTTGCTGGTGCCGCAATACCTGGTCAACGGCACGTACGATCGCAGCCTGAGCAATACGCCCATCGCCGCTGACTTTGCAGGCAACCCGCAACTGCGGCCCGAGCGCGCATTGGGCCTGGATCTGCGGCTCGACCAGAGTCTGCCGGACGGCACTGCCTGGCGCCTGGGCGGCTTTGTGCGGCACATCGATCATCTGATCCGCAGGCGCATTGCCTTGGAGACGGTGGACGAAGCCGATCAGCCGCGCTGGGTGTCGCGGCCTGTCAATCTGGGCAGCGCCCGCAGCATCGGCATCGAGCTGTCGGCCAAGGGGCCGGCCAGTGCTTGGCTGCCCACTGCACTGGCCGGCTGGCTCGAGTCAGCCGGGGCCGCAAAGTTGCAACTGCGTGCCGCGCTGTCGCTGTATCACTCCCATGTGGAGCAGATCGATGACCCCGATGCGCGCATCGAAGGGCAGGGGCCTTGGGCGCTGAGCCTGGGCCTGGATCAGCCGCGGCCCATCGGTGAGTTGGCTTATGGCCTCAGCCTCGTGCTCAACCCAGGTTTTTCGACCCAGAGCTCAGACCGCCAGCGTTTGTGGCGCAGCTCTGCCCACCGCCTGGATGCTTACCTGCGCTGGCGCTTTGACGCGCGCAATCAGCTCGGGCTGTCGCTGTCCAATGCGCTGGCGGTTGACAGCCGAAGCAGCAGCGCGGTGGCCGATCTGGATGGTTTTGCAGCCACTCTGAACACCCGGCGCAGCCACGTGGCCGCAGTCAAGCTCAACTTTGCAGGCCAGTTTTGACAACCTGCAGTGGATGCGCGTGAGCAAGCCACCAAACGGATTGCAGGCCTTGCAGATCTACGCCGGGCCCCGCGCCCGCAGTGTGCTGTCGCAGCGCGGCCTGCAAGCCGCAGATGTGCGGGTGATCCCAGCCGCTGCGGGGGGCGCCAAAGGGCTGGTGCTGCTGCCGCTGGACCGTTGGCTGTTTGCAGATTGGCTGCGCGACAGCAAGCAAGTGCTGCATATGATCGGCTCGAGTGTGGGTGCCTGGCGCATGGCTGTTGCCTGCCTGCCCGACTGCGAGCAGGCGCTGGCGCAGTTGGGCGAGGACTACATCACCCAGACCTACCCGCGTGAGCCCGGCAAGATGCCCACCGCCAGCACCGTCAGCCGCGTCTTTGGTCAGGTGTTGCAAGAGCGTCTGGGCGTGCGCGCCGACGAGGTGCTGTCGCACCCGCTGCGGCGCTTGCACGTCATCACCAGCCGCGGCCGGGGGCTGCTGCACAAGCCCGGGCGCGCGCGCCAGGCGCTGGGCTGGCTGGGTGCTGCTGCAGCCAATTCGCTCAGCCGCCGTAGCCTGGGGGCTTGTATGGAGCGAGTCGTGTTCAGCGATCCACGCGACCCGCTGCCCTTTGGGCTGAACGACTACAGTCCGACCCAGGTGCGCACGCTGCAACCGGCCAATTTGTCGTCTGCGTTATTGGCCAGTTGCAGCGTGCCGTTGGCACTGGAGCCGGTGCACGACATCGCCGGTGGACCGATGGGCAGCTATTGGGACGGTGGCATCACGGATTACCACCTGCACCTGAACTACGCCCAGATGGACGCAGGCCTGGTGCTGTACCCGCACTTCGGCCCTCAGGTGGTGCCGGGCTGGCTCGACAAACCCTGGAATCGCCGCCACGCAGCCACCCCTGCACTGGACAATCTGGTGTTGCTTTGCCCGCATCCGGATTGGGTGCGACAACTGCCCAATGCCAAGCTGCCAGACCGAGGTGACTTCAAACGCTATGGCGAAGACGTGGCTGGCCGGCAACGTGATTGGCGTCTCGTTTTGGCAAAAAGCCAACAACTGGCCGACGAATTCGCCGAGTTGGTGACGGCTGGCCGGCCCGTTGATGCCTTGCCGCTGCTCTGACAGCGGCTAAACTACAGCCTGTTTTGAAACACGCGACAAGGGCACAGAAAGGCAAACTGGTTATGACACCGCGGACTACCACCCCCCCCGCCGCTGCGAGGCTGTTTTCGCAGCGTCTGCTCTAGGCCGCCGCGCGTCTGACCATTTTTGTCTTCACCCCAGTCAAAAGCGCGGCGCACACCGCGCTTTTTTCGTTCCAAGAAGGTTTTTCATGCTTCAGATCACGCTGCCGGACGGATCCCGGCGAGAGTTCGAGGGCGCCGTCACGGTGGCCGATGTCGCAGCATCCATTGGCGCCGGGCTGGCCAAGGCCGCACTGGCCGGCAAGCTGAATGGCCAGCTGGTGGACACCAGCCATCGCATCGAAAGCGATGCCCGGTTGGCGATCGTCACCGACAAGGATGCTGAAGGGCTGGAGATCCTCCGCCACAGCACGGCCCACTTGCTGGCCCATGCCGTCAAAGAGCTGTTCCCGGAAGCCCAGGTCACCATCGGTCCGGTCATCGAGAACGGCTTTTATTACGACTTTGCCTACAA
>JBBQIB010000308.1:0-5150 GCA_038324515.1 Burkholderiales bacterium
CTCAACATCGGCAACGTGGCGGCTTTCGGGCTCATGCCGCCTGACGAGATCGTGCAGGACATGATCCGCAACCTGCCCGATGCTGCGGGCTACACCGACAGCAAGGGCCTGTTTGCGCCGCGCAAGGCGGTGGTGCACTACACGCAGGAAAAGCACATCGCTGGCGTCACGGTGGACGATGTCTATCTGGGCAACGGCGCCAGCGAGTTGATCCAGATCAGCATCAGCGCGCTCGTCAACGACGGCGACGAAATCCTGATACCGGCGCCTGACTTTCCGCTCTACACCGCCGTGGTGGGTTTGTCGGGCGGCAAGCCGGTGCACTACCTGTGCGACGAGCAGGCCGGCTGGATGCCCGACATCGAAGACATCCGCAGCAAGATCGGCCCACGCACCCGCGGCATCATGGTCTGCAACCCCAACAACCCCACGGGCGCTTTGTACCCGGACGCGGTGTTGCTGGAGATCATCGAGTTGGCTCGCCAACACCAGTTGGTGGTGTTCTCTGACGAGATCTACGACAAGACGCTGTACGACGGCAACACCCACACCGCGATGGCCAGCCTGGCCGACGATGTGCTGTTCGTCACCTTCAACGGCTTGAGCAAGAACTACCGCAGTTGCGGCTACCGCGCGGGCTGGATGGTGGTGTCGGGCGAGAAGCGCCATGCACGCGACTACATTGAAGGCCTGAACATGCTGGCCTCGCTGCGTTTGTGTTCCAACACACCCGGCCAGCTGGCGATTCAAACGGCTTTGGGGGGTTATCAGAGCATCAAGGACCTGGTGGCGCCCTCTGGCCGGCTGTGCAGACAGCGGGACCTGGCTTACGAGTTGTTGAGCGCGATCCCCGGGGTCAGCGTGGTCAAGCCCAAAGCAGCGCTTTACATGTTCCCGCGCCTGGATCCCAAGATCTACCCGATTGCCGACGACCAGCAGTTTGCTTATGAGCTGTTGTCGGAAGAAAAGGTGCTGATCGTGCAGGGAACCGGTTTCAACTGGGTGGCTGAAGATCACTTCAGGCTGGTTTTCTTGCCCAACGTCGACGACCTGCGCGAAGCCATTGGGCGCATCGAGAGGTTCTTGTTCAACTACCGCAAGCGTCACAGCGTCTGAGCTGCCGGGCCTTGCCAGGGCTTGCGCCCTTCACGACACATCATTCATGAAACCGATACAAGTTGGCCTGTTGGGCATTGGCACCGTGGGCACAGGCACCTTCAGGGTGTTGCAGCGCAACCAGGAAGAAATCCGCCGCCGCGCGGGCCGTGACATCCGTATCACGATGGTGGCTGACCTGGACGTCGTGCGTGCCCGCGAGGTGGTGGGCGCCGATGTGCAGGTGGTGGACGACGCGCGCGCCGTCATTGCCAATCCGCACATCGACATCGTGGTCGAGCTGATCGGTGGTTATGGCATCGCCAAGACGCTGGTGCTGGAGGCCATTGCTGCCGGCAAGCATGTGGTGACCGCCAACAAGGCCCTGCTGGCGGTGCACGGCAGCGAGATTTTCGAGGCTGCCAGCAAAAAGGGTGTGGTGGTGGCCTTTGAGGCCGCCGTGGCAGGCGGCATTCCGATCATCAAGGCGCTGCGCGAAGGCTTGAGCGCCAACCGCATCGAGTGGGTGGCCGGCATCATCAACGGCACCACCAACTTCATCCTGAGCGAGATGCGCAGCAAAGGGCTGGACTTCGATGTGGTGCTCAAGGAAGCACAGCGCCTGGGCTACGCTGAAGCCGACCCCGCCTTCGACATCGAAGGCGTGGACGCAGCCCACAAGGCCACGCTGATGGCCGCGATTGCCTTTGGCGTTCCGGTCCAGTTTGACAAGGCTTACACCGAAGGCATCACCGCGCTGCAGGCCGTTGACATCCGTTATGCAGAGCAGATGGGCTACCGCATCAAGCTGCTGGGCATCGCCAAGCGGCGCCACGATCTGCCCGCGGGGGGCATCGAGTTGCGGGTGCACCCGGCGCTGGTGCCCAGCCAACGCCTGATCGCCAATGTCGAAGGTGCGATGAACGCGGTGGTGGTGCAGGGCGACGCCGTGGGCACCACGCTGTATTACGGCAAAGGCGCGGGCAGCGAGCCCACCGCCAGCGCCGTGGTGGCTGATCTGGTGGACATCAGCCGCTTGCACAGCGCCGAGCCTGGCCACCATGTGCCGCATCTGGCCTTTCAGCCCGGCGCGATGCACGACACGCCGATCCTGCCGATGGCGCAGACGATCACCGCCTACTACCTGCGGCTGGTGGTGGCCGACAAGGCGGGGGTGCTGGCCCGCATCACCGGTATCCTGGCCGACAACGACATCTCGATCGACGCCGTGCTGCAGCGCGAGAGTGCAGAGGGCGAGAAGCAGACCGATCTGATCATCCTGACCCACGACACTGTCGAAGGCCGCATGCAAACAGCGCTGCAACAAATGCAGGCTTTGCCCACCGTGCTGGCCCCGATCGTGCGCATTCGCAAGGAAGAGCTGAGTTGAAGTACATCAGTACCCGTGGCGACCGCAGCCCCAAGGGCTTTTGCGACATCCTGCTGGAGGGCTTGGCGCCTGATGGCGGGTTGTATCTGCCAACGCACTATCCACATATCGGTGATGACAGGCTGCAGCGCTGGCGTGCTCTGCCTTATGCCGAACTGGCGTTCGAGATTCTGTCGCTGTACATCGACGACATCGCGCCTGCCGACTTGCGCCGTTTGTGCCAAGTAACCTACACCGCAGCGGTCTTTGGCACGCCGCAGATCACACCGCTGAAACCGTTGCCGCCACTGGCGCCCGAGCTGAGCCTGCAAGCGCTGTCCAACGGCCCGACGCTGGCCTTCAAGGACATGGCGATGCAATTGCTGGGCAATCTGTTCGAGTTCGAATTGGCGCGGCGGGGCGAAACACTCAACATCCTGGGTGCGACCAGCGGCGACACCGGCAGCGCAGCCGAATACGCCATGCGCAGCAAGCGCGGTGTGCAGGTCTTCATGCTCAGCCCGCATGGCCGCATGAGCCGCTTTCAGCAAGCGCAGATGTTCAGCCTGCAGGACCCCAACATCCACAACATCACGATCGATGGTGTTTTTGACGACTGCCAGGACATCGTCAAGGCCGTCAGTGCAGATCTGGATTTCAAACGCCAGTACCGCATCGGCACCGTCAATTCGATCAACTGGGCCCGCTTGCTGGCCCAGGTGGTGTACTACTTTGCCGGCTATTTTGCGGCCACCAAAAACAACTGGCAGCAGGTGAGTTTTGCCGTGCCCAGCGGCAACTTCGGCAACATCTGCGCTGGCCATGTGGCGCGCTCGATGGGTTTGCCGGTGCGCAAACTGGTGCTCGCCACCAACGAGAACAATGTGCTGGACGAGTTCTTCCGCAGCGGCCAGTACCGGGTACGCAGTGCAGACCAGACCTTCGAGACCAGCAGCCCCAGCATGGACATCAGCAAGGCCAGCAACTTCGAGCGCTTCGTGTTTGATCTGCTGGGCCGAGATGCCGCGCGCATTGCGGAGCTGTTCGGCCCGAACCTGGCCCGCAACGGTGGCTTCAGCGTCAGCGCTGCAGAGCTTGAGCGGGCCGCGTCACATTTCGGTTTTGTGTCGGGCAGCAGCAGCCACGCCGACCGGTTGGCGACGATCCGCGACACCTGGCAGCGCTGCGGCGTACTGGTCGATACCCACACGGCAGATGGCTTGAAAGTGGCGCGGGATTTTGTCGAACCGGGGGTGCCGATGCTGGTACTTGAAACCGCGTTGCCTGCGAAGTTTGCCGACACCATCGTCGAAGCGCTGGGTGACCAGGCGCCCGAACCCGAGCGGCCGCCGCAGTTGCGTGGCATTGAAGACTTGCCGCGCCGCTTTCAACGCATGCCCGGCGACGTGGCGCAAGTCAAGCACTACATTCGTCAGCACGCCAACACCGAGGTGGCAGCATGAAGGTGGTGTGTTTCACCGGCGCTTCTGGCGCAGGCAAGACCCGGCTGATGGCCGGCGTCATTCAAGCCTTGAAAGCGCAGGGCCAGCGTGTCTCGGTGGTCAAGCACGCACACGCGGGCTTTGAGATCGACCATGAAGGCAAGGACAGTTGGTCGCACCGCCAGGCAGGTGCTTTTGAAGTCGTGATCGCCAGTGGCCGCCGGCTGGCCAAGGTGCGTGAGTTCGAAGTGGAGGTCAAACTCAGTGTGCACCAGTTGCTGGCTGAGTTGGTCGAGTGCGATTGGGCTTTGGTCGAGGGCTTCAAGGACTGCGATTTGCCGCGTGTGGCTTTCTGGTTGCCGGGCGAGCCGGCCAGCTATGAAGAGGATCCCTACGTGGTGGCGCTGGTGGTGGCCGATCTGGCGGTGCCGTTGCCAGTGCCCACGGGCCGGCCCGTCTTCCAGCGCGATGACGCGGCAGGGGTGGTGGCTTTCTTGATGCAGAGTGGCCAGCGTTTTGACTATGTGCCGGAGATGTTCTTTGGCTGAGACTCGTCCGATGCTGAGCCTGGATCAAGCGCTGCTGTTGCTGGTGCAAGGCTCGCGTGCCTTTCGGATTCAGGCACAGGAAGCCGTCTCTACCTTTGACGGGTTGGGCCGCGTGCTCGCGGCCGACGTGCGCTCTGCGCTGGATGTGCCACCGCAGGACAATAGCTCGATGGACGGTTATGCCCTTCGAGCAGCGGATGTGCCCGCAGCCGGCACCGAGCTGCAGGTTTCGCAACGCATCCCGGCAGGCGTGGTGGGCCAGCCTTTGCAACCGGGCACTGCAGCGCGCATCTTCACGGGGGCGCAGTTGCCGGCAGGGGCTGATGCCGTGGTGATGCAGGAGCAATGCGAGGTCTTACCAGGTGCGGGTGCGGGTAGGGATGAGCGTGCGGGTGCGGGCTCGGTTGCGGGTGCGGGTGCGGCCTCAGGCCAGCCTCGCCTGGGATCGGTGCGCTTGCAGACCGTACCCGGCGCTGGGCAGTGGGTGCGCAGGCGCGGTGAAGATGTGCAGGCCGGCTCGGTGGTGCTGACGGCGGGCCTGCGGCTGACGCCGCAGGCGCTGGGCTTGGCGGCATCGGTCGGTGCGGCCACGCTGCAGGTGCTGCGCCGGCCCAGAGTCGCCATCTTCTCGACCGGCGACGAGTTGCTGATGCCTGGCCAGCCGCTGCGCCCAGGCGCGATCTACAACAGCAACCG
>JBBQIB010000309.1:0-5109 GCA_038324515.1 Burkholderiales bacterium
AGCATCAAGGTGACGCCGGCCTCGCGCACGCTGCCGCCCCAGCGCTGCACGGCCAGCCCGTGCGACAGTTCGTGCACCAACTTCACCGGCACGTAGACCAGCGCGGCCAGCAGCGCGTAGCGCGGCGTGGCCAGCCAGTCACGACCATGGGCCCACAGCGTGGGGCCGTGTTGCGCCGCCAGCACCAGCAGGCTCACCACACCCAGCGACCACAGCGCGGCGCCGATGGGTGAAAAGAGCAGCCGGCCGAGCCCCCCCAGCCGTGCCAGCAAACGCGCCGGATCGCCCAGCGGAATGCGCCAGGCCAGCAGGCTGCGCCGGCCCGCAGGGCGGTCGATCTGGTCCTGGTGTTCGAGCAGCCGTTCAACGTCGGCGCCCGGCCCGGCGCGCAGCAGACCGGCGTCGCGCAGCTGCGCCAGCAATTCGATCAGCTCGTCCTGCGTCGGTGCCTCTTCGGCCTGGGCCAGCGCGCCGTCCCACAGCGCCTGCACGCTGCGCTGGCCGTCCAGCCGCGCTGCCAGCCGCCATGCGGCAGGGTTCAGCCGAAGGCTGCGGCCACGTGCCGGCTGGTGCAGCACGATCCAGGTCTGCCCGCGCACCGTCTGGCGGCGCACGCTCAGGCCCTCGGCCAGCTGCGGGCGCAGGCCAGACACGCGATGCCAGCGTGGGCTGTGCAGGCTGCTCATCGGCAGTGCTGCTTCATGCGGTCAACCCAGCCAGGCCCACCAGGCCAGGCGCAGGCGGTCGGCAGCGCGGCCCAGCCAGACCCACAGCGGCGGGCGGTGGCCGACCACCAGCTCGGCGCGGCCCAGCAGCCCCGGCCGCAGCGCCGGGCCGGGCGCCAGCAGCCGTGCTTCGACCTCGAACACGTTGCGGCCCTCGACCGCACGTGCCATCGGCGCGATGCGCTCGACGACGATGTCCTCGCCCTGCCAGGGCAGCGCGCTCAGCGACAGTCGCCCGCCCTGCCCCACCTGCACCCGCGCGATGTCGACCTCGTCGACCTCGACGATGACGCGGTAACCCGCGGCGCTGGCCAGCGTGATCAAGGTGTCGCCCTGGCGCACCGGCGCGCCGATGGACTGACTCAGGTCGCCAGCGATGACCACACCGTCGAAGGGCGCGACCAGCCGCCCGCGGCCCAGCCGTTCTTCGACCAGGGCCAGTTGCGACTGCGCCTCGGCCACACGCGCCATGGCGGTGGCCGCGCCGACGCGGTCGGTGCGTGCCATCGCCGCGGCGTAGGCGTTTTCGTGCTGCGCACGCTGGCTGGCCCAGCGGTCCCGTTCCAACCGCAGGTCGTCTTCCAGCAGGTCGAGCAGCGGCGCGCCGGCAGCGACGCGGTCGCCCGGCCGCACATGGGCGGTCTTGACGAAGCCGTCGGTGGGGGCGGCCAGCACACGCTGCATCGAACCCTCCAGCCGCGCGCGGCCGCCGATGTCGTGCGACAAGGGCAGCAGCGCCAGCGCCGCCAGCGCCACAACGGCGGCGGCCACCGCGCGGCGGCGCAGGCGTTGCTCGGGTTCGCGCAGGCGGTGGAACGCGGCACGCAGTGCGTCGAGGGCGCGCCGGTGCCAGGGCCTTTCGGCACGCTGCATCCAGTCCAGCGCCGGGCCGGCCAGTTGCAGCAGGGCTTCGAGTCGCGCCAACGTCAGCGTGTCGATGGGTGCTTCGCCGCTGCGCTCGATGCAGACCGCTGCGGTGCAGCTGCCCGGCCGGCCCAGCGGCAGCACGGCCACGGCGCCGCCCACGCTGTGCTGCAGTTGCTGCAGTTCGAAATGCAGGCCACCTTCGCCCCCGCCTTCGCCCCCGCCTTCGCCGCCAACTCCGTCGAAGGCCGCGGCGGTGGGCGGCCAACTGGCGCTGCGCCCCTGGTCCAGCGCCTCGGCCATTGCGCCCAGCACCTGGTCGCGCCAAGGGCTGGCAATGTCCACCCGCTCGGCGCCGCTGCTGGCCAGCAGGCGCAGACGCTGGGCGCTGCCTGGCAAGGACAAGGCCAGGCTGACCCGTGCTGCGCCTGCTTCGTCGGCCAGGTCGGTGACCAGCGCCTGCGCCGCCGCACGCAGCGTGCGCGCCTGCAAGAGTCGCGCATGCAGCAGCAGCGCCGAGGCTGCATCGGCCACGCGCAGCGTGGCCGGTCCGCCAATGGGCCAGGCTTCACCCATGGCAAGGCAGCATCAAGGCAAGACAGGGAGCGAGATCGTGCATCGTGTTGGCCGCGGCACGGCGGAGCAAGGCAGTGCAGCTGCAGGCGAGCCGCCCTGAATTGTTCTGGCGTGCGGGCTCTTTCAGAGGCGGAACAGCGTGGTCTTCCCACATCATTTCCGCCCAAGCCCAGCTGCTGCCCACCTGCTGCACGCCTGCGGCACGCCGGCAGGACGGCGTCACTGGGCGCAGAGCGACGCACCGGTCGAGTCAAAGTCGGCGCGACCCAACAGGTTGTGCGCCATGGTTGCCTTCGACAGGGCATCCGGCTGAAGCAAGCCTCAAGGTTTCCCGGCAGCAACCGAAACGCCGCTGCGTCCGCGGCCAGCCGGTCCTGGCGGCCCAGAGGTGAACATGACCGACAACAGCGTCAGTCCGCACTTCCTCAATCACATGACCGCCGCCAGTGCGGCCTTTGAGGCCGAGGCCAATGAGGAAATCGTCGCTGCCAACGCCATCAAGCTGCTGGCCAAGGGCAGCCGGATCGACGCCTCGACCTGCGACCGGCTTCTTGAGCACAAGCTCAGGAAGCCGCTTGAGGTCAGCGTGCGCGTGGTCGGCGGGGTCGACGCGACGGCGCTGGCTGAAGCCGCTGAAAAGGTGATCAGCAGACATGGCCTGCTGCGCTCGATCTGCGCCGACGGACGGTTGCCTGCGGTCGGTGATGCGCTGGTCGGCCTGAAGCTGAGTCCGCAGCTGCAGACCTTGCTGACCGTGTATGGGCGGCATCAGCCCGAACGCCTGGAACACACGGTCGGTGTGGCCATGCTGGCGCTGGCGCTGGCGCTGGCGCTGGCGCGGCGGCTTCTGCCGGGCGAAAGCGAACGGCACCGCGCGCTGGCCACCGCCGGGCTGTTGCACGACGTGGGCGAGTTGTACATCGAGCCTGCCTGGCTCGGCACCCAGCATCGACTGAACCCACTGCAGTGGCACCACATCGCGACCCATCCCATCGTCGGCCACCGGGTGTTGCTGACGGTGTCGGGCGGTGGGCGGTTGCGCCGGTCTCCCGCGTCAGCACCGCCACCAAGCTGGTCCAGGGTGAGTTCAGCCCGCCGGTGCTCGAGTTGCTGCATCGCCTGGCCAAGGGACATGACGACGTGCTCGGTGCCATCGCCGAGGCCGTTGCCGGCGTCGAAGACGCAGCACAGCGACTGGGACATGTGATGAGCACGCTGGGGCATTACCGCGCCGCCCGGCTCTGGCTGGCGGAACGAATCGCCAGCGCCGGCCCGCCGTTGCGGCGTCTGATCGAAGGCGGCATACAGCGCTTGCTGCGCATCGAAACTGCCTTTACCAGCACCGGCATTGCCGGCGACAACCCCAGGGCCGTGCTGCAAGAACTGGCCGATGCCGGCGATCCGGGCATGTGGCTCGAAGTCACCTCGATCGTGCGCGAGCTGAGTTGGCGCATGCGCGAGATCGAACGAACCTCACTGCTGCGCGCTGGCCTGCTGTCCGCCGCCGACCAGCAAGCGATGCAGGAGGTCGTGACCCGACTGACCTCGGGCGAGCCGGTGCCGGCCTGAAGTTGTCGGCCGTTGCGTGTACTTACGGCATCGCCCTCGTCCCACGCGCCGGGCAGAAGGTGCTGACGGTGCAGGGTGCCATGCCCAGGGACGCGGACTTCAAGCAGACGCCTTGCGCCGACATCGACGGCAACAGAGCAGCACGCCGCCGTGCGCTGCGGCGCCGACAACCGCCAGGCGCTGGAGCAACTGTGCCGCTACATCATGCGCCCCGCTTTGGCCAAGGGGCAACAGGGTCAGGGGGCAACTGGGTCAGGTCTGGAGTGTTGCGGGCGGCTGGAGTGAGTCCTGAGTCGTGCGCATCGCCCGCCAGAAAAAGTGGTGGACTAATTGACATATTGATGCGTAAACATCATGATGCGAAGATGAGAACGACCGTTGATTTCCCGGAAGACCTGCACCGAATCGTCTCCTCGCTGGCTGTCCATACGCGCCGCAGCCTGAGCCTTACGGCGGTCGAGTTGATTCGTCGCGGCTTGGCTTCTGCGGCACCCACCGCAGCAAGTGCCGGGGCTGCGATGGTCACGAGCGCGAAAACCGGGCTGCCCGTGATTCGCCTGCCGCGCGTCGTGACACCCGAAGACGTGAAAGCGCTCGAGGACGACGCTTGACGCGGGTTGCTCGCCAACGCGGGCGCGTGCACCTGCTGGACGGCAATGTGCTGGTGGCGCTGGTCAGCAGCACGCATGTTCACCACCAGGCCGCGCAGACATGGTTTGCTGGCAGCGACGAGCCCTTTGCCACCTGCCCCATCACGCAAGGCACACTGCTTCGCCTGTTGATGCGGCTGGGTGAAGTGACCTCCGACACTGCGCTCGCAGTGCTGGCTGGGGTTACGGCGCACGTGCGGCACCGCTTTTGGTCCGACAGCCTCGGATACGCCGACATTTCCTGGCGCGGCGTGCTCGGGCACCGGCAGATCACCGACGCCTACCTGGCCGGTTTGGCACGCCATCACGGTGGGCGCCTGGTCAGCTTCGACTCTGGTCTGGTGGCGCTTCACGCCGATGTCGCGGTCGGGCTGGCCTAACTGGCGGCGCTCCCTGGCGCCGACGGGGGTCACCTCTTCGCGCCAGGCGCTGAAAATTTGGCATGTCAGTTGGTCGTGTTGCGGGCCGCCCGCGGAACCGACCCCCGAACCAGGTCAGCCAGCCGCGATGCGCTCGTGCACCACCGGCTGCAGCACGGGTGCCGCATCAACCAGGGTCACTGCCGCCTGCACGGCGGCCACGGTCTTCGTGGCGGCAGCCATGTCGGCCGCGTGGACCCAGGCCAGTGGCTGTCCGGGCTGCACCACGGCGCCAAGCGGCAAGACATCGGCCAGGCCAACACGCGCGTCGACGCGGTCGCTGGGCAATCGACGGCCGCCACCCAG
>JBBQIB010000310.1:0-5100 GCA_038324515.1 Burkholderiales bacterium
CCAACTCATTCATTGCTGATGCCGGCCTGCTTGGCGATTGCCTTCCATCCCTCGATGTCGCGCGCTGTCATCGTCAGCAGTTCGTCGCCGCCGACGAAGGCCGCGCTGATGCCCATCTCCAGCAGCCTGGCCTTCACCTCAGGCATGTCCAGCGTGGCCTTCAAGGCTGCCGCCAGCTTGTCGACGATGGGCCGAGGCGTGGCCGCCGGGGCAAACAAGGCCCAGCGCAAAGCGCCCATGCGCAGCCCGTTGAAATCGATGCCCTCGTCCTCGTAGCTGCTGACGCCGGGCAGGCTGGGCGAGCGCGAAGTGCAGGTGGTGATGGCCTTGACGCGCCCGGTCTTCACCAGCGAGGTGGCCGATCCCATGTCGACAAAACCCAGCTTGATGTGGCCGCCCAGCAGGTCGGTCTGGATCTGCGCCACTGACTTGTAGGGCACATGGCTCAGCTGTGCCTGTGTCTTCAGGTTCATCAATTCGCCGCAGAAGTGGCCGGTCGATCCGATGCCCCAGCTGGCGTATTGCAGGCTGCCCGGGGTCTTCTTCGCCAGCGCCACCAGTTCAGGCAGCGTATTGGCGGGCACGTCGTTGGTAGCCATCAGCGCGATGGCTGCGGTGCCCACTTGACCAATGTAGGCAAAGTCTTTCAGTGCGTTGTAGGGCAGCTTTGGGTTGCTGGCCGGCAGCAGCACAAGGGTGGTGGCGCCGCCGATGGCGATGGTGTAGCCATCGGGCGCCGACTTGGCGGCCATGTCGGTGGCGATGGCGCCACCGGCACCCGGCTTGTTGTCCATCACGAAGCTGCCCTTGAGCAGGGGCGCCATCCGGTCGGCGAGCAGCCGACCCAGCGTGTCACCACCGCTGCCTGGAGCCGAGATCAAGATGAAGCGGATCGGCTTGGACGGCCACTCGGCCACACTCTGCGCCAGGGCAGGCAGGGTCGTGGTGCACAGCGAGGCGGCCACAGTGGCCAGGGCAAGCAGGTGTCGGCGCATGGTTGGTTCTCCGGTAAAAAGGTCAGGGGTTAAAGCGACAGGCCGCCGTCGACGACGAGTTCGATGCCCGTCACGTACCTGGATTCGTCTGACGCCAGAAACAACGCGGCCCAGGCCACGTCCCAGGGCGTGCCCTGGTGGCCCATCGGGCAGCGGGCATGGCGGGCATCGCGCGCCTGCTGCTTGGCGGCTTCGTCGCCGGCCGTCAGGTTGGCGGCGTGGGGTGTATCGATCAACCCCGGCAGGATCACGTTGCAGCGCACCTGATGCGGCGCGTACTGGCGGGCCACGACGCGTGTCATGTGGTTCAGGGCTGCCTTCGAGGTGGAGTACGACAGGAACTGCATCGGGCTCCATTTCCGGCTGGCGATCGATGAGATGTTGATGATCGAGCCTCCGCCCTGGGCCATCATGTGCGGCACCACGGCACGTGCGGTCAGCATCGGACCCTTGAGGTTGATCGCGTGCACGCGATCCCAGCTTTCTTCGCTGACATGGACCAGCTCACCGAACTCTTCGACGCCCACGTTGTGGTGCAGCACGTTGATGCGGCCATGCTGGACGATGACCGCATCGACCACGGCCTGGATGCGGGCAGCGTCGCGCACATCGGCCTCGAAGGCGCTGGCGCAGCCGTGCAGGCCTTCCCCCTCGATGCGCGCCAAGGTGTCTTGTGCCGCAGCCAGTGAACGGTCGACGCAGATCACGTGCGCCCCTTCACGTGCGAACAGCAGCGCACAGGCCGCACCGTTGCTGATGTCGCTGCCGCTCGACCCGGCACCGACCACCAGCGCCACCTTGCCTTCGAGGCGCCGGCTCATGGTCGAAGCGCCTTGGCGCGGCGCGGGGCCTGGGCTGCCACAGGCAATGCCGCGCAAGACTCGCGCAGCACCAGTTGTGTGGTCATCACGATGCGCTCGTGTTCAACCGCTGCATCGCGGACCAACTGGCGCAGCAGCAGTTCGGCCAGGGCCTGGCCGACGGCTTCCAGATCCCAGCTCAACGCTGTGATGGTCGGCGAGAACAGCTGCGACAGATCGGTGTCGCCAATGCTGACGACACTGGCGTCGTCGGGCACGGTGCGGCCGGCATGGCGCAGACCCTGCAGCACGCCCGACAGGATGCGCGTGCCCAGGCAGACAAAGGCGCTTGGAGCAGGCGGCGACGACAGCAGCGCCAGCGTCTCACTGAAGGCAAATTCCATCGCCGATCGTTCGGCACGGAGCAGCCGCGGGTCGGGTGTGCGGCCACGCTCGGCATAGGCGGCGGTGAAGCCAGCGATGCGCTCGCGTCCCGGTCGCAACGCTGGCCCGGTGGTCAGCAGCGCGATTCGCTCATGGCCCAGCCCCAGCAGATAGCGTGCGACCTGCTGCGCGCCGCCAAAGTGATCGACCTGCACGCCGCTGCAGGCGGAGCCAAAGTCTCGGTCCAGCGCCACCACCGGCAGGTGGTCACGGGCCAGTTCGTCCAGCAGCGCCGGGTTTTCGCTTTCGCAAGGGCCAAGGATCAGCCCGTCGACTCGGCGGCGGCGGAACAGATCGATCAGGCCGCGCTCACGGCGCGCGTCGTTGTGCGTGTTGGCCAGCAACAGCGCCACGCCTTCGCGCTGCAGCCTGGCCTCGACACCACCGATGATGCGGGCGTACAGCGGGTTGGCGAAGTCCGACACCAGGAGCCCGACCGCGCCGGTGGTCCGCGTGCGCATGCTCTGTGCAATGGCATCGGGCTCGTAGCCCAGGCGACGCGCCGCCAGGGTCACGGCGGCCACCGCGTCTGCACTGACGCGTCCGCTGCGGTTGAGTGCACGCGACGCCGTGCCCACCGATACGCCAGCTGCCGCCGCCACGTCGCGGATGGTTGCTCGTTGCTTGCGTTGCAGGCTCACGGGGCGGGGTCCCCAGGCACGCATGCCTGCTGCAGGCCGGCCGGAAAGCGCGCAGCACCGGATTCCAGCGGCACTGCGGTGCTGTTCAAAAAGTAGGCGGCCATGTGATAGAAGCTGCTGGCCAGGATCAGTTCGACAATCTGGTCGTCAGGCCAATGGCTGCGCAGAGCTTGCCAGGTGGCGCTGCTGACGGTGCTGTGCTGATGCAGCTCGTCGACCATGCGCACGATCCAGCGCTCGGCCGGGGTCCACAATGATTCACTGGGCGTGGGCGCCAGCGTCAGGTCGCTGATCTGGGCCTCGTCCAGACCGCAACGCTGGGCGTAGATGCTGACATGCATGCCCCATTCATATTCGGACCGCGTCAAAGCACCGGTACGGATGATCGCTATCTCGCGCTGGCGTTCGGGCAGCGCACCCTTGAACAGGATCTGCTGCGCCATCGCCTGAAAGGCGCCCGCCAGTGCCGGTTGATGCGCCAGCACCAGCCGCAGGTTCTGCGGCGACAGCGCACCAAAGGCGTTGTCGTGGATGCGCGCCGCCACCTCCGGCGGATAGGGTGGCGCACGCAGCGGCAGGCGGCTGGATTCGGCCAGTGTCGGGGTCGGATCAACGGGAACAGCGGACATGAGCTGCAGTTTGCGACATCATGTGGAAACGTTTCTACGGCGTTTTCCCTAGGGATCCAGAGACCACATGATCCAGGTAGTCAGGCGTCAACTGTCCGCCCAGGCCGGCCGCCAGAGCCCGGCCCAACTGCTGTTCAAGCAGCTGCGCCAGCGGCCCGCTGCTACCCAGCTCACGCGCCAGCTGCTGGTAGTACTGCGCGTCCTTGTGGGCCGTGTTCAGCGTCACCCGTGACTTGGCGGCCCCAGCACCAGTCAGCAGCGGTGTCAGGCCGTCGAGCACGCGGTTCTGCCCGCCGCTGAGATGTACCGCAGCCAGCAGGGTCGACAGGTCCAGCCCGGCCTGGCGTGCGGTGTGCATGGCCTCGGCAACCGCCACCAGGTTGCTGAACGCCAGAAAATTGTTGATCAGCTTGGCTGCATAACCCTGGCCGGGGCCGCCGAACCGGAACAGCTGCTCGCAATAAGCGCGCAACACCGGCTCGGCCCGCTGTACGGCTTCGTCGGTGCCGCCGACCAGTGCCAGCAAGCGGCCCTGCACGGCTTCGGCAGGCCCGCGCGTCACGGGGGCGTCGACGAAGTCTATGCCGCGTGCCGCCAGCCGCTGCGCCAGCCGTCGCCCCACATCGGGCCGCAGGGTCGAGCTTTCGAGCACCAGCAGCCCCGGACTTGCGCCGCTGATCACGCCCTGGTTGCCAAAGAGCACCGCGTCGACAGCTTCAGTCGAAGGCAGGCACAGCAGCACCGTGTCGACCGTCTCGGCCAGCATGGCGGCGTTGGCGGCTTCATGGGCGCCGGCGGCCACCAGTTCATCGACAACGCTGCGCTGGCGGTGCGCCAAAACGGTCAGCGCATGGCCGGCGCGCAGCAGGGACAAGCCCAGGCCTCGGCCCATCAGGCCCAGGCCAATGAGGCCGACGCGGCGACTTTGAGGCGGAGATTCGTGCATTCGGCGCTCAAGCAGAAGAAACGTTTCCATGCTACGCCTGTCCGGGCCACAGACCGACATCGGGGACTGCGTTCTTGTGCGGACCAATGCCTTGCCCTCGCTCTGGTTCGGCGATGCATTGCCGCGTCCTGCACGTCCTGCACGTCCTGCACGTCCTACACGTCCTGCACGTCCTGCACTTCCCGTGGGGGCTCTTTCAGGGCGGTTTCATGTCCGGGCGCAACTCACGGTTCAACGACCTGAGATTGATGGCGCTCGAAGGCGAAAGCCGACATCGTGAGCTTCGGCAACCAGCGACCGGTGCACCCGTGCCGCAGTGACACCGCGAGTTTCAAGGCCTCCGTCATTGGCACAATTGAGAACACGGTTTCATCCACCAGCGCAAGGATCGACGGTGGCAGACGGCCTGCCATTGGCATCCCTGACATCGTGACGACAACGCTGCCATCCCTGTCGACCGCTCTTGCGGCCTCTGTCACCTCTCCCCAACAGCAACCAAGGACCCCCGAATGTCAACTCAAGTCACTTACATCAACCCCCTCAATGCGCCGCCTGCGCAAGGTTTGTACAGCCACGCTGCCAAGGTGGCGGCGGGCGACATCTACTTCATCGCAGGCCAGCTGTCGGTCGGCGACGACGGTGAGA
>JBBQIB010000311.1:0-5096 GCA_038324515.1 Burkholderiales bacterium
CGGTTCAATCTGAAGACCGGAAACCAGTCCTGCTCGTTGTAGTAGCCCGTATGGTCGCCAAAGGGGCCTTCCAGCGCGTGCAGGTAACCGCCCTTTTCCTTGACCCGCACGCCGTGCTCTGACAAACCCTCGAAACCCGGCTCAGCCACCGGGATGTGGCCTTCCAACACCAGCTCGGCGGTGGCAGGCACTTGAAGCCAGGTGTTGCCTTCGCCCACCGCGCTGTCGACCAGCTGGGTTCTTGCACCACGCAGCAAGCCTGCAAACTGGTACTCGGACAAGGTGTCGGGCACGGGGGTCACGGCGCCCAGGATGGTGGCCGGGTCGGCCCCCAGCGCCACCGCCATCGGAAAGGGCCGGCCCGGGTTGACACGGGCAAATTCCCTGAAATCCAGCGCGCCGCCGCGGTGGGCCAGCCAGCGCATGATCACTTCACGCGGGCCGATCACTTGTTGGCGGTAGATGCCCAGGTTCTGCCGCAAACGCGGCTTGGGCACACTTTGCGGCCCGCGCGTGACCACCAGGCCCCAGGTGATCAAAGGCCCGGCATCTCCCGGCCAGCAATGCTGAATGGGCCAGCGCGCCAGATCGATGTCCGTGCCCTCCAGCACCACTTCCTGGCATGCGGCTTCACGTTGCACGGCGGGCTTCATGTCCCACACCGCTTTGACCATGTGCAGCAACTTGCCAGCATCCTTGATGCCTTTGGGTGGCTCTGGCTCTTTCAGCTTGGCCAGCAGGTGGCCGACATCCCTGAGATCGGCCAGGCTGTCGGCACCCATCCCCAAAGCCACCCGACGCGGCGTGCCAAAGAGGTTGATCAGGCAAGGCACCTGATGCCCGGTCGGCGCGGTACACAGCACCGCCGGGCCGCCAGCGCGCAGCAGCTGGTCGCCCAGCGCTGTCATCTCCAGATGGGGCGAGATCGGTTGCTTCAGCTGTTTGAGTTCGCCCAAGCTCTCAAGCTGAAATACGAAATCGCGCAAATCCTTGTACTTCATCGACCATTGACCTCAATTTGAATAAAAGAACGATTTCTTATGCTTGACGGCGTATGTAGCGGTCCTTAAGATGCGGCCACTTCGCGGTTTTAGGGTTAACCCTTATTTGCATTGAGCCTGAACCAGCTTGTCCGACATCCGCCGCCACAGTGCGGGTGCTGCCAAAGAAGCGCAGCCCCCTGAAGCCAACCATTGCACGCGGATGGAACCTTGGCAAGAGTAGCCGTCAAACCACCACTTCATCGGTTTTGTGGCCACCGGAACGAGGGTTGCGCAAGAACTGCTTCCTGGCCAATTATCAGGCGCAGCAAGTTGCAGCAAAGCTTGGCTGCGGGCAACCCGCCCGCTGCCTGGTCTATCCAGCCCAACCCGCTCAATCAGCACCCCGATTGACCGATTCACCGACCCACCGCCAGGCAACCACCGCCTGGGCTTGACGGAGAGAGCATCCAATGAACCCCAGCCACGCCATCAGCCAGGCGCGGACCGCCAGCCAAAGGTCAGCCACGCTGTTTTTTGGCGACGTCGGCCGCGGCTTGCGAGCCGTCAGCCACAGCACTTTCGCTGGCGTGGGTGTCGCCGCCATCATTTTGGTCAGCGCTGCAGGCTATGCCGGCAGCCACGATCAGACCCGATCCAGCGTCGAGCAATTTGCCCTGCAGTGGCTGCAAGATCGCCACGAAGTGCGCACGCTGGCGTCGGGCGATGTGTTGTCGCTGGTGGCCGATCCAGACGCTGTCAAAAGAGCCACCGCCACCGACATCACCGCCTTGCCCAGCCCGCAGGCCCGGTTGGCGCAGTGGATCGCCCGTCGCTACAAAGTGGCGCCTGAACCCATTGGCGCACTGGTGCAAGAAGCTTGGGACATCGGCAAGCGGGTGGGCGTTGAGCCGACCTTGGTGCTGGCCATCATGGCCATCGAATCCAGCTTCAACCCATTTGCGCAAAGTCCGGTCGGCGCGCAGGGCCTGATGCAGGTCATGACCCGCGTGCACGACGACAAATACGAATCTTTTGGCGGCATCCGGGCGGCTTTTGACCCGATCACGAACTTGCGGGTCGGCGTTCAGGTGTTGCGTGACTGCATCAACCGGGCCGGAAGTGTCGAAGAAGGGCTGCGCCACTATGTCGGCGCTGCGCTGCTGCCCAACGATGGCGGCTATGCAGCGCGCGTGCTGGGCGAACAGGCCCACATGCTGCAGGTCGTGGCGGGCCAGCGGGTGCCCTTCAACGTGCGCAATCAGCCCGCGCCGCTGCGCGAAGCTGCCGCAGACCCGCCTGCTGCGGCCGAGACCGGCAACGCCCCGCCGCAGGTGGTCGACCCGAAAGTCACCACCTTGTCGAAGGCCAGCCTGTTGCCAAGCCTGCCGTTGTCCGTCGGCCCGCGTACGCCTGCGGGGACCGAACAAGTGGCGTTGCTGCGCTGAATCCGGGGCAGTCGCTTCGGAACTACAAGCCCAACAGCGGGTCTTCCAAGGCTCGTTTGGCGCAGTTCTGCCCGACCGGCCATTGAGTCTGGGCCGCCTTACCCAACACTGCAGCCGAAGTCGTGAAACACTCCAAGCCAGGGCGGCATCACGCCATCTGGCTTTGCCCGCTCTGGACAGGTCGTCGCAGCCACCTCACCACGCAAGGATTCCCCATGTTTGACCGTTCTCAATCCACCCTGGCCAAAGTCGACCCGGACCTGTGGGCTGCCGTGCAAGCAGAAAACGCGCGCCAGGAAGCGCACATCGAGTTGATCGCCAGCGAAAACTACGCTTCGCCGGCCGTGATGGCTGCGCAAGGCACCCAGCTGACCAACAAGTACGCCGAAGGCTATCCGGGCCGGCGCTACTACGGCGGCTGCGAAAACGTCGACGTCGTCGAGCAACTCGCGATCGACCGCGTCAAAGAACTCTTTGGTGCAGCGTATGCCAACGTACAGGCCAATTCAGGCTCGCAAGCCAACCAGGCGGTGTTTTTCGGGCTGTTGAACCCCGGCGACACGATCATGGGCATGAGCCTGGCCGAGGGTGGCCACCTGACCCACGGTATGCCGCTGAACATGAGCGGCAAGTGGTTCAAGGTCGTCAGCTACGGTCTGGACGCCGACGAAGCCATCGACTACGACGCGATGGAGCGCCTGGCCCACGAGCACAAGCCCAAGCTGATCATCGCTGGCGCCTCGGCCTACAGCTTGCGCATCGACTTCGAGCGCTTTGCCAAGGTCGCCCGGGCCATCGGCGCGATCTTCATGGTCGACATGGCGCACTACGCCGGCTTGATTGCTGCTGGCGTCTACCCCAACCCACTGCCGCACGCCGACGTGGTGACCAGCACCACCCACAAGAGCCTGCGCGGGCCACGCGGCGGCATTGTGCTGAGCAACGACGAGGCGATGGCGAAGAAGATCAACAGCGCGATCTTCCCGGGCATCCAGGGCGGCCCGCTGATGCACGTCATCGCGGCCAAGGCGGTGGCCTTCAAAGAAGCGCTGCAGCCCGACTTCAAGATTTATCAGCAGCAAGTGCTGACCAACGCCGATGTGATGGCCCGCACCTTGATCGAGCGCGGCTTGCGGATCGTCAGCGGCGGCACCCAAAGCCACGTGATGTTGGTGGACCTGCGGCCCAAGCAGCTGACCGGCAAAGAGGCCGAAGCCATCCTCGGCCAGGCGCACATGACCTGCAACAAGAACGGCATCCCCAACGACCCGCAAAAGCCGATGGTGACGAGCGGCATCCGGCTGGGCTCACCAGCGATGACCACCCGTGGCTTCAAGGACGAGCAAGCCAGGCAGACTGCGCACCTGATCGCCGATGTGCTGGACCGCCCGCACGACAGCGAGAACCTGACCACCGTGCGCGCCAAGGTGGCGGCGCTGACGCGGGATTTCCCGGTCTACCGTTGAGCCCCATGCACAGGGTCACAGCAAGCGGCCCGGCCGGGGCCATTCGATGGCCGGTGCAGCGGCCTGGCGATTAGTCTGACCCAGCCCAGCCCAGCCCAACCCAACGGCCCACCGCATGCGTTGCCCCTTTTGCGCGCACGAAGAGACCCAGGTCGCCGAGACGCGGGACTCGGACGAAGGCGACGTCATCCGTCGCCGCCGCCGCTGCTTGCACTGCGACAAGCGCTTCACCACCTATGAGCGGCCCGATATCGCGATGCCCGCGATCGTCAAGAAGGATGGCTCGCGGGTCGATTTCGACCCCCACAAAGTCCACGCCTCGATGATGCTGGCACTGCGCAAACGCCCGGTCAGCGTCGACCAGCTGGAAGCAGCACTGGTGCGCATCCGAGAAGACTTGCTGGCCAGCGGCAGCCGCGAAGTGCCCAGCACCCGCTTGGGCGAGTTAGTGATGCTCGAGCTCAAACGCATCGACAAAGTGGCCTACGTGCGCTTTGCTTCGGTGTACCGCGAGTTCGAAGATGTCGATGCCTTCGGGCAGCTGATCCGCGATATCTGAGGGCGGGTTGCAGGCTCCAGCGGGCCCACTTCGGGACTGCACCGGCCCGCACCGGCACTGCACCAGGCCTGCATCCAGACGCATCACCCCCACCCGGGGGCACACCCCTGGGGACTGCCCAACCGCCCTTGTAGGGGAAGCGCAGCGGCAGCAAAATTTCTACAGTGGACCCCATGCATTCACCCATGGAGCCACGATGAAAACTGCACACCACCACCAGCTGCCTGGCTGGCAAGCCGGGTTGACGATGATCGAATTGCTGATGGCGCTGGCCGTCACTGCCATCGCCCTGGGTGCCACACTGCCCAGCGCGGGTTTGGCGATCGAAAAACGCCACCTGGACGGCGCAGCGGCACAGCTCGAAACCGACCTGATGTACACGCGCAGCCTGGCGGTGGCGAGCGACCGCAACTTGCGCATGCGGTTCCAGGAAAGCGCTGGCGGCAGTTGCTACGTGGTACACACCGGTGACGCAGCGGCCTGCAGTTGCTTACCCGACGGCAGCAGCCTGTGCACGGCAGGCGCGCAATCGCTGCGCAGCGTGGGTTTCGAGCCCGGCGCACGGGTGCAGCTCAAGTCCAACGTGCCGCAAATCCTGTTCAACCCCACCTTGGGCACCAGCACGCCCACCGGCACTTTGCGC
>JBBQIB010000312.1:0-5068 GCA_038324515.1 Burkholderiales bacterium
AGGAGGACGGCGCCACGGTGGCGATCTATTACGAGTCCCGCCTGGCCAAACTGCGCCTGAAAGACGCGGACTTGCCGCTGCTCGACGACGAGGTTGATGAGTTGGCCGAGGACGAAGAAGACAGCGCCCAGGCCAAGCTCAAAAGCCGCTGGGCCGCACTGGAGAAGGTGGTAGGTGCCGAGCCTCGCGTTGCCAGCGTGGCGGCCGATTTGGTGGCCCACTTTGAGGAACGCAACAAAGCCCAGACCGGCAAAGCCATGGTCGTGGCCATGAGCCGTGACATTTGCGTGCATCTGTACAACGAGATCATCAAACTGCGCCCCAACTGGCATGACGCCGACCCCGAGCAGGGTGCCATCAAGATCGTCATGACCGGCAGTGCCAGCGACAAGGCGCTGTTGCGCCCGCACATCTACAGCGCCCAGGTCAAGAAACGGCTGGAGAAGCGCTTCAAAGACCCGGCCGACCCGCTGCGTCTGGTGATCGTGCGCGACATGTGGCTCACCGGCTTCGATGCGCCCTGCGTGCACACCCTGTACGTGGACAAGCCCATGAAGGGCCACAACCTGATGCAGGCCATCGCCCGCGTCAACCGTGTCTTCAAGGACAAGCAGGGCGGTTTGGTGGTGGACTACATCGGCATTGGCAGTGAGTTGAAAGCGGCCATGAAGGAGTACACCAACAGCAAGGGCCGAGGCCGCCCGACGGTGGATGCGCATGAAGCCTTCAGCGTCTTGATGGAGAAGGTGGACATTCTGCGCGCCATGTTGTGCCGCTTTGACTACTCGGGCTTTCTGACTGGCGGCCACAAAACATTAGCCGGTGCGGCCAATCATGTGCTGGGTCTGAAATCTGCCAACGCGCTGGATGGCAAGAAGCGCTTCTGTGACGTGGCGCTGGCCATGAGCAAGGCATTTACCTTGTGCTGCACGCTGGACGAGGCCAAGTCGGTGCGCGAAGAAGTCGCGTTTCTGCAAGGTGTGAAAGTCATCCTGACCAAGAAAGAAGCCACCGCCACCCGCCGCACCGACGAGCAGCGCGAGCTGGCCATTCGGCAGATCATCAGCCAGGCGGTGGTGTCCGACAGCGTGGTGGACATCTTCGATGCGGTCGGCCTTGACAAACCCAACATCGGTTTGCTGGACGACGAGTTTCTGGCCCAGGTGCGTGACCTGCCCGAGAAGAACCTGGCGGTGGAGCTGCTGGAGCGCCTGCTGGAGGGCGAAATCAAAAGCCGCTTTGCCAGCAACGTGGTGCAAAACCGCAAGTTCTCCGAGATGCTGGCCAGTGTGATTGCACGCTACCAGAACCGCAGCATCGAAACCGCGCAGGTCATGGAAGAGCTGATCGAGATGGCCAAAAAGTTCCGCGAAGCGGCCTCACGTGGTGAAACATTGGGTTTGAGCGAAGACGAAGTGCGTTTCTACGATGCACTTGCCGCCAATGAATCAGCGGTGCGCGAACTGACCGACGAGACCCTCAAGAAGATCGCCCATGAGCTGACTGAGAACCTGCGTCAGAACCTGAGCGTGGACTGGTCAGAACGGACCAGCGTGCGCGCCAAATTGCGGCTGATGGTGAAGCGCATATTGCGAAAGTACAAGTACCCACCGGACCTGCAGGATGCGGCGGTGGAGCTGGTGTTGCAGCAGGCGCAGGCGTTGGGGGAGAACTGGGCGGGGTGAGGTCGTCTGAGCGATGACGAGGTGCGGCACACCATAAAATGACGAATTATTGCTAGTTGGTATAAAAACTCGAGGCCTTGTTGCCATGTTGGATCGACCGAAAAGGTTCTTCAAAGACCTTCCCATTCGAGTTTGGCTATTTCTGCTCGTGCTCATCTTTGCGCTGCCAGCTGGGGGCGGCATTGCTTGGTACGCCATCAACGCCCAGCAAATGGCACGCCAAGAGGCCTATAAGCACATCGAGATCATCGTCGGCGACGTGGCCAAAAATCTGGGCCTCATGCTGCGGGATTACGAAAGACTGCTCAAAGCAGTTGCTTCAGAGTACCAAGGCAACCCACCTGTCGTAGCCAAAAACTTCAACCCCGGCCAGATCTTGCACACCGATCCCCTGGTCATCAGACTTGGCGTACGTGATCTTCAGGCCAACCTCATCGACGCCAGTTTGACCGATGCGCTGCCTGCCGAAGAAGCGTTGAAGTTTTCGTGGGTGCAGCAAGGTGTGCAAAGCGAAACCTTTGCCGTGAGCGGAGCGGTCCAAGAGCCGCTAAGCGGTCGCTGGGCGGTGATGCTGACCTACCCTGTGCGGGACGCGCAAGGCACGCGCACCGGCTTTGTCAACTTGTCGCTCGACTTGCTGTCTCTCAACGAACGCCTGCTCGCCTCCATTCCCTCCAACGTTGTTGTTCCGGTACTGGATCGAACCGACCAATACCTGCTTCAATCCGCCGATGCCCTGGACATGATCGGCAAAACATTGCCGCAAAATATCGCCGACGCTTTACGCTGGAAGGACAAAGGATTTGCCACCAGCAGTGACCTACAGGGCGTGACGCGCCTCTATGCCATTGCCAGCATTCCGAGCGCTGGCTGGCGAGTGTTTGCCGGTATGACAGAAGAAAATGTGCTCGCGCCAGCCCGGCAAAAGTTCCGCTACATCTTGACCGTTGGCTTGATGGTGCTGCTGTGTCTGATGCTGCTCGCGTGGCAGATGGCGCAGGCCATCTCACGCCCGGTGCGTGACCTCGCGGCAACTGCAAGAAAGATTGCGATCGGTCAGGAGGGTGCGCGCGCGCCTGTGGCCGGTCCCGCCGAGGTCGCAGAGGTGGCGCAAGAGTTCAACCATATGCTTGACACACGCAAGTTGGCCGAGCAAAAACTGGTGGAGCGGGAATTCCTGCTGAGAGAATCTCAGCGGGTGGGACGTATCGGATCGTATGCGCTGGACCTTGCCACCAACCAGTGGATATCGTCCGAAGTGCTGGATCAGATTTTTGGCCTGGAGCTGCAGGACCAAAGATCAAAGGCAAGTTGGAGCGCCCTGGTGCACCCGGAAGATCGGGCCGGGGTGCTTCACTATCTCTTGCATGATGTCGTTGAAATGCGAAAGCCCTTTGATCGGGAATACCGCGTCGTGCGCCCCATTGACGGTGATACACGTTGGGTTTGGGGTCTTGGCGAACTGAGCTTCAACGAGCTCGACCAGCCCGTCAAAATGATCGGGACGATTCAAGACATCACCGAGCGAAAAAAAGCCGAAGTCCGCCAGCAACTTGCCGTCAGTGTTTTTACCCATGCCCGTGAAGGCATCACCATCACTGACCCGAGTGGGACCATCATCGACGTCAACGACATGTTCACCCAGATCACGGGTTACAGCCGTAAAGAGGCGCTGGGCCAGAACCAGCGCTTCTTGAAGTCGGGTCGGCATGACAAAGCGTTTTATGTCGCCATGTGGCATGACCTGACCACCCAGGGGCACTGGACCGGAGAGATTTGGAACCGGCGCAAGAACGGTGAGGTGTACGCAGAGATTCTCACCATCAGCGCGGTGCGTGATGACCGAGGCGACACGCTGCACTATGTTGCGCTGTTCTCCGACATCACCGCCATCAAGGAACACCAGAAACAGCTGGAGCACATCGCCCACTACGACTCTTTGACGGGTCTGCCCAACCGGCTGCTGCTCAGCGACCGCTTAGGCCAGGCCATCGCCCAAGGCCAGCGGCGTGACAAGGCGCTCGCCGTGGTTTACCTGGACCTGGACAATATCAAGGCCGTGAACGATACCTATGGCCACGAGGCCGGGGATGCAGTGCTGATGGCCTTGTCTGAAGCCATGCAAAAAGCCCTGCGCGAAGGCGACACCCTGGCCCGCATGGGAGGCGACGAGTTTGTGGCGGTGCTGGTCGATCTGGATCAGTACCAGGACTGCGTCCCGGTCATCAAGCGGTTGCTGGCAGCGGCAGCGACTGTGATCGAACTGCCTGTAAACGCTGCACTTGAGGGTGCTGAAACCGGCAAGTCAGTGCAAGTCTCTGCCAGCATCGGTGTCACTTTTTACCCGCAGGACGAGGTGGACGCCGAGGTGCTGTTGCGCCATGCTGATCAGGCCATGTACCTGGCCAAACAGGCGGGCAAGAACCGCTACCACCAGTTTGATATCGCCCATGACGCTGCGGTTCAAACCCGCCACAAAGGACTCAATCGCGTCAGCGAGGCGCTGGAACAGGGTGAATTTATCCTGTACTACCAGCCCAAGGTCAACATGCGTACCGGTGACGTCATCGGCGCGGAGGCGCTGATTCGCTGGCAGCACCCCGAGCGGGGCCTGCTACCGCCGGGGGCGTTCCTGCCCAACATTGAGGAGCATCCCATCAGCATTGCCTTGGGCGAATGGGTCATTGACACCGCCATGACCCAGCTGAGCACCTGGCAGGCTCAAGGCCTCGACTTGGTGGTCAGCGTCAACATTGGTGCGCTGCAAATGCAGCAGGACGACTTTCCCGAGCGACTGCGTGCCATCCTGGCAGCGCACGCCGATGTGCCCCCGCATTGCCTGCAGCTTGAGATTCTGGAAACCAGCGCATTGCAAGACATTGCCAAAGTGTCGGCCGTGATGCACGCCTGCCGCGCTATGGAGGTGTCGTTCGCCCTGGATGACTTTGGCACGGGCTACTCGTCACTGACTTACCTCAAGCACCTGCCAGCTGAAGTTCTGAAGATCGACCAGAGCTTCGTTCGCGATATGACCGACGACCCCGATGATCTGGCCATCGTCAAAGGCGTGATCGGGCTGGCTGAGGTCTTTCACCGACAGGTGATTGCCGAAGGCGTCGAGACCAAAGCCCACGGCGACTTGTTGCTGAGCATTGGCTGCGACCTGGCGCAGGGCTACGGGGTGGCGCGGCCCATGCCCGCCGATGCGTTGCCAGCCTGGGCGCTACAGTGGCGTGAGAGCGGTGGATTGTTGGCATCAAGCCCAAGCTGAGCCACCCTGCTGGCGCGCTGGATCCGAGGCTGCGCGGCACCCGGTAATAGCCTGATAAGCTATTTATTATATAGCTGTTAGCGCTTATGCCATAAGGGCTAGAGGCCTATTT
>JBBQIB010000313.1:0-5061 GCA_038324515.1 Burkholderiales bacterium
GTGAGCGTGGAGCAGGTAGACGCCGCGCTGGAACGTATCCAGGAAAAGCTGCTCGCCAGCGGCGCACGAGAAGTGGCCAGCACCCGACTGGGGGAACTGGTGATGCGCGAGCTGAAACGCATCGACAAGGTGGCCTATGTCCGCTTTGCGTCGGTGTACCGCGAATTCGAGGATGTGGATGCGTTTCGGCAGTTGATTCGGGATATTTGAGCGGGCACCCCCGGGCGGGGGAAGGGCTCGGGGGATACCGGGCGGGGGCACCCCACGGTGCCATGCGCTATGCCCACGTGATGGGGACGCAGCGGGAGCTTCTGCTTCCTACAGTGCGGCACACGCCCACCCCAACGGAGTCGCCCTCATGTTCAGCCGCTTCAACCCCTTCGCGCCCCGCCAACAGCGCGGTCTGTCGCTTATCGAATCGCTGATGGCTGTGGCCATCACAGCCATCGCCACGGGTGCGACGCTGCCTGGCTTTCAGCAGGCGCTGGAACAGCGGCGGCTGGAAGGTGCTGCGGCGCAACTTCGGACCGACTTGCAACTGGCGCGCAGTGAAGCCGCCGCGCGCAACCGCACTTTGCGAATCAGCTTCGGGCAGCATGGAGGCAGCAGCTGCTACGTGGTGCATACCGGGGCCGCAAACTCTTGCCAGTGTCATGCTGCGGACGCCCCGGTGTGTACGCCGGGCGCTGAGCCGCTGCGGAGTGTGCGCTTCGTGTCCGATGGCGGTGTTCACCTGCAGAGCAATGTGACGTCGATGGTCCTGGATCCCACTTTGGGCACCGTCTCACCGACAGGTACGTTGCGAATCCGTACCGCGGAAAGCCGCTCAGTCCATCTTGTGGTCAACATCATGGGCCGGGTCCGCGCCTGCTCGCCGAACGGCGTGCGCGGCTACCAGCCATGCTGACCCTGCATTTGCGGGTAGCCCCGACCAACGGCGCTCGGGCAAGGACGAGCGGGGACCACCAGGCTGGCTTCCCGCCGACCCGGCGCTAACAATCCAGCTTCCATGGAACCGTCCCTCCCCCATCGTTTGCAGTCTGGCTTTACTTTGATCGAGTTGATGATCGCAGTGGCGGTGCTGGCCATCTTGCTGGCCGTGGCCCTACCCAGCTACGAGGACTCGATGCGTAAAAGTCGGCGAACAGATGCCTACACGTCGCTGAACACGGTGCAGCAGGCGCAAGAGCGCTGGCGTTCCAACAATCCTGCATACAACGGTCTTCTGACCGCGGCTGCGACCGCCACGCCGCCCGGCTTGGGTCTGGCTGGCACGACTGCCAACAGCCACTATGCAGTCAGTCTGGAAAACGTCGGGGCGACAAGCTACACGGCAGTGGCCACCGCCATCAGCACCAGCTCGCAGGCCGAAGACGGAGCCTGTGCTCGCCTGCGGGTGCGCATCAACGGCGGCAATATCTTTTACGGCGCTGCCACGCTTACCGGTGCCTTTGACGAAGCGAGCAGCAATCGCTGCTGGAGCCGATGATGAGACGATTCCGGCTTCTCTCGACTGCAGGCCTTACCCTGTTGGAGCTGATCATTGTGCTGGCCGTGATGGCTGTGATCGTTTCACTGGCGGCCCCATCGTTTGCCGAAATGATCCAGATGCAGCGCCTGCGTGGAATCAATGCCCAACTGGTCACCGACTTGCAATTTGCGCGCAGCGAGGCCGTGTCGCGAGGCCGCATCGCGCGTGTGAACTTCGGTGAGGACACGACTCAGACCTGCTATGTCATTTACACCGCCACGGGCAACGGCATTCCGCGCTGCGACTGCACAAGGCCACCAGGCACGGCTTGCCAACCCGGAGGCAGCAGTGCGCAGGAGATACGCACCGTCGGCGTGCCGCGCAATGGCGGGGTGTCCCTGACCTGGCCTAGCAGCCAAAACTCGGCGTTTGGTTACAGCCACATCACCGGTGGTCTGGTTGCAATTCCTACAGACAGCAGCACGGCGGTATTGGCCCAGGTCCAAATCGAAAGCAGATTGGACGACGACCGCCGGCTCCGCAACGTGGTGCTGCAGACTGGCCGACCCAGCGTCTGTGCGCCCAACCCGCAACGCATGCAGGTGAGCGCGTGCTGAGGCGGGCAGTCAATCGCCAGTTTCAGCAGGGGCTTTCGCTTGTCGAGTTGATGGTCGGCATAGCCGTGGGCATGTTCGTCGTTGCCGCCGCGAGCACCCTCATTGCCACGCAACTTACCGACAATCGCAGGCTGATGCTGGCGGTTCAGGTGCAGCAGGACCTACGCGCCACGGCAGACATCATCACACGCGAACTTCGGCGCGCAGGCTCTATCGCAAGCATTGGTGACGCCACGTCGTTCGTCTGGACACCGGGCTCCACATGGTCGACCGACACGGCATTGTCCGCGGTGACTCTAGCAAGCGGCCCCTCAAGCACAGTAACTTACCGGTCTTCGCGAACTCCCGGCAGCACGGGGCCTTATGGCTTCCGCCTGCAGAACGGCGCCATCCAATCCAATCTGGGCTCTACCACCAGTACAAGCGACAACTGGCAACAGCTCACTGACCCGGCTGCGGTGACAGTGACCGCGTTCACCGTCACCTCTTTGTCCGAGCCGGCCCTGGTTCTGGCCTGCAGCAAGCTGTGCAGCGACGCCACCCAAAATTGCTGGCCCCGAGTGACGGTGCGTGCGTACTCGGTAGACATCACAGCCCGCGCCACCAGCGATGCCACAGTCGTTCGCAGCATGCGCAGTGTGGTGCGGCTGAAGAATGATCTCGTCACGTCAGACGCTTCACTTGGTACGCGCTCCTGCCCGGCCTGACTGCCATGAACCCGATGCCCACCTCCACGCGCCCGCGCCTGCATCGACAGGCTCGATTTCGCCACCAGCAAGGCGCCACGACGCTGATCGTTGTGATGCTGCTGTTTTTCGTGATGTCGCTGGCGGCGGCCTATGCCAGCCGTAACCTGGTCTTCGAGCAGCGCACCTCAGCCAACCAATACCGTTCCACCCAATCGTTCGAAGCCGCCGAGGCGGGCCTGGAATGGGCCAACGCTCTGCTCAACGGCGGTCGCATTGATAACAGCTGTCTGCCAACCTCCGACACGTCCTTCGACAGTTTCCGTCAGCGATATCTGCTGACGAACGTAAGCAACGGTGCTGTCACGCAAAGGCTCAACACCAGCAGTTCCACTGCTTATCTGTGGGCGGCCTGCAGCTTTGACGGCAGCAGTTGGACCTGCGCTTGCCCGACCGGCTCATTGGCCGCCGCGGACCTGCCTACCGGCCAATCAGCTTTCGCCGTGCGTTTTGTCGAGCAAAGTGGCAAGCCAGGTATGGTCCGTATTGAGGCCAACGGGTGTAACTCCTATGACCTGAGCTGCCTGCGCTTTGAGATTCCCACCGCCAGCCCCTTTGTCTGCCGCTCTACAGCCTGTGCCATGCTTGCCCTGCACAGTGGCGCGAAGGTCGCCCCCTTGGCCGCGCTGACGGTGCGCCAGGGTGTCACCGGCTCGGCTCTGGCCGTCTACAACAGCAATGTTGTCAACGGCGGCATCACCATACACAGTGGCGGCGCTGTCTCAGTGGCGGCACTGACCTTGGGCAGCACGCCGGGCACGCCGGGGGCACCCTCTCTGCGTCAAAACGATAGCCTTTTAAGCACACTTCCCGCCGACAGTGCTGACTGCAGCTATTGCACTTTTTCCACCGTCTTCGGCCTGCGGCCAGAAACCTACCGTCGGCAAATGGGCACTCTGAACGTGGCTTGCAGTGCTGCGTGCACGGCAACCCAGGTGAACACGGCGCTCGCTTCGCAGCGCGGCCGCGTCGTCTACCTGCGCGGTGCGGGCGGGCTGAACATCGACGACCCGGCTGCGGCTATCGGAAGCGCCACGGACCCCGTTGTGCTGGTGATCGAAGGGCCACTGGTTGTAGCTGCTGGCGCGGGTGCCAGCGCGCGCATCCATGGGCTGGTGTATGCAAACAGCGCGAGCCTCAATGGCGGCGAGATCCGCGGCGCGCTGATCAGCGCCACCGACGTCACCGGCGCGTCGCCGGCCACTGTGATCTACGATGGCACGGCCCTGGCACGCCTGCGGCTGACCAGCGGATCGTTCGTCCGCGTGCCTGGCAGCTGGAGAGATTTCCCATGACGACCCAACCATCGCGACAGCGAGGCGTTTCGCTCATCGAAGCCTTGGTGGCCATGGCCGTGATGGGCGTCGGCATGCTCGGAGTGCTGGGCTTGCAGGCCAGCCTGCGCGGCAATGCCGATGTCTCGAAGCAGCGCTCGGAGGCGGTACGCATTGCCCAGGAAACGATCGAGACCGCGCGAGCCTTTTCGGTGCTGGGCGCGGCACCTGGTGCGAGCGCCTACGACGCAATCACGTCAGCGGGGCCTACGACCGTCACGCCGGTTGGCGCCAACTCCACCTACTCGGTGCAGACCATCGTCACCACCCTGCCCGGTGTCGGCCAGGAAAATACGGTACCGCCCTACAAACAGATCGTGGTGAACGTGAGCTGGCTGGACCGCAGTAACGAAACCCAGACTGTCAGGCTGGCGACCACCATCAGTGCCACTGCGCCCGAAGTCACTGCCGCGCTGGGCACGCCCGGTGACGCCGCGCCGGTACAAAGGCCCGCAGGCAGGCACTTCGCCATTCCGCAGCTAGCGGTGAACCTCGGCAACGGCACCAGCAGCTTTACGCCGCCAGGTGCTGCAAGTGGTGTGTCGTGGACCTTCAACAACAGCAGCGGCTTCATCACCCAGCTTTGCGTTTCTGCGGCCTGCACCGACTTTCCCGGCCGCCTTGTTTCGGGCTTCGTCAACTTCGCCACGGCTACGTCGGCACCGACACCGGCCAACGCCGAGAACCCGCTGAGCCCGGTATTGACGAATGCCAGCTTCGATGCCGTTGCAGTGCGTGTGATCACTACCGAACCCGCTGCCGGTACTGTCACTTGCTTTCGGCAGGCACCCAGTGGCGGTTTGTACCTCAGCTATTTCTGCGCCGTACCGATAACCGCCGTTCAGCCGTTTTACTGGAGCGGGCGCGTGGAACTCGTGTTGCCGGTAGGGCTT
>JBBQIB010000314.1:0-5055 GCA_038324515.1 Burkholderiales bacterium
GCCAGTTCATCCGCTTCGAACAGGCCCGGCGGCACGCCGAAAGAAAAGCTGTGGGCCCGCACCACCAGCAACCCGTGCGCCACGCGCAGCCGCAGCGCGGCCAGGTCGACATGCGCGCGCTGGCCGCCGTGGCTGTTGAAGATCACCAGCTTCTTGACCCCGGCGCGCGCGACGCAGCGACCCACCCCCAGCCACAGGCCCAGCAGGACGTCCAGATCGGCGCTGAGGGTGCCCGGGAAGGCAGTGTGTTCCAGGCTGTCGCCGATGTTCAACGCCGGCAGCACCAACACCGAGGCCGCTGCCGGCAGGCGCCGCAGCGCCTGCTCGACCACCGCCTGGTTGATGAGCGCGTCGGTGGCCAAAGGCAGGTGCGGGCCATGCTGCTCGATCGCTGCCACCGGCAGCAGCGCGATGGTGCGTGCCGGGTCGACCCGTGCGAAGTCGAGGGTGGTGAGATCCTGCCACTGTCCGCTTCTGACCACGGGAAGTGCAGGGTGGGCAGCGGCTGCAGCGGGTGCTGCTGCAGCGGCCGGGTTGTTCATCGCCATCAAGGTGTGAGGTAAGGGTCGTCCAGATCCACCGGAGTGTCGGGCATCGGCGTGCCGGCTGTGCCGACCCAGCCGGCCAGCACCACCATCAAAGCGGCCAGCAGCACGGCAGCCGGCAGGCGCCAACGTGGCGCCAGGGCCGCCGCAGGCAGGCGCGAAAACAGCGCCGGCACCAGGAAAGCCAGCGCCAGCAGGGCCACCTGCAGCGCGCGCGTGCTGCTCGCGGCCGGCGCCGCCAGGACCCAGGTCCACGCAATGCACAGCCAGGCCAGGCCCAGAGGCCAATGCCATTGCCGATGCCGATACAGACACCGAGGCAGATGCCGATGCCGATATCCCCCTGTGCCCGCAGTCAGAGGCGCCGAGGGCCGCAGCCACGCCCAGCCGACCGCAGCCAGAGCGCAACTGGCCAGCATGCCGGCCAGTTGCGCCAGCAGCAGCGAACCCCCGGTGGCCGCCAGCGCCGCCAGGCCCAAAGCAGCGACTGCCATTGCAGCCTGTGCTGGCAGGACTTCCAGGCCGACCCCGACCCCGACCCCGGCAGCGGCCGGCGCAGCCGAGTGGCCCCGGCCCCCGGCCATTTGCCACAGCACCGCCCCGCCCAGGAGCCCGGCGCCGACCAGCAAAAGCGTGCTGGCCTGGCCGTCCGCCAGCCACAGCGCCGCCCCGACCCAGACCGCCACGGCGGCTGGTGGCGTCCACGTCGGCCTGGCGCCGGCGGCTTCGCGGGCCGTGGCCAGCAGGGCCAGCCCCAGGCCGACCAGCACCACCCAAGGCAGCTTCAGCGTGCGCGAGTGCGCCGGCCACTCGAAGCCCGGCAGCCACGCCAGCGCCCCCAGCAGCCCCAATATCGCGCCAAAGCCAGCCCAACGTTCGCCGGGCCAGACGCGCAGCGCGGCCATGGCCAACAGGGCCAGCAGCAGTGGCAGGACGATGGTCTGAAGAATCGGAGCAGCTTTCACCTTCTGGCCTCGGCATCCCGGAGTTGTTGTCCGCGCCCTTGCCCTTGTCGGGTCAGCATCCAGCCCGGGTATTCCGCTGGCAGTTGGCTGACCTTGTCCAGTGCCTGCAGGTCTTCCGCCGTCAACGTCACTTGTGTACTGGCCAGGTTGTCGGCCAGTTGCTCCGAGCGCTTCGCACCCAGGATGACACTGGTCACCGTTGGCTGGTGCAACAACCAGGCCAGTGCGATCTGCGCCACCGAAACGCTGCGTTTCCGGGCCATGGGCCGCATGACTTCGATACAGGCCTCGGCTCGGCTGCGATCTACCGGTGGGAAGTCAAAGGTGGCGCGGCGACCCTCGGCGTTGCTGGCCCCGCCGATGGGGTCAGCGCCACCGTCGGGCTGCTGTTGAGACTTGGCGCTGAACTTGCCGCTGAGCAAGCCACCCGCCAGCGGGCTCCAGACCATCAGGCCGAGCCCCTCGCTGGCCAGCATCGGCGCCAACTCACGTTCCAGATCACGGCCGGCCACGGTGTAGTAGGCCTGCAGCGACTCGAACCGCGCCAGACCCAGCCTCTCGGCCACGCCCAGGGCCTTCACGATCTGCCACGCCGCCCAGTTGGAGACACCGACATAACGCACGTGGCCCTGACGCACCAACTGGTCCAGCGCCCGCACCGTGGCCTCGATCGGCGTTGCTGGGTCAAAGCCGTGGATTTGATAGAGGTCGATGTGATCCAGCTGCAAGCGCTTCAAGCTGGCCTTGACGCCGTCCATGATGTGCCCATAAGAAGCGCCGCGGTCGTTGGGCCCGCTGCCCATCTCACCCGTCACTTTGGTGGCCAGCACCACGTCCTCGCGCCGCACTTTCAGATTCTTCAGCGCCTGGCCTGTGATCTTTTCGGATGCACCCGCCGCGTAGATGTCTGCGGTGTCGATGAAGTTGATGCCGCCGTCCAGCGCTTGGCCAATCAGCAGTTCAGCCTCGCCTTGCGAGAGTTGGCCGATCTGCCTCCAGATGCCCGACTGGCCGCCAAAGGTCATCGTGCCCAGGCAGAGTTCCGAGACAAAGAGGCCGGTGCGGCCCAGGGGCTTGCAGCGCATGGGGTGATGTGCTTTCAACGTGGATCAACGGGCCGGCAGACAGACGAACGCATGGGCCTCCCGCGCTTTCTGCGGCCAGGCACCTGATGCTTCTTCTGCAGTTGATCCTAACAAGCTGCGGCGAGGGTCCCGCTGGCGCTGAAGTGGGGGCTGTGGCAAGCTGCAGCAGCGTTGAGGCAACGCTGAACAAGTCCCTCGCTGCGCCCGCATCCCCGCTTTGGGCGGTCTGCGGCGTTGCAAAATCCTCGCCATAGCCCAAGCTACGTCTGCGGTTTGCGCCTTGCAACTCATCCCAAACCAGGGCGCGGACACTCGCGCGGACTTGTTCAGCGTCGCCTTAAGGTGCATTTGTGCCCGGAATTCTGGCGACCTGCTTGCAACGGGTGGTTCATGATGCCAGCAGCGGATGGGTCGGTCGGAAGGGTTGACGGGGCCGCGCAGCGAAAACTTCCTCGGTGCTGCAGCGGCTGGCTTCTTTCAGGAGGCTTGGCATGCAAAGTCTTGGGCATCGCTGGTTGGCGTGGTTCGTCGGTGGTATCGCCGCCCTGTCGGCTGCGCCCGGGCTGGCACAGAACCGTTGGGCGGCGCTGACCTATGAGCCGGTGGCGCTGGCCTGGTCGGCCGCAGAAGTAGCGCGTGCCAACGCTGCCAGGTTTGAAGCCCTGATCAAGCATGCTGCGGTCAGGGGCCAGTTGGGCTGCGAGCTGGAATGCGACCGCCTCCAACGCATCTTCGAAAAACTGCTGGTGCCCGCCCGAGCCCAGACCCAGCATGCACAACGTCTGCCCTGGTCTTTGACGGTGCTGCGTGTGCCGGGGGTGGAGGCGATGGCGATGCCCAACGGGCAGGTGGTCATCTCCGAGCTGTTTGTGCGCGAGCGTGCCTTGTCTGAAGAAGCCCTGGCCTTTGTGCTGGCGCACGAGATGGCACACAGCATCCTGGAGCATGAGCGCCAGACCTTGCACTTTGCGCGCATGCTGCTGCCCCGTGATGTACGGCGCTCGGTGGCCGACATGTATGTGGAAATCGAATACGACTTCAAGCTGTCCAAGGCGATCGAGCCACTGCTGCAGCAAGGCGAGCTGGAAGCCGATGAGTTGGGGCTGCTGATGGCCAGTGCGGCAGGCTTTGCGCCCAGCCGGCAGTTGGAGTTTGTCCAAGGCGAAGCTGCCAACGAGCGCCCAGGCCGCTCGATCGTGCACTCGCATCCCAGCGCTGCGCAACGCCTGCAGGCGCTTGTCGCCCGTCTGCCCTTGGCAGAGCGCATTCTGGCCACGGCTGCGCGCAGCGCCGACTAAGGCTACGTGCTTGCTGGTCAAGGCCAGACAGGCCGCCCGCGCATCGGCCGCTTTGCTTTGTGGGGGCGCATGGCGAGTGTGTGGTGGGTATGTGGCGGGTGCAGGAGCGTTGGCCAAGACCACACGTGGATGGTCATAGAACCGACTGGAAGCTGACACATCCGGTGCCTATGGTCTGTGGTGTTGCCGATGCGCAACCGGTCGCAGCCCTGATCTTAAAGCTCGCCACCGTCAACCCACGCTGGAGAGTTTGCGCCGATGGTTTGCTGTTCAATTCTGTTGTGTTTTCACGTTCGAGATGAACACCCATCGACCCATTCGGCATTGCTCAGACCTTCTTGCGGGGTGCTTTGAATGCGCCGCTTGCGCAACACAGCTCTGGCGCTGGCCGTTGCCAGTTGTTTTGTGGGTCAGGCCCATGCAGCCGATGAGCTGAAGCTGGTGGTCTTCAGAGACGGCGCGCCCGGGCGATCGCTGAGCGCCAGTGTGGATGGTGGGTCGTCGGTGGCCCTGAACGCCAACGGTGCTGCCGTGCTGGACTTGCCGAGCGGCAACCACACGGTGCGCATTCTGGCTGGCAACCAACTGCTGCATAGCTTTCGCGTGCAGGCGGCGCCGGGCCAGAAGGTGGATGCGGTCGCGACCTTGGCAGCCAATTCCCTTGCCAGCGTGCAGTTGGATCCGTACTTCGACACTGAATCCGTGGCCCAGGCGGCGGCGGCGCGCACGGGTGCGCTGGTGGCCGTGGTCACGCGAGCCGGCAGCCCGCTACCCTCTGCCACTGTCACCGTGCGGGGTCGCGCTGAGACTGCCAGCACCGATGCGCAGGGTCGATTCAGGCTGCAACTGCCCAGGGGCAGCTACCTGATCTCTGTCAGCCACCCGCAGTTGGGTGTCGCACCGCTCACTCGCTTGGTGCGGGTGGTGGCTGGTGTCGAGTTGGCCGAAGTCTTTGCTTTTGACACTGTTGCAGCCGGGCCGGCTGCTGGCACAACATCGGTTGCTTCGGGTGCACCTGCTGCCACAGCTGCACCCGCAGCCGCAGGCACCCAGGTGGTCATCGCCACGCGCCGCTTGCCGCAGGTTCGTGGCCTGGATGAGCAGTTTGTCAGCGGCATCGTCGACACCATTGATGCGGCCGAAATCTCTCGTTATGGCGGCT
>JBBQIB010000315.1:0-5053 GCA_038324515.1 Burkholderiales bacterium
TCGAGCGTTTCTTCCCAGGCAATCGGCACTGGATTGAGCTTGAGCAAGGTCATCGCGATGCGGCCCAGTTGCGTGCCGGTGACGCGGTTTTTGGTGCCGGCCAACTGATCCACGCTGGTGACCAAGGGCTTGTCGGCGTACTTCTTGCCCATCATCAGGCCACGCTGCTCGCAGTGCGTGTACAAGAACTGCACCTGGTGCAACTTGCGCATCGGCTCGCGGAACAGCTTCTCGCTCTTGTGGCTGTAGAAGAAGTGGTGCATGGCCGCGCGGCTGGGGAACATGTAAGCAAAGTCCAGCACGTTGTAGTACGGCGCCGAGCCGGCCGAGTTCTGTGTGCTGGCCGAATACAAGTCCACGATGCCCTGCTGCGCTTTCTTGACGCAGTCGCCCTGGTTGCAGATGGCATTGGCGCCGATGAAGTCGATCTTGACCGCGCCGTTGCTGCGCTTTTCCATCTCCTGCGTGAACCACAGCTGGCCGGATTCCTGGATCTTCAGGTTGGCTTCTGTGAAGCCGGCAGCGCCGAACTTCAGACTTACTTCAGCCGGGCCGCTGCGCGCAGCGGCGGTTTGGGCTGCCGCCTTGCCCACGCCTTCCAGCGTCAGTGGGCCGACGAAGCCGGCCACTGCCATGGCTGTGGACGTCAAGCCGTAAGTACTTGCAATCTTCATGAAACCGCGACGGTCTAGGGGGGTACTCTTTGCCATGGGTTTGTCTCCTGGTGGTGGGTAAAAAAGAAATCTGGGAAAGGCGCCGAAAAGTAGATTCAGAGTTCACCCGGTCGGCCCGATCCGGGTGGCACTGAGCATGAGTTCAACGTCTACGTGCGTCTTCGCGGATCATGTCTACCGCTTTCTCAGCCATCATCACGGCGGGAGCGTTGGTGTTGCCTGAGACCAGCGTGGGCATGGCAGAGCAATCGATGACGCGCAGCCCATCGATGCCGTGCACACGCAAGCGGGTGTCCACCACGGCGCCTCGGGCCGGGTCCGGCCCCATCGTGCACGTGCCGGTGGGGTGAAAGATCGTTGCGCCGTTGTTGCGGCAAAACTCCAGCAGAGCTTCGTCGTCGCCGGCATCCGGCCCGGGTTTGACTTCGCGCTTGATGTAGGGGCGCATGGCGTCTGAAGTTGCAATCGCCCGCGCTGCTTTCATGCCGGCCACGGCCGTGCGTCGGTCCAGGTCGGTGGCCAGGTAGTTGGGCTGCATCTCGGGCGGCTGAAAGGGGTCGGTGGACTTGATGCGGATGTGGCCGCGTGACTCGGGCCGCAGTTGGCAGATCGACATCGTCAGGCCCGAATAGGGGTGCAGCTTGCCACCCGCCATGTCAGCCGACAGCGTGGCGACGTGGAACTGGATGTCTGGTGTCTTGGACTCCGCAGGCAGAGCACGCATGAAGCAGCCACCCTGGTTGATGCCCACCGCCAACGGCCCACTGCGGTGCAGCAACCACTGCCAGCCGAGGCGGGCCTGGCCCCACCAGGAATTCAACTGATCGTTGGTGGTGGGCCGTGTCGACTCGAAGATCAAGCGGATCTGCAGATGGTCTTGCAGGTTCTCGCCCACGCCCGGCAATGCATGCACCACCGGCACCCCGTGCTGCTTGAGCAATGCGGCTGGCCCGATGCCCGAGAGCTGCAACAACTGGGGCGACTGGATGGCGCCCGCGCTGAGCAAGATCTCGCCGTTGCAGCGGGCGACCTTGTCGAGCCCACCTTGCCTGTAGTGCACCGCCACCGCGCGGCGGTTGGCCAACTCGATCCGGGTGGCTTGCGCTTCGGTGCGGATCACGAGGTTGGGCCGATGGCGGTGCGGCGTCAGGTAACCCTTGGCCGTGCTCCAGCGCCAACCCTTCCAGGTGGTCAACTGGTAGTAGCCAGCACCTTCTTGCGCAGCCCCGTTGAAGTCTTCAGTGCGCGGCACGCCAATCTGCTGGGCGCCGCCGATGAAGGCTTCGATCAAGTCGTTCTTGTCGTCGATGTCCGACACCGACAACGGCCCGTCAGCACCATGGTGTGCGCTGGCACCCCGTTGGTTGCGCTCGGATTTGATGAAGTACGGCAGCACCTCATCAAAGCTCCAACCGGGGTTGCCCAGTGCTGCCCAATGGTCGTAGTCTTCGCGCTGACCACGGATGTAGATCAAGCCGTTGATCGAGCTCGATACGCCCAGCGTCTTGCCGCGCGGCCACTATATGCGCCTGCCGTTCATGTTGGGGTCGGGGTCGGTGTGGAAGCACCAGTTGTAGCGCTTGCTCCACATCGTCTTGCCGTAGCCTATGGGCAGGTGGATCCAGAACGACTTGTCGTCCGGGCCGGCCTCAAGCAAGAGTACGCGGGTCGCCGGGTCTTCACTCAACCGACCGGCCAGCACTGCCCCAGCGGACCCGGCGCCGACGACGATGTAATCAAAAGACTCGGTCATGCGGATTACGGGTTCCAGTTCAAGCAGGTTTCTGTTCATGTCAGTCGACCGCGTGGCCCTGAGTGGACAGTCGAGGGCAGGTCAAACTGCAAGCCAAGTGGGCGGCGGATGCGCAAAACCCAGAAAACGAATCGAACATCGTGATTTTTTTTCATCCTAGATGAAGTTTTTTCGGAACACAATGTTCCATTATTAGAGATTACCCTGATGAAGCGCCCCTCAAACCCAGAAAACGGAGACGCCTCCAACGCAGCAGCCTCGGCTGCGCAACGCAGCTTGGCCGTGATCAGCGCATTGGCTGCGGCCGGCCAGCCGCTGTCACTGGCCGATCTGGTCAAGGCCTTGGGCCTGCCCAAAGCCACGCTGCACCGCTTGTGCAACCAATTGCTCGAAACCGGCTACGTCGCGCGTGACTTCAACGACCGCGACTTCATCGTCGGCCCTGCACTGCGCCGGCTGGCCTTGGACACACTGAACCACGGCACAGCACGTGGGTTGCGGCACCAGGTGCTCAGCGACCTGGTGGCGCAAGTGGGCGAGACCTGCAACTTCACCACCACCGATGGCGCCGGCGTGTTGTATCTGGACCGGGTCGAAGCCCCCTGGCCCTGGCGGCTGACGCTTGACGTAGGTGCACATGTACCGCTGCACTGCACGGCCAGCGGCAAGCTGTTCCTGGCCCACATGCCGCAGGAGCGGCGCGATCATTTGCTGCAGCACATGGCCTTGAGCCGCATGACAGCCAGCACGCTGACCAGCGCACAGGCGTTGCGCGAAGAGTGCTTGGCGATCGCGGCGCAAGGCTTCTCGCTGGACCGTGAAGAGTTCGTCGACGGCCTGGTGGCTGCCGCCGTGCCGGTACGCGACAGCACAGGCCAGGTACGCGCAGCGCTGGCGGTGCACGCACCTACGGCGCGCTTGTCACTGGAGAAGGCTCAGACGCATCTGCCGCTTTTGTACGCGGCGGCGGCGCGCATGGGCGCTTTGCTGTAGCGGCCACGACCCGCGCCAGACTCAATGCCTTGCCCCGTGACAGCACCGCCCCTTGTCGGCCTGCATGTATCTCGTACTCATCCACTGCGCGCACCCCCGTAACGGCGAAGACCACGCCCCACCCAGCATTGGTAGTAATATCCTGTTTATTACGACCGCTAAGGAAAAACCATGACCATGACGATCAAGCTGTCCCCCGACATGGAGCAGCAATTGCGCCAGCGCAGCGCTGCGCGAGGCGAACCCGCCAGCGTTTTGATACGCGAAGCATTGGCTGAGTATCTGGTGGCGTATCCGGTGGACGAGGCCTCTGCATACGCGCTGGGTGTTGGCCTGTTTGGCCGCCACTACGCATCGCCTGACTTGGCCAGCCAGCGTAAAGCGGCCCTGGCGGAGGTCTGGACAGCTCGCAACGCAGCGCGAAAGCGCTGAGCCACATGGCTGATCGGCGCAACCCATCGGTGCAAGGCCTGGCGTCGGCCAGCGCAGGCAAGCCGCCCACCGGTGGCGCCCTGATTGACAGCGGGCCACTGATCGCGCTGTTCAACGGCACAGACCACTGGCACGAGCCCGTGGTGAGTTGGCTGCGCGCCCATCAGCAAGTTCGCCTGCACAGCACCTGGCCCGTCTTGACCGAGGTCTGCGCGCTGCTGGCGCGGCGCATCCACAACGACGCAGCCTTGGACTTCCTGCGCTGGGTGGACAGAGGCGCCATTGCCGTCGATCAACCCCAGGCCAGCAGCCTGGCCGAAGTGCTGCAAATCAGCCAGCGCTTCGCCGACCTGCGCTTCGACCTGGCAGATGCCTCGATTGCCGAGGCCGCAAAACGATTGAGGCTGAAAGCGATCCTGAGCATCGACGCTGACTTCGACGTCTATCGCGACGCCAAGGGCCAGCCCTTGCTGAACTTGTTGCGCGCTTGAGTTCCATCATCTGAGGCAACGCCGCAGATGATCGAAAACTTTCATCTCAAGTTCCAGGTCAGGCCTCGTGGTGCACAGCGGCTGGCGCCGCGAACATCGCTTCGACGCGGGCCGCCCCACTCACCCGATCAGCCCACCGTTTGGTAGTACAGGTTCTGCGTGTGCTGGCCTTCGGCAAAGAAGCTCCAGCGCTCAGCCAGCAGACCCACGTACTGCAGCAAAAAGGCCAGCACCAGCCAGACCAAGGGTGCAGCGCTGGCAGCGGCCAGCAGCAGCAACGCTACCGGCACCACAAAACCCAACAGCCCTGCTGCCCAGCGGATGCTGCGCACGGCCTGCGGCGTACGGCCATGGAAGAACTCGCGGGTGTTGAAGCTGCCGCCCATCAAGCCCTGAGACTTCTGCTGGATCTTGGGGTGGCGTACGCCAATGGCGGTTTGCAGCGTGGTCTTAGGCACCAGGCTCAGGTTGCGCCACAAGGCCCAGCCGCGCGTGGCTGCGCCCAGCAGCGTGGTCAGCAAGGCTGCTTGCACGTACACCTTCAACAACTCAGGCGCAGCCCAGGCCGCCAACGCAGCCGCCAACACAAAGCCTGAGGCCAAGCCCAGCACCAGATAGTTCAGCGGCGTGACCGGATGTGCCCATTGACGAATGGCGTGCACCGCCGCGTAGATCATGCCGGTGCACAGGTACAGCCCCAAAGCCAGCAC
>JBBQIB010000316.1:0-5042 GCA_038324515.1 Burkholderiales bacterium
ACACCGTGGCGGCCTGAAACCCGGGCGTAGCCATCGGCCATGTGGGCTGCACCTTGCTCGTGCACCACCGGGATCAGACGGATACCGGCAGGCGCAAAGATGTCCATCGCATCCATGAAAGCCGAGCCCATGATGCCGAACATGTCGGTCACGCCATTGGCAACCAGCGTCTCGACAAAAGCCTCGGAGGGCGTCATTTTCTGGACGCCGCTGACGGCGGTGCGGGTGTCGGTCGGGGTCTGGCTCATCGAAGTCTCCTGGAACTCGGGGTGAAAGGCCTGAATACGGAGTTCCAAATAGGGAACCCTGGATACGGAATCAAATGTTCCGCTTTTTAAAACTGAATTGAACTGTATCCATCCAACGCGTAAAAGTCAAAACCAATCTCACTTATTGGAACGATTACAGTGATATTGCGGAATGCAGCTATCATCTGCCCATGAAAAACACGCTGAAACTTTCGGCTACCCCCGTAGAGATCAACGGCGAGACCCCGACCTTGCGACTGTTTGCGCTGCTGGAAGTGATCGCCGCCAAGGACGAGTTCCAGTCCCTGCAAAGCCTGGCCGAAAAGACGCAAATCCCCAAGCCCAGCCTGCACCGCATGCTGCAGCAGCTGGAGACCGCGGGCCTGCTGACACGCAGCGCCGACAACCGCCATTACGCAACCGGCACGCGACTGCGCCGCCTGGCGCAGAACCTGCTGCTCAATGACACTTTTCACGGCGCGCGCCATGGTGTGCTGCGCGCGCTGGTCAACGAGGTCGGCGAGAGCTGCAACCTGACAGCGCTCAGCGGCAACGAGGTCATCTACCTGGACCGCGTCGAAACCCCGGCACCTCTTCGCTTTTATCTGCACTCGGGCTCGCGGGTGCCGGTGCATTGCTCTGCCAGCGGCAAGGTCTTCCTGGCCGGCATGACACCTGCCCAGCGCCAACGCTTGCTGGCCCATGTGCCGCTGGAGGCCTTCACCCCCAAGACTCTGACTGATCTGTCCGCGCTTGAAGAAGAGCTCAAGGCCGTCAAGCGGCAGGGCTTTGCAGTCGACAACGAAGAGTTTCTGCCGGGACTGCTGTGCGTGGCGGTCCGGGTACCCCAGTCAGCCGGCCGCTCCAACCTGTGCGTGGCAGTGCAAGCGCCGACGATGCGGCTGAACGCAGAGAAAGCGCTGAAGCTGCTGCCAGCGCTGCAGCGCGCAGCCGATGCGCTGAGCCGTATCGACCCGGGAGCAGACCAGCAGCCACAGAACCATCAGCGCGCATGAATAACGTTTGAATGACAGATGAAAGGCGCAGCCCCATGCGGCAAAGCAAAACTGCCGGCCGAGACCCACAGATGTCAGATTTGATGGCCATGCGGCCGACCTGCCTGGTCTCGGCGCGCGCTGTGTTCGGCATCGACACCGACCTGCAGGTGCCGGCCTTTGCCGAGCGCGACGAGCATGTGCCCGAGATCGACACCAGCTACCGCTTCAACCCCGCTGTGACGCTGGCGCTGTTGGCAGGCTTTGAGCGTGACCGACGCGTCATGGTGCAAGGCCTGCATGGCACCGGCAAGTCCACGCACATCGAGCAAGTGGCGGCACGCTTGAACTGGCCCTGCGTGCGCGTCAACCTCGACGGGCATGTTTCGCGCCTGGATCTGGTGGGCAAAGACGCCGTGGTGCTGCGCGGCGGCCAGCAAGTGACCGAGTTTCAGGAAGGCATCGTGCCCTGGTCGTTGCAGCGGCCGGTGGCGCTGATCTTTGACGAGTACGACGCCGGGCGCCCTGAGGTCATGTTCGTGATCCAGCGCATCCTGGAGCGTGACGGCCAGTTCACGTTGATGGACCAGAGCCGCGTGCTGCGCCCGCACCCCTTCTTTCGCCTGTTTGCCACCGCCAACACGGTGGGCCAGGGCAACCTCAATGGCCTGTACCACGGGGCGCAGCGCCTGAACCACGCGCAGATCGACCGCTGGAACATCGTCGTGGCGCTGAACTACCTGCCCCGCGCTGAAGAGGTCGCCATCGTGCAAGCCAGGGTGCCGGCCTACGCAGATGCAGCAGGGGCTGAACTCGTCAACGCCATGGTCGCCGTGGCCGAGCTGACACGCCAGGGCTTCAAGGTCGGCGATCTGTCGACGTTGATGTCGCCGCGCACCGTCATCACCTGGGCTGAGAACATGGAGATCTTCCGCGATCCCGGTCTGGCCTTCAGGCTGTCTTTCGTCAACAAGTGCGACGAGGCTGAGCGGCCGATCGTGGCCGAGTATTTTCAGCGCTGCTTCCACCGCGAGCTGGAAGAGTCACACGCGCTCAGGACCACTTCCACATGAGCCCAGCGCAGCCCGCGGCAGCCAGCATCACCCGGCAGCAGCAGCCCATCGACGACCTGTGCGCAGCCGCGATCCGGGCGATCACTGGCGAGGCTGCATTGCACTTCAGGGGCCGCAGCTTGTACCGCGGTGACCGGGCCTTGCCGCCCTTCGCGCCGCACCTCAGCCCGACCCCGCAGAGCGACGACTTCAGCTCGTTTCGCGGCGCAGCAGATGCGATGGCCTTGCGCTTGCGTTTCAGCGACGCTGCTGTGCACAAACAACTGTGCCCCCCTGCTGCACTGCCCCGCCTGCTGTTCGAGATGCTTGAGCAGTTTCGCGTCGAGGCCCTGGCGCCAGCAGACATGCCCGGCCTGGTGCACAACCTGCGCCACCGCTTCGAAGCCTGGTCGCTGGAGTTCTTCTACAGCGGCCTGACGGAGAGTGCGCGTGGCATCTTGCTGTACACCGTCGCTCAGGTCTGCCGCGCCAAAGTGACCGCGCAACCGGTGCTGTACGCCAGCGAAGACGCCATTGAAGCCACCCGGATGGCCGTGGTACCCAGCCTGGGCGGCGCACTGGCAGGCTTGCGACGCAGCCGCCACAAACAAAGCCTTTATGCCGAGCACGCGCTGCAGATTGCCGAGAAAGTGAACGCGATGTTCATTGCCGGCGAGGCAGATGAAACACGGCCACGAGGCACAGATGCGGCCCATGATGCACAGGACGCAGACAAGCCCGCACTGTTCAACCTCCGAATGGATTTCGAGGCCGACAGCGACCCGGTTTTCAGCGCCGCCAACAGCGGCCAAAGCCGTTTGCTGGGCGAGTCGGCACTGGGCTATCGCATCTTCACCCAAGAGTTCGACACCGAAATCGATGCCGACAGCCTGGTGCGGGCTGCTGAACTGATCGAGTACCGCGAGCGGCTGGACAAACGCATCGAGCAGCAGGCCATTCAACAGGCCCGCCTGGCGCGGGATCTGCAAGCCGTTCTTTGCGCACCGCAGCGAGACGGCTGGTTGGGCGGCCAGGAAGAAGGCTACATCGACGGCCGCCAACTCAGCCGGTTGATCACCTCACCCGAAGAGCGCCGCCTGTTCCAGATCGAACGGCACACGCCGCAGCCCGAGGCAGCACTGAGCTTTCTGGTGGATTGCTCGGGCTCGATGCGTGAGCACATCGAAGCGGTGGCCACGCTGATAGACGTGATGGTGCGTGCGCTGGACCAGATCGGCGTCGCCAGCGAGGTGCTCGGTTTCACCACCCGTGCCTGGCAAGGCGGACGCGCCCAACGTGCCTGGCAACGCGCCGGCCGCCCCCCACACCCCGGGCGCTTGAACGAAACCTGCCACCTGGTATTCAAAGCCTACGACATACCCTGGCGGCGGGCCCGCCGGGCGATCGGCGCCATGCTCAAGGCCGACCTGTTCCGCGAAGGCGTGGACGGCGAAGCGGTGAGATGGGCAGCGCAGCGGCTGGTGCAAAAGCACGAGGGGCGCAGGCTGCTGTTGGTGGTCTCTGACGGCAGCCCGACCGATGGCGCCACCGCGCTGGCCAACGATGTGCATTACCTCGATCACCACCTCAGCCAGGTCGTCAGCCAGTTGGCGGCGCAGGGCGAAGTCGAGGTTTACGGCGTCGGCGTGGGTCTGGACCTGAGCCCCTATTACCGCCACAACCGGGCCTTCGACCTGTCCCACTCGGTCAGCAACACGGTGTTGCGAGAGATCGTGTCGATGCTGGCTGCGGGCCCACGTCACCGGTCATGGCAATGAACCCTGCGCTGCGTGTTTCAGACCTTGACCAACGGCAGGCGGTCCTTGCGGAATGCGTTCTTCACCAGGATCTTGCCCTCCTTGAACGTGAACACATCGACCATGCGCGCCTCGATGCGCGCGCCATCGAGCCGGGTGCCTGTGAACGTCGATTCGGAGATGCCCCGATCACCGGCCACCAGATGCTCGCCGTCCAGCCAGGCCGCATCGGGGCAGTTGAGCCAGGCCGCTTCGAAGCCTTCGCGCACGGCTTTGCGGCCCTTGAAACTGCGGCCCAGCAACTCGGGCCCGGCAACAGCATGAAACGCACATTCGTCGTGCATGAATCCCATCAGCGCTTCAATATCATGGCGGTTCCACGCGGCGTTGAAATCGATCAGGGTCTGGATGGTCACGGTAGGTTGAGAGGCTGTCATGGCGAGGATGATGAGTTTGCAAAGTGCGCAGCTTACGCTGAACCGGGACCGCGACAGAGGCCCTCCCGGCCAAACCGGCTGATGCCCCGCCAGGCAACACCACCCCTGCCCGCCCAAGAAAAATCAGGAACATCGTCATGAACTCGATGACACGCGCCGGCCCGGTACTACGCCCTTACGAACCGGCCTATGACCCGCTGGTCGATGCCACGCCTGGGCATGGCACAGCCTACGCGCCGTCCTATTGGGTCGCATCCGCGGGCGAACCGCCGCCAAACGACGGCCCGATCAGCGGCGATGTGGACGCTGAAGTGGTAGTCATCGGCTCCGGCTCGACCGGCCTGTCGACGGCGCTGTATCTGGCCCAAGACCACGGCATCCAGGCGCTGGTGCTGGAGGCCAACCAGACTGCCTGGGGCTGCTCCAGCCGCAGCGGCGGCCAAGGGCAAAACGCCAGCGGGCGCCTGTCACGATCGCAATGGATCGAACGCTGGGGCCTGGACGTGGCCAAGCGGCTGGACAGCGAGATCCGGCGTGGCTTTGACAACTTCAA
>JBBQIB010000317.1:0-5039 GCA_038324515.1 Burkholderiales bacterium
TGGGCATGGGAGTCTTTTTTCTGCGCTACTTCCTCAAGCACATGCGCGAAGACGAGGCGCGCGCAGCACAGCGCAAACCCTGAAGCCAGCGACGGGCTCGCGAGGGTGCCTTGCACCCTCAGGTCCGGCACAGCGGCTGCACATGCATCGGCCGCTCGCAGAGGGCTGCGAATCGTCTCTCAACGCGGTCGGCACGTTCGTGCGTGGCACCCTCACCTCTGCCACACTGGTGCCATGACGTCATCGACCCCTGCGGTACCCGGACCGCTGACCCTTTTGCCTTTCAGCGAGGGCGTGATGCGTGTCCACAGCGCCGACGGGCTGCCCGTGGGCAACTTCAAGCGGATCGGCGCGGTGTGGAAATTCAAGGCTGTGGGCGTTGACGCCAGCGGCGCGCTGGAGCCAGGTGGCGGACCGCTCACGCTGGCGCACAACACCGTTTGCGAGAAGCCTGATGCGGCCTTGCTGAGCGTGCCAATGGGCTCTGGCTGACACGCTGCCCTTTTTGCAGGCTTCGGAAGGTTGAAATCCCCTCAGCCTGGTTGATCCAATCGCCCAAATCGCCCGAATCGGCCAGCTCAGCCGGGGCAGCTGACCGGGTCGGCCATCTCGGCGATCTCGGCCATCTCGGCCGTGACGTCATTGAGTCCGGCGACGAACTTTTCGAAGCCTGCTGGCGGCTGTGGGCGGCTGATCAGGTAGCCCTGCAGCACCTCGCAGCCGACATGACGCAGGAAGTCGCGCTGCTCGGTGGTTTCGACGCCCTCGGCGACAACCGGGATGCCCAGTGCATGCGCCAACTGGATGATGGCCTTCACGAGCACGCGGTCGTCTTCGTCGTCGCTGAGGTCGCTGATGAAGCTGCGGTCGATCTTCACCTTCGAAGGCCGCAGATGCTTCAGGTACGCCAGCGACGAGTAACCGGTGCCGAAGTCGTCGACCGCCAGGCGCATGCCGAGCTCGTGCAGGCGCTCGACGATGCGGTGCGTGGTGTCTGTGTCGGTCATCAGCACGCTCTCGGTGATCTCGATCTCGAGCTCGTGCGGGGCCACGCCGAACTCGGCCATGGCGCTCGTCAGCGTGTCGACCAGACGGTGGTGGCGGAATTCGAGCGCCGAGACATTGACCGCCACCGAGCCGAAGGGCATGCCTTGCGCCTTCCAGCGCGCGATCTGGGCGCAGGCGGCGCGGATCGTCCAGGCACCGAGATCGCTGATCAGGCCGCAGCGTTCGGCTGCGCTGATGAACTGCACGGGGGGCACCAGCCCGCGCTCCGGGTGGACCCAGCGGATGAGGGCCTCGCAGCCCAGCAGCGCGCCCGTCGCCGACGCCACCTGGGGCTGGTAGTACAGGACGAACTCGTTGTTTTCGAGTGCGCGCACGAGTTCCTGCTCAAGCTGCAGGGTGGCGAACCGATGGGCGTTGAACTCGGCGCGAAAAAAGCTGTAGCGCGCTGCGCCCAGGTTCTTGGCCTCGTACATCGCGGTATCGGCGTGGCGCACCAGCTCTTCGTGGTCGGCGGCGTCGTCGGGGTAGAGCGCGATCCCGATGCTGGCCGAGATGTTGACGAAGCCACCGTCCAGGCTGACGGGTGCTTCGATTTCCTTCAGCAGGCGCTCGGCGGTGGCACCGACTTCGCCCAACTGCGAGGCGTCGCGCAGCAGCACAGTGAACTCGTCGCCGCTGTGGCGGCAGACGACGTCGGATGCGCGCAGCGCATGCCGCAGCCGCTCGGCCACCGTCACCAGCAGGCGATCGCCCGCAGCATGTCCCATCGAGTCGTTCACCGACTTGAAGCGGTCCAGGTCCACGAACAGCAGCGCCAACCTGCCCTGGTCGCGCTTTGCGGCCGCCACGGCGGCCTGCGCAAGCTCCCTGAACAGCGTGCGGTTGGGCAGTCCGGTCAACGCGTCGTGCAGTGCGATTTTTTCAAGTTCGGCCTTCTGGGCTTCGAGCTGGTCGAACAGGCCGTCGATCTGGCTGTGTACTTCATTCAGGTGCTGGCCGAGCTGGCCGAGCTCATCACGACCGCTCCATGCAACGGGTGCCACGTCGGCGCGTGACGCGATGTCGTTGGCCTGCTGCTTGAGGCGCTGGATGGGCTTCAGCAGGCGCTGGTAGAGCACGGCCAGCAGCACCACCAGGCCCAGCAGCACCTGCAGCGCCGCGAGCTGCAGAGTGGCCAAGCGGCGCGCGGCGAGCACCCGGTCCAGCTGTTCGGCGTCGAACCAGATTTCGACTTCGCCCAGCGCCTCGCCCTCGCGCGTGATGCGGGTCTTGAGCAGCACGCCCTGGCCAGGCCGGGCATCTGGCCGTGCGACCATGATCGGTGTCGTGCCCGGCCGCTGTTCGCGTACACGCAGGCTCAGGATCGACGGTTCGGCGAGCGTTCGCCTGGCTGCTGCGGCGATCGCTTCGTCGTCCAGCGTCCACATCGGCTCGACAAGGGCTGCGGACGCCATGACCAGCACGGCCTTGCGGTTTTGCTCGATGAGGGGGGCGTAAGAGTCACGGGTGAGCGTCTGCTCGACATGCCAGAGCGCCAGCGTCGGCAGCAGCACCGCAGCGGCAATGGCGAGCAGCACCGTGTTGCGGATGTTGAGCGTGGGCCAGCGCATGGTCTTCGGGGTGAGCGCGTCAGACGCGCCGTGAGTTGCCCGGCGCGACAACCCGCGTGCAGCCCGGCAGCGCCGCCGGGCGGACCCGAGGCAGGCACAGGGGAAACTTGGGTGACTTCATCCCTGGTCATATCGGCAGTCTCTGTCGCTGCTGTAGGGTCTCCGCGACGACGGAGGCCACGCTCGAAAAACTCTCAGCCTCTGAGTACTGGCCGCCGCAGAAGCCCGCCGAAGGACAAGCCACCCTCTCTTCCCGCAGCAACTTGAGGGAAAAGGCAGTGCGACAGACCCGCAGCGGGTCAATGTGTCGCTTTGACTTCCTGCCAAACCCCGCCGGGGCGATAACGCGAGACTGCCGTGCCTGCGGGCTCGATGTGGAACAGGAAGAGCCACTCGTTGTCGATGAGCTGCTTGACGACGGCATGATTGGCGATGATGTGGTCGATCTCCTGGCGCGGCGCCTCGATGAACACCGACAGCCGCAACGGCGTGTGCACGAATTGCTCGCCGTCGTGGAGGGACTGCATGGGCAGGCCGATGCGCAGATCGCCGCCGTTGCCCTCGAACACGCCGACGTTGCCGCCCACCACGTTGTGCAGCACCTTGTCGCCGCTGCCGTAGAGCTTGTTGTCCACGGTGGAGGCGTAGTACTGCATGTTGATCCAGTGGGTGACCACCATCGGCGCGGTCATGATCAGCTCCAGCACCTTGAAGCCGGGATCGCGCTCCCAGCGGTAATCGTGCAGGAAGCTGCGGCCGCTGAGGTTCATGTGCTGGCTGCGGCTGCGCGGTGCGACGACAAAAGCGGCACAGCCCGCCAGGCCCCACTCCGGGCGCACCTGCGCCCAGTCGCTGCTGCGCGCCAGGATGGACTCTTGCAGCTCGGCGGGCACGTCGGCCTGGCTTGCCAGACCCAGCAAGGCGGCGCGTTCGGCGCGCGTGCGCCTGCCGGTCTCGGCAAGCCAGCCACGCAGTACCTCGAGATCTTGGCTGTGGCTGGCAGGCAGCAGATCGGTGTCGTAGAGCAGCATCTCGTCGAGGGTGGTGTTGTGCAGGCCGCCGACGAAGATCGTGGTCTCGGGCACGTCCAGCCCGCGTTGCTGCAGACCCTCGCGCACGGCCGGGTCATTGAGCAGTGCTGCGAGCGCGCGCGAATTCACCTCGCCCGTCTGCCCGCCACAGGCACCGCAGTCCAGCCCTGCGGCATGCGGGTTGTTGGCACTCGTGCTGCCATGCCCGGCGAGCAGGATCACGCGCGCATGGCCGGTTGAAAGACCCATCGCGCCCAGCGCCGTGGCCGCCATGGTGACGCGCGCTTCTGCATCCGGCCCGCCGCTGGTGGGCCAACGCGGGCGCAGCGTGCGGCGATCCGCCGCAGACAACCCGGTCAGCTCAATGGGCACTGGATTTCTTTCGCCGCCTAGGCGACTCTTGATCAGCTTGCCGGCATAAAGCAGCCCGCAGGCTTCGACGAAGGAGAAGGTGGAGCTGGCGCCACCGCGAAAGGTCTGCCACTGCTGGCGCATCAGCAGGCTGGTCTTGCGGCGCTTGGCCAGCGCGTCGTTGAGCGTTGGCGTATCGCATTCGTCGGTGACGCACAGCGCCGGCTGCAGCAGGCCGGGCAACTGCGGCCGCACCATCTCGCTGCCGAACGGCCGGTATTCGATGAAGAGCGCGAAGAAGCCGGCGAAGCCCAGGGTCTGGACCCCGTTGGCGCTGCTCATCTCAAGCGCGCGGCGGTAGATCTCGGAGCGCACGTCGATACAGAACACGGCCTGCACGGCCGGCGTCGCTTCGACGGCGCCAGGCTTCGGGGCCCCCGCCATCAGCGCCTTCGCCACCGGCGCCTGGTAGGCCCGCTCGAGCGCCACCTGCCACAGCCAGTCGCGGCTTTGCGCGGACTGCGCGCGCGCGACCGCAGTTTCGGCGCCGCGCCAGGCGCCAGCCAGCCCTTCGGCGACCCCGGACTCGGGGTGACCTTCATGCAGCAACCACTCCCAGGCCAGGCGGATGGCCAGCATGTGCACGATGTGGTCGTCGTCGCGCCCTGCCAGCCGCGCCTGCCAGCGCTGGTAGGCGCACCAGGATGACCAACCGTTGATGCTCATCAGCAGCGCGGTGAAGTACTCTTCGCGCCCCTCTTGCGGGATGCGCAACGCAGGCACTGCGGCGTCGATCAGCGCAATCGGGTCGGAGGGCAGCTTGCGCAGCCGCTGGCTGAAGCCCCGATATCCCATCAGCATCGACGGGCCGAAGTCGTGCTCCGACTGCCGCCGCCAGCTCGCATACAGGCCGCCGCTGTGGTCGGGCCCCCAGGCAGCCTGGCCTTGGTCAAAGTAGGCGGCCGTGCCCTGGCTGACGTGATGCGTGACGTAATCGCGCCAGGCCATGTGGTGGCGGGTGTCGCGGCGCGCGTCCACC
>JBBQIB010000318.1:0-4976 GCA_038324515.1 Burkholderiales bacterium
AGGCTGGTGCCCACCGGGCATGCTGGGCATTGGCGTGGGCGGAACGGCCGAAAAAGCCATGCTGCTGGCCAAAGAAGTGCTGATGGAGCCGATCGACATGTTTGATCTGCTGGCCCGTGGGCCGCAGAACAAGCTGGAAGAATTGCGCATCGAGCTTTACGAGAAGGTCAACGCGCTGGGCATTGGCGCGCAAGGCTTGGGCGGCCTGACCACCGTGCTGGACGTCAAGATCGCCACCTACCCCACCCACGCTGCCGGCAAGCCAGTGGCGATGATTCCCAACTGCGCCGCCACGCGCCACGCCCATCTGGTGCTGGACGGCAGCGGTCCCGCGTTCCTGGAGCCTCCCAGCCTGGACCTGTGGCCCGACGTCCAGTGGGCACCCGACTACCAAAAGAGCCAGCGGGTGGACCTGAACAGCTTGACGCCACAAGACGTGGCGACCTGGAAGCCCGGCCAGACGCTGCTGCTCAACGGAAGAATGCTGACCGGCCGCGACGCTGCGCACAAGCGCATCCAGGACATGCTGGCCAAAGGCGAACCGCTGCCGGTGGATTTCAAGAACCGGGTCATCTACTACGTGGGCCCGGTCGACCCGGTGCGCGACGAAGCGGTCGGCCCCGCCGGCCCCACCACCGCGACCCGGATGGACCAGTTCACCGAGATGATGCTGGCGCAGACCGGGCTGATTGCGATGGTGGGCAAGGCCGAGCGTGGGCCGGTGGCCATCGAGGCGATCAAGAAGCACCGCAGCGCTTATCTGATGGCGGTGGGCGGCGCGGCCTACCTTGTGTCCAAGGCCATCAAACACGCCAAGGTGGTGGGTTTTGCAGACCTGGGCATGGAAGCGATCTACGAGTTTGATGTCGTCGACATGCCGGTCACCGTCGCCGTGGACGCAGGCGGCACCAGCGTGCACAACACGGGGCCCAAAGAGTGGCAGCTGCGGATCGGCAAGATTCCGGTGACGGTGGCCTGAGCTTGAGCCCGAGATTGAGCACAACCCGCGATGGCCCAGTATTTTGAAGTCCACCCGCAGAACCCGCAACCCCGGCTGCTGAAACAAGCCGCGCAGATCTTGCAAAGTGGTGGTGTGGCTGCAGTGCCCACCGACAGCAGTTACGCGCTGGTGTGCAGGTTGGACGACAAATCGGCTGCCGAGCAGTTGCGGCGTATCCGGCAGGTGGACGACAAGCACCATTTCACGCTGTTGTGCAAAGACTTGAGCGAGCTGGCCAGTTACGCCCGCGTCGACAACCTGCGCTACCGCTTGCTGAAGATGGCCACGCCAGGACCCTACACCTTTGTGCTGGAAGCCACCCGCGAAGTGCCGCGCCGCTTGAGCCACCCCAGCCGCCGCACCATCGGGCTGCGGGTGCCAGAGCACAAGGTGCTGCAAGAACTGCTGACCCATTTCGGCGAGCCGCTGCTCGCCACCACCTTGATCGCGCCTGGCGAGACAGAGCCGATGAACGACGCGCAAGAGATCCGCGAGCGCTTCGAGAAAATGCTGCAGGCAGTCGTGGATGCTGGTGCCTGCCCGGCAAAGCCCACCACCGTGGTGGACTTGAGCACAGACGAGTTCAGTATCCTGCGCGAGGGCCGGGGGTCGGTGGCGGCGCTGGGGCTCTGATCAAAGGCCGGCGGCTGCCGGAGTGAGTCGCGGGCTTCAGCTTTCCTGCCTTCAACTTTCCTGCCTTCAACTCTCTTTTTGCAATCGCAACAGGATGCGCTCGGGGCTGAAGCCCAGCTGCATCTGGCCGCGCACCAAGAACACTGGCGTGCCGGGCGCCAGCAGGCTCTCGAAGCGCTGACGACACACTGCGTCGCGTTCGATGAAACATTCCTGGTGTGCTACTTCGTTGTTGAGCAGCCAGGTTCTGGCCACTGCACACAGGGGGCAGGTGACCGAAGAAATCATCTGCACATCACCCGGTTGCGCCAGCGCCGCCATGCGCCCGCCCAGTGCTGCCTGGTTGTGACTGATCCACCACTGCGAGCCCAGCCACACCACCAGCAGCAATGCGCCCAGCTCAATCCAGGATTTACGGCTCATCGACATCGTCGATCAGAGGGCCGCAGTCACGACCATCTCGACCCGCCACTCCGGCTTGGCCAGGGCGGCGCAGACGGTGGCCCTGGGTGGTGCCTGGCCGGCGGGGACCCAGGCCTCCCAGGCGGCGTTCATGCCGGCAAAGTCCGCCAGATCCCTGATGAAAATCTGCACCATCAAGAGCTTGCCCTTGTCGGTGCCTGCACGGGCCAGCAGGGCGTCGATGCTGGACAACACCTGCTGCGTTTGCCCGCCGATGTCTTGGGTGGCGTCGCCAGGCACCTGGCCGGCCAGATAGCACACGCCGTTGTGCACCGCCATTTCGGACAGCCGGCTGCCGACGTCGAATCTTTGAACCATTCAGTGTTTTCCTTTGCTTTGGTTGGCTGAAGCAGCTTTGGCCGCTGAAGCTGACTCTGACGCCGATTTTTGCCCCAGCTTGCTCTCTGTGCCCTGCAGCAGCTTCTTGATGTTGGCCTGGTGGCGCCAGATCAGCAGCAACCCCATCCCCGCGATGGCCAGCAACGTGGGCCCGGTGCCCCAGATCAGCGCTTGATAAAACGGTGCAAACACTGCAGCCACCAATGCTGCCAGCGACGAGTATCTGAAAAATACCGCAATCAGCGCCCAGCTCAACAGCACAGCCAGCCCGAGATAAGGGTTGATCGCCAGCAAAACCCCGGCCGCCGTGGCCACGCCTTTGCCGCCCTGAAACCCGAAGAACACCGGCCACAAGTGGCCGATGAAAGCAGCCAGACCAGCAAAGGCAGCCGCATCCTGACCGAGCCCGAAGCGTGGTCCCCACAGCAGCACCAGCACCACAGGCACATAGCCCTTCAGCGCGTCCAGCATCAGCGTCAACACGGCCGCCGCCTTGTTGCCCGAGCGCAGCACGTTGGTCGCACCCGGGTTGCCGCTGCCATAGCTGCGCGGGTCGGACAGGCCCATCAGCCGGCTGACGATGACGGCAAACGACAGCGAGCCGATCAGATAAGACGCAATCAGCGCCAGGGGCATGGCAAGGGCGGACATGGGCCAGCAGTCTAAACCCGCGCCGAGGCGCAGTCAGGGGCCGCTCAGAGCGCGCAGCGAACGGCTTGGGCGGCCAACTGCTGCACCAGGCAGGCGGGGTTCAGGCCGACCAGAAAACCCCGCTGGCCGCCGTTGATGTAGATGCGCGGCAACACCAGCACGCTGTCCTGCACATAGACGGGCATCGTCTTGCGGCTGCCAAAAGGTGAAGTCCCGCCGATCAGATAACCGCTGTGGCGCTGCGCCACCTCGGGCCGACAAGGGCTGACCGACTTGCAGCCGATCTCGCGCGCCAGCGCCTTGGTGCTGACCAGTCTGTCGCCATGCATCAAGACGATCAGCGGCCTGGCCTGCTCATCTTGCATCACCAGGGTCTTGATGACCTCGTGTTCAGGCACGCCAAGCTGACGTGCCGATTCAGATGTGCCGCCATGCTCGACATAGTCGTAGGGATGCTCGGTGAACGCGACCCCCGCCCGCCGCAAAAACTGCGTGGCCAGGGTCTCGCTGACATGCTTGTCTTTGCGCGCCATGCAGCTCACCTGTCCTCACTCAGGTTCACAGAGCGTCCATCAGCTTCACTCAGCTTGACTCAGCTTCAATCCCCCTCCACCCACTCGATCTGCGCCCCCAAGGCGCGGATGTTCTCGGCGAAATGGGGGTGGGCGCGACGCACCGGCGTGGCGTTGCGGATCACGCTGCGGCCGGGGATGCTGCACGACAGCATCAGCAAAGCGATGGCCACGCGGATGATGTAGGGGCTCTCGACCTCGGCAGGCGACAGCGGCTTGCCGCCAAAAGTGATGATGCGGTGCGGGTCGGCCATGAAGGCATGGGCGCCGAACTTGGACAGCTCGGAGGTCCAGCCCATCGCCCCTTCGTAGACCTTGTTCCAGAACATCGCACTGCCTTCGGCCTTGACGCCCAGGGCCACGAAGATCGGCAACAGATCCACCGGCAGATAAGGCCAGGGCGCGGCCTCGATCTTCTGCAGGATGTTGCGGGTGAAGGGCTCTTTGACGCGCATCACACCGTCCACCTCCGCGCGCGACCAGCCGCCCTCGTGCACCACCCGCACGCCAAACTTGGCAAACGTGCGGTCGATCAGCGGAAATTGCTCCGGCGCCGAGTTCTTGACGCTGACGCTGCCGCCGGTGATGGCGCCCAGCGCCATGAAGGTCACGGCCTCGTGAAAGTCTTCGTCAAAGGTGAACTCGGCGCCGCCCAGGCGCTGCACGCCGTGTACCGTCAAGCGGCTGGTGCCGATGCCTTCGATCTGCGCCCCCAGCAGGGTCATGAAGCGGCAAAACTCTTGCACATGCGGCTCGCTGGCGGCATTCATCAAGGTGCTGGTGCCGTGGGCCAGCGCCGCGCACAGCACGAAATTCTCGGTCGTGGTGACCGAGGCGTAGTCCAGCCAGTGGTGGTTGGCCTGCAAGCCGCTGTCGGCACGCATGAACAGGGCTTCGCGGCGGCGCTCGACGCGCGCGCCGAAGCGCTCCATCACCTCCACATGCGGGTCGATCTCGCGCACGCCCAGGGTGCAGCCCTGCACATCGTTTTCGATCCTGGCCACACCAAATCGGGCCAGCAGCGGTGGCACCAGCATGATCGATGAGCGCATTTCTTCGGGCAGGTGGTGCTGCACCGGGTCAAATTGGGTGTTTTGGTGGTGCAACTGCAAGTCGCCCGTGCTGTAGTCGATTTCGACCTGGCTGCCCAGTTGCCCGAAGATCTCGAGGATCTTGCGCACGTCGGTGATCTCGGGTACCCGATGCAGCCGGATCGGCTGCGAGCTGAGCAGGGTGGCGCACAGGATCGGCAGCACCGCGTTCTTGTTGGCAGAAGGCACGATGCGCCCGCTGAGCGGGTTGCCGCCGTGCACGATGAG
>JBBQIB010000319.1:0-4976 GCA_038324515.1 Burkholderiales bacterium
TCGCTCTCGCACGCAGCCCGCTGAAACCGGGGCCGGCCGATAAACTCTGTGTTTCAGGCTTCGACATGGAGCCTATTGTCTACACCGTGTGAAAGCGCATGCCAAACAAACCCGTGGTCCTGGTGACTGGCGCGGCCCAACGTATCGGGCGTGCGATTGCGTTGCATCTTGGGCAGCAGGGCTGGTGCGTGGCCGTGCACTATCTGAAGTCGGCACCAGGTGCGCAGGAAACGGTGCAGCTGATCCGTCAACACGGCGGTCAGGCGCAAGCCTTTGCTGCGGACCTCTCTGTGGAAGCAGAAGTCGAGGCGCTGTTGCCTGCGGTGAGCCGCGCGCTGGGCCCCGTGGCCGCTTTGGTCAACAACGCGTCGCTGTTTGAGTTTGATGATGTGCCAGGCTTCAGCTATGCCTGCATGGAGCGGCATTGGCGCGCCAACACGGCAGCGCCCATCGTCCTGGCGCGTGCTCTGCATCGGCAGTTGGCGCCTGGCGTGCAGGGAGTGGTGGTCAACATCCTGGACCAGAAACTGTGGAACCCCAACCCCGACTACCTGTCTTACAGCTTGAGCAAAGCGGCGCTGGAAGCTGCCAACACTGCGCTGGCCCAGGCGCTGGCGCCGCGCTTGCGGGTGTGCGGCGTAGCACCTGGCGTGACGCTGCTGTCGGGGACCATGAGTGATGAAGAATTCAGCCGATCGCACACGATGACACCGTTGCAGCGCAGCTCCACCCCGCAGGATGTGGCTCAGGCCGTGCACTACTTGCTGGGCGCACGGGCCGTCACAGGGACCACCCTGCTGGTGGATGGTGGCCAACATCTGCAAGGGCAAACGAGGGATGTGATGTTTCTGGCGCGCGGGGATCCTGACGCACTTTCTGCCGCAACCCCTGCTGCCCTTGCGGGACCGGAGGGGGGCATGGATAAGTGGCTACCCTGATGGCGGATACCCTTTTTGCGGCCACCCTTACGGGCCAAGTTGCCTGCGTTGGCCAAATTCCTGACCTGATCGCACCCGACCCCGCTGTGCGCACTGGCGCAGGCACTTTCAACCGACTGCAAAGATAACCTCGATGTCCTCTTCCCTCGATCGTCCCGCTTCCCACTCAGCCGTCAGTGTCGATCTGGCCGACTGCCGCCGGCTTTTTTTGCAGGACTACGAAGTGCAGGTGCACATCGGTGTCCATGACTTTGAAAAACAGGGCGCGCAGCGGGTGCTGATCAACGTCGATCTTTACGTGCCTTTGGCGCAATCCACACCTCGGGCCGACCAGCTGGACGAGGTCGTGGACTACGACTTCATCCGCCGCACCGTGGCCGAGCGGGTGGCGCAAGGCCACATCCAGCTGCAAGAAACATTGGCCGACGAGTTGCTGGCCAAGATGCTGCAGCATCCGCGGGTTCGCGCGGCGCGAGTCAGCACCGCCAAGCCCGATGTCTATCCTGACTGCAAGGCCGTGGGGGTCGAGGTTTTCGGCAGCAAAGCGGTGACAGCATGAACACCCTCCACATCGACGCAAGCAGAGCCACGGTGGGCGAGCGCCCCCAAGAGCGCCAAGAACGGCAAGAGCGCCGCCCAGACCCGCGCCGCGCCGCCTTCGAGGCCAACAAGCTGGGCAAGCGTTTGCACCGCCTGGTGGGCAAGGCCATTGGCGACTTCCAGATGATCGAAGAGGGTGACAAGGTCATGGTCTGCCTGTCTGGCGGCAAGGACAGCTATGCGTTGCTGGACGTGCTGATGGGCTTGCAGGCGCGTGCGCCCATCCGCTTTGAGCTGGTGGCGGTCAATCTGGACCAGAAGCAGCCAGGATTCCCCGCGCATGTGCTGCCGGAGTATCTGAGGTCCTTGGGTGTGCCTTTCCACATTGAAGAACAGGACACCTACTCGGTCGTCAAGCGTCTGATCCCCGAGGGTCAGACGATGTGCAGCCTGTGCTCGCGTCTGCGTCGCGGCATCCTGTACCGGGTGGCAGGTGAATTGGGCGCGACCAAGATCGCTTTGGGCCATCACCGCGACGACATGGTCGTGACGCTGCTGATGAACATGTTTTTCGGCAGCCGCTTGAAGGGCATGCCAGCCAAGCTGATGAGCGACAACGGCAAGCACATCGTGATCCGGCCCTTGGCCTATGTGGCCGAGAGCGATTTGCAGCGCTGGGCTGAGCACCGTCAATTCCCGATCATTCCTTGCACCTTGTGCGGCAGCCAGAACAATTTGCAGCGGGTACAAACCAAGAAGATGATCCTGGAGTGGGAAAGACAGTATCCAGGCCGCATCGACAACATGCTGACGGCGATGAGCAAGGTCGTGCCTTCGCACCTGATGGACCCCAAGCTATATCCCTTCACCACGCTGCAAACCACTGGAGTGTCCACCGAGGACGGTGACATTGCGTTTGATGCAGAGCCCTGTGCGACGCTGGGGCAGGTCATCCGACAAGACGATGCCGAGATCGACGACGAGCCGGTGACCGAACCCATCACGATGCATCGGCCGCGCCCTGTCCTGGCCCTTGAAACCAAGGGTTGACACTGAGTTCCATGAGGCGGGGCCAAGCCCCAGATCTCCAGATCTCCAGATCATGAAACCCTGACACGTTGAACACATTGAGGAGCCTGCCCATGCTTGCCACCCATCCCAACCCCCGCCGCCATTGGCTCGGCGCGGCCATCGCGCTTTGCGCAGTGGCCGCGCTCGGCGGCTGTGCTGCGCTCAACAGCCTGAATGTCGAGGTGTCGAGCTACGGCGACTGGCCCTCCAGCCGTCAGCCAGGCACTTATGCTTTCGAGCGGCTGCCCTCGCAGCAGAGTTTCGCCCAGCAGACGGCCTTGCTGGAAGACGCCGCCAAGCCCGCTTTAGCCAAGGCCGGTTTCATGCCGGTGGCTGCAGGGCAGGAGCCGGATGTGCTGGTACAACTGGGCAGCCGGATTGGCCGCACCGATGTGCAACCTTGGGATGATCCGCTGTGGTGGCGCGGCGGCTTCGGTTACTTCCGTGCCGGGCCCTGGTCCGGCCCACGCTGGAGCCTGGGCCTGCACTACGACTTCAGCCGCTTCGAGCATCAGGCGGCGGTGCTGATGCGTGACCGGATCAGCGGCAAACCGGTGTTCGAGGCCCGCGCCAGCCGCGAAAGCGCCAATGACTTCAGCGGCCCGCAGACCTTGGCCGCCATGTTCAACGCAGCTTTGATGGATTTTCCGAAGCTGGGTCTGAACCCGCGCAGCGTTCAGGTGATGTTGCCGCCCTGAGCCGGCACGGCCTGCCGCAGTTGCGGCCGTCGATCACTGCTGGCCGTTGCTTTGACGCACCAATGCACGCAGGTCTTCTTCCCAGCCCTTGAGCTTGGTTCTCGCTGCTGTTCTTTGGGCCGTCGAGGTGCTGTTGTGAACACGGGCGGCAAGAGCGCAGTTGTATTCGGTCAGCTTAAGCTGATAGCTGCGGTAAGCAGCATCGGGTGATCGCTCGCTGCCGAAAGCCAAGGCGCGCAGCGCTGCAACACTTTGCTCGGCACTGGGATTGTCGGCCTGGATCTGACGCAGAACTCTCAGCGCTTCTTGCTGGCGGCGCTCGCGCTCCAACAGCCACAGCTCGGGATTGAACGGTGAACTGGCTAAACCCGTGCGGATGATCTGCAACTGGGGTTCTTCCAGCGCACCGTACAGGCGCTCGGCGCGTTCGACCGTTCGGCGCATCGTTTCGCGCCGGCGCGTTGCAGGCTCGGGACTCAAGAACTCATCACGCATCTCTGCATTGCGTTCGCGGTAGCGCTCTTGCAGATGCTTGAACTGCGCTTCACCCAATCCGGTGACCAGTGGCGCGAACTCGGCGGCAGCCCTTTGAAGCGCTGGCTCCAGCAGCGCGCGCGCGCGGCCGTTCCAGCGGCAGGCTTCTTCGGCCGTGATGTCTTGTGTGATCTGCCCCTGGGCCTTCACCAACAGCAGGGCGTAGGCTGGCAGTTGGCTGGGCCGGTGCCAATCAAACCAGCGGTCCACGGCCTGGCGTGCCGGCCCGGACTGATCGCCGGCGAAGTCCACATAGCCGTCCAGCCACCACCAACTCAGCTGCGGCGCGTTGTTGTAGGCGAGACGTATGGCACTGCAACCGCTCAGCAACAGCGCAGCCAGCAAGCACAGCAGGCTGATAATTCCGGTTTTTGACACTGACATCAGGGTATGGCACTCAACGTTGTGATCATGGCGGCGGGCAAAGGGACGCGGATGAAATCGGCGCTGCCCAAGGTCTTGCACCGATTGGCCGGCACCTCTTTATTGCAGCATGTTCTGCAAACCTCTGCAGCGCTGGCCGCCGAGCGCACCGTGGTCATCACCGGTCATGGCGCTGACGAGGTCGAAAAAGCCTGTGCCAGCAGTGGCGCCACCTTTGTGCGCCAGATGCCGCAGCGGGGCACCGGGCATGCTGTGCAACAGGCGGTGCCGGCTTTGCTGCAAGACAGCCACAGCGGCGCAGACATCACGCTGATCCTGAATGGCGATGTGCCGCTGATCCGCAGCCGGACGTTGCAAGCCTTGCTGCAGGCCAGCGCCGGCCAGTCGTTGGCGCTGCTCACTGTCGAGCTGCAAGACCCCAGCGGTTATGGCCGCATCGTGCGCGAGGGCCCGCACATCCAGGCCATCGTCGAACACAAAGACGCCAACGCTGCGCAGCGCGCCATCCGCGAGGCCTACACCGGCATCATGGCTGCGCCCACGGCATGGCTCAAACGCGCGGTGATGGCACTCAACGACAACAACGCACAGGCCGAGTTTTATCTGACCGATGTGGTGGCCGCTGCCGTAGCCGAAGGCTTGCCGGTGCTGAGCGCGCAGGCTGCCAGCGAAACCGAAGTGCTGGGCGTCAACAGCCCCGTGCAACTCGCTGACCTGGAGCGGCGCTACCAGCGTGCGCTGGCCGTGCAGATGATGGAAGCCGGCGTGCGCCTGGCCGACCCTGCACGCTTTGATGTGCGTGGCCAGTTGC
>JBBQIB010000320.1:0-4956 GCA_038324515.1 Burkholderiales bacterium
GATCGTGTAGACCATGTCGGTCTGTGTGGTGAACAACAGCGGCCCGGGCGTGACGCCGTGCAGCACCAGCGCCGCCAACATGATCGCAGTGGCTGCGCTGCCCGGAATGCCCAGCGTCAGCAGCGGGATCATCGCGGCACCTGTGGTCGCGTTTTTGGCCGCTTCAGGCGCCACCAAGCCTGCAGGCACGCCGGTGCCAAACTCGTGGCCGCGGGGTGAGACCTGCTTCTCAACCCCATAAGCGATCACTGCGCCGACCGTGGCACCTGCCCCGGGCACCATGCCGATCATGCAGCCGATGCCGGTGCCTCTGGCGGCAGAGCCTTTCAAGGCCCACAGTTCGCGCAGCGAGGGCAGCTTGAGCTTGACGCCAGCCGTCGTGCCTTGGGCATGCACCTTCTTGCCCAGCATCTCCAGCACTTCGCCCAGCGCAAAGAGGCCAATCATGACGACCACAAAGTTGATGCCGTTTTGCAGTGCGGGGATGCCAAAGGTCAGGCGCGGCAGCCCGTACAGCGGATCGACGCCCACCGTGCCGATGGCGATGCCGCAGAACAGCGAGACCAGGCTGATCCACGGCGAAGCTTTGGCAATCGCCACGATGCTGACCAGGCCCAGAAAGGTGGCGGCAAAAAATTCGGGCTGATCAAAAGTCAGCGCCACCTTGGCAAATGGTGGGGCACCAAAAGTCAGCAGCAGTGCGCTGGCCAGGCCGCCGGTGGCGGAAGCCGCGATGGCCAGTGTCAGCGCTTTGGCGGCTTCGCCGCGTTTGCTCATCGGGTAGCCGTCCCAGCAACTGGGCAGCGAAGCCGGGGTGCCCGGGATGTTGATCAGGATCGCAGAGATCGAGCCGCCGAACACGCCCCCTGCATAGATGCCTCCCAGAAAAACCATCGCTGACAGCGGCGACATCAGATAGGTGAAGGGCAGCGCCATCGCCATGGCGTTGACAAAAGAGATGCCCGGCAGCGCGCCGGCGATCACGCCCACCGCCAGGCCGGTCAGCATGATGAAGAAGTTGAAAGGCTCCAGCGCGGTCAGCAGGCCTTGGAAGAGGTTGACGAAGACATCCATGATCAGCGCTGTGCCTTGCAGTTGTTCTTATCGTTGCTGTTGCTGTTGCTGTTGCTGTTGCTGTTGCTGTTGCTGTTGCGGTCGCAGTCACAGCGGCATGGCCAAGGCAACAAGCGCGCATCAGTAAATGCCCAGCACCCGGTACAGCCAGATGCTGAATTCGCCGATGGCGCCAATGCCGCGGTCCAGCGGCATCAAGGCCAGCTTCAAGAACACGTACATCATCACCACAGTGCCGATCAGTGGAATCAGCAGCAACTGCAGCGTCGAGCGCACGCCCCCCAGCACCAACCACAGCAGCATGTAGCTGACGGTGGCAATCGCAAAGCCGAGGATCGGCAGGCTGAAGCCATAGGCCATCACCAACACGATGCCCAGCCAGACCTGCCAGCCACCTGTTGCTGAGGTGGCCAGCAGGTCGACTGGCGGCGTGCCTTCTTTGGCGCGCAGCAAAGTAGCCAAGCGCTGCACCGCCCAAATCAGCGACAGGGCAGCGACCAGCCACAGCATCACGGTGGGCCAAGTGGTGGGCCCGGCAATGCCGCGGGCCATGGCTGCGGCTTCCTCGGGCCGATCGGTCACATGCCCGGTCAGCCAGGCGGCCGCAGCAGCAAAGGCCAGCGGCGCGGCCAACGATTGCCAGCCGGGGCTGGCTGGGGTGCTGCTCACTCAGGCGCTCACTTGAAAGTGGCGAGGTAGCCCTTGACCTTGTCCTGGAAGCCCTTGACGTAGGTCTGTGCTTCAACCGGAGTCAAGCTGCGCGAGGTGCAGGTGTAAGTGGTGCTGCAGAACTGCTTCCACTCGGCGCTGGCCAACACGGTGTTGACGGCATCGGCCAGGATCTTCACGCGCTCCGGGGGCGTTTTGGCGCTGACCGCCAGCGTGCGGAAGTTGGGCAGGTCGTTGATCTTGAAGCCCAGCTCTTTGGAGGTCGGCGTGTCCTTGAAGGCGGCATGGCGTTCGTCATCGAAAACCACCAGCGGCCGCAGCTGCCCGGCTTGCAGGAAAGGCGCGACATCCCCCGGCTCTTCGTAGATGGCATCGGTGTGCTTGCCGATCGGCGAGGCATAACGCTCGGCCGGTTTGGCGAATGGTACGTTGATCATCTTGAAGCCCTGGGCGCCAAAGTACTTGATCGTGATGTCGTCCTGTGTGCCGTAACCTGAGGTCGCGATCTTCAGCTTGCCAGGGTTGGCCTTGGCAAAGTCCAGCATGTCCTTGTAGGTTTTGAAGGGGCTGTCGCCGGGCACGAACATCATCGACGGCGAATCTTGCGCAACGGCGACGATCGCAAAGTCCTCTGCCTTGGCGGTGCCCAGACCCGAGGCCCAGGACGATACCGTCAGCGCGATCAATGTGCCCATGGTGTAGCCATCAGGCGCCGAGGTCAGCACCTTGGTCAGGCCGGCGTTGCCCGAAGCGCCGCCGACATTGGACACCGGGAAGGGCACGCCCAGTTGTTTCTCAAGCAACTGAGACAGCTTGCGTCCCATCGCATCGGCGCCGCCGCCGGGGCCAAAGGTGACCACCACCTCGACCGGGCGGTTGGGGAATTTTTCTTGCGCGCTGGCCAATGGCACCAGGGCTGCAGCGCTGATGGCACAAGTGGCGGCGAGCCAGGCTGCGCGGCCTGGCTTCAGGTTCAGGGGATTCAGCTTCATGTTGTCTCCGGTGGTGTTGAAGGTGTGAAGGTCGGGAGGAGGAGTCTGTGCTCCTGTCATGGGTAGTCAGCCGGTAGATGAGAGGCTTGTATTCAGTGGGCCTGCAGGCTGCGGCTGATCTGGGCTGCGGTGGCAGCCAGAGACCGCCCCAGCTCGTGCAGCCGCGGCTCAGGCAGGCGTGTTGAAGGCGCTGACAAGCCCACGGCAGCCACCGCCTGCTGCTGTTGATCGAAGACCGCCGCGCCCAGGCCGCTGACGCCCAGCCGCCACTCCTGACGGTTGACGGCGTAGCCCTGGTTGCGGACTTGCACCAACTGTTTTTGCAAGGCCTGCAGATCGGCCACGGCATGTGGCGTGGGGCGCGGCAGTGGCGAAGGCAAAGCCTGCAACGCTGCAACCCCCCCGTGCGCCAGCAGCGCTTTGCCGGTGGCCACGCAATGCGCGGGAGCGCGGCCACCGACTTCTGAGTAGGCGCGCACCGGCTGCGGGCTGTCGATCTTGTCCAGGTACACGATCTCAGCCCCGTCCAGCACCGACAGATGAATCGTCTCTTGTGTCTGGCGCGCCAGCACGCTCAAGAATTCGCGTGCCACCTTGCGCACGTCGAAGCGGTCTGCCACCCGGCAGCCCCACTCGAACAGCCGCAAGGTGGGCCTGTAGGCGCCACTGCCGGCTTCCTGGGTCACAAAGCCCAGCGCCATCCAGGTTTGCAAGGTGCGGTGCACGTTGCTGGGCTGCAACTGCGTCAGGCGGGCCAGCTCGGACACACCACAAGGCGCAGCAGCGCGGACCAGATGGTCCAGCAGTTGCACACCTTTGATCAGTGTTTTGTCCATGACTCTTGAAGTATTTCTAAATAATGGAATGATGTTCTGATAATTAGAATATGCCTCTTGATCCCTGTCGTCAACAGGGATGACCCGGGGTGTGAGCTCCTCAGGAGGTGGGCTGTGGTTTTGGGCTGTGCTCCGGGTAGAGTGGCCTGTGTGGCCTGTGTGGCCCGCGCGCCGCTGTGGAAATCCACCGCAGCAGCCATCCGCGCCTGGCTGCGCGCCAACCGGCATCTGCGCGGTTCGGCGGCATTGCTGCCCAATCGATCCGGGCACCCGATAACCCGGTGCAACGTGGCGCAGCGCTTGGCGCTGGCGGTGGACAGAGCCTCGGTTGCCCTGCCGAGCCTGAAGTCCAAACGTGTCACACCACATACGTCGAGGCACACCACCGCCATGCATCTTCATCAAAGCGGCGTGCCGTTCAACGTCATCGCCCTGTGGCTCGGCCACGAGAGCACGAACACGACGCACCGCGACGTCGAGACCAACCTGGAGATGAAGGAGAAGGCGCTCGTCGGGCTCGAGGCGCCTGACGTCAAGCTCAAACGCTTCCGCGCCAGCGACAACTTGATGAAGTTCCTGAAGACGCTGTCACTGTGCAAAGCACCGCGACCTCGAACACGGATCATCCATCCAGCAGACAGCCGTGCCGGGCTTCGCGGACCTACGGATAGTTGAGCCATATGCATAGTGCAGAGAGTCTTTTGACTGGCGGGCGCGGTGTGCCCATGCTGCCGCTCGCGATGGCTATTCGCGCAAGAAGCGATTCAACTTGCGACAAGTCGCGTCCAATGAGTTCTGTTCCGATTCGCTGATGCGCGGCCACATCAGCGGTCCGCCGTCACCTTCGATGAGTTGTCGCAGAGCATCCTTGGCGTGCTTCTTGGCCAGCGCACCATCGTCGTAACGGAGCCGGATCAGTTCTCCGCCAAGCGACCAGAGGTTGTCGCGATGTCGCCTGATGGTTGCCTTGGCCAGGCGCTGGTCCAGCAGATAAAGCAGGAACGGCGAGAGCACTTGGACGATCTGTTCGCCCACAAGGATGTCCTCGGGCTCGACGTGCCAGGATCGGGGCCAGTCGTCCAGATCCGGGCAGGTTTGGCGCAGGCGCTGCGCTTGCTGCGGATCGAGAATGAACGCACCACCCACGCTGCCACAGGAGTCAGCCATGTTGCTTGCCCGGTTGCTCAATGCTTGCCACCACTTTCCAGGTTTCGTCTATGCCGCTGTGCGGCTGCTTGAAGCCACCAGCATCATCGAGGTCGACGTGCGTCCACGCCGAGGCTCCAAGCCGCATTGTTCGGGCTGCGGCAGAGTTGCGCCCGGATACGACTTGCTGTCCACACGTCGCTTCGAGTTCATCCCGATCTGGGGTTATCGCGTGATGC
>JBBQIB010000321.1:0-4940 GCA_038324515.1 Burkholderiales bacterium
CCAACGGCGGCGCCAAGTGGCAGCAGCCCGCACCGGCACTGTTGACGCCACGCAAAAAGTAGTACACGGCGCCGCCCAGCTGTTGCGCAGGCACGTAGCCGGCGCCCAGACGCAGTTGCAGCAGCCGGTGCAGGGCGAGCATGTAAAGCGCTGCCTGCACGTCGTAACGGTGTTGCAGCATGGCGCTGTTCATCGCTTCTTGCGTGTAGTCGGCATCACGCGTGCCCAGCGCGTTGGATTTGTAGTCCAGCACCCAAAACCGCCCTTGGTGCTCGAAAACCAGATCGGCAAACCCCATCAGCATGCCTTTGAGCTTGCGCTCGGGCAGCAGTGGGCGGGCTGCTGCGGGCTGGATGTACTGCTGGCAAAGCGCGTCCAGCTTGTGCGCCAGCAAACCATCGCTGGGCAGCCAGAACTCCATCTCGGGCGCCAGTGAAGACATCGCCGCCAGTGGCGCCCCAAGCGCAGGCAGCGGGGTGGTGCAGACCTTGCTCAACCAAGCCACAACTTCTTCGGCCCGATGGCCCCAACCCTGGCGCTCGCAGCGGCGCTGCAAGGCGCGTTGCAGCGGCTCCGAAGTGTCAAGCGCAAAGGATTCTTCGGCCAGCCACTGCAATTGATCGTGCAAGAAGTTGCCAGCCAAGGCGCCGCGTGGAAACTGATGCCAGGCTTGGCCACCGGCAGCCCGCAGCGCAGCGGTCGCATGACTGGCAGCGGCCTCAACAGGCTCATCGTCACGCAGCAGATGGGTGGGCAGCGCTCCAGATGCCGCCAGCCCCCAGCTTGCATCGCGTACCAGGGCCGAGTAGCTGCTGATCGTCCAATGTCGCTCAAACTGTGCAGCGTACGGCGCCGACATCACCAGCGGCGGCGGCTCGGCGCGCTGCGCCAGCCGGGTCAGAGCAGGCAACGGCAACACTTCTGCGGCGGGCAACTGCACAAGCGCGACATCGTTGCAGTGCTCGGTCAGGGCCAGACAATCCTGCAGGCGCTGTTCGGGTGGCTGATTTTGCGGCTGGTTTTGCGGCTGACTTTGCGGCCCGGACAGCAGGTAACCGATGGCACTGCGGTGCCACAGGTATTTTTGGCCCGTGCCTGCTTGCAGGCCCGACAGGCCGACCCACAAAGCGTGGCGGGCTCTTGTCATCGCCACGTACAACAATCGCAATGCTTCGCGCTGCCGCTCTTTCTCGGCCACCGCCAATTGCTCTTTGGAAGGCTGCAGCACCAGTTGTTTTTGTGCGGCCATGCCGTGGGCACCGGGCAGCAACAGCACGGCGTCCTTTTCGCTCTCGCCAGGATTGATGAGTTCTCGAAAGTGCGCCGCAAAAGGCAAAAAGACCAGCGGATACTCCAGGCCCTTGGACTTGTGCACCGTGACCACTTTGACCAGGTCGGCGTCGCTTTCCAGCCGCAGCACCAGATCATCACCACCTCCCAAGCCTTGCTGGGCGTCAGCGATCTGCTGGCCCAGCCAGCGGATCAGGGCTTGCTCGCCTTCAGCCTGCGCGCTGGCTGCCTGCAGCAGCTCGGCCAAGTGCAGCACGTTGGTCAGGCGGCGCTCACCCTGCACCGTGTTGACTGTGCTGCCTGCGCTGCCTGTGCTGCCTGTGCTGACGGAACTGCCTGAACTGTCATTGGCGCCCAGCCAGCGCGCCGGCAGGCCAAAGGCGTGCAGCGCGCGGCGCAACATCGCCAGCACGCCCTGGCTCTTCCAGACCTGGCTCAACTGCAGCAGCAGCTCACACTGCTGGTCGAATTGCGCGTCGTCGCTGACAAGCGTTATCAACTCCGACAGCGACAAGCTCAGCAGTCGGGTGGCCAGCGCAGCGCGGGCCAGACGCACATCACGCGGTGCGGCCAGGGCCTGCAGCAAACGCATCAGGTCTGCAGCTTCTGCCGTGTCAAAGACCGAGTCTTTGTCAGACAAGTAGACCGATGCCAGCCCCCGGCGGCGCATCTCTAGTCGCACCGCTTGCGCTTCGGTCATGCTGCGCACCAGCACCGCCAGGTCTGCAGGCCGCAGGCGTCGGAAAGACTGGCCTTGCTGCGCAAAGCCAGCCTGCGGATCGTTCAGCAGCGTGACGATACGCTCGGCGCACAAGGCGGCAAACAACTGGCGGCTGTCTTGTTTGTTGCGTAGTTGCGGATCAAACACCAGTGTGACGGCGCTGGCCACGCCGGCCGAAAACTGCAGCTGCTCTGCGCGGCCATGGGCCTGCACTGGGATGAACGGCAAAGGAGAACTCAAAAGAGCAGGCAAAGGCCAACCCGCCCCCTCCTCCCTGAACATGAAAGCGCCCTCGCCCACCCTGGTCTCTGCGCTTTCATACACCGTGTTGACCGCCTGCACCAGCGCTTGCGTGGAGCGGTGGTTGGTGCCCAGCACATGGTGGCGGCCCTGCGTTGCGGCGCGCGCGCCCAGGTAGCTGTAGATGTCGGCACCACGAAAACTGTAGATCGCCTGCTTGGGGTCGCCGATCAACAACAAGGCGCGCGAGGGCTCGTTGTCCAGGATGCGGTAGAGCCGGTCGAAGATGCGCAACTGCACCGGCGAGGTGTCTTGGAACTCGTCGATCAGCGCCACCGGGTACTGCTCGATGATGCGTTGGCGCAGCCGCTGCGCCCGGGCGCCGTGCACCGATTCGTCCAGCGCAGCGTCCAGCCGGTTGAGCATGTCTGCAAAGCCGAAGGTGCCGGCGCTGGCCTTGGCTTGCTGCACGCGCGCAGCCACGCAAGCGGCGGCGTGCAAGCGCAAAGCCGGGCCGGTTTGCGGCAAGGCTTGCAGTGCTGCCATCAAAGCCTCGAAGGCGGCAAAGCACTCTGGCAGCTGCACAGGCTGGCCAAGCTCTTCCAGCTTTTCACTCAGTTCGCTGTGTGTCAGGCGCTTCGCGCCAGTCTTGACATCGGGCAGATCGGTCGAAGCGTCCAGCGCCCAGGTCTTCAAGGCCTGGATCCAGCGCGTGGCGTGGGCTTGGCCAGGCAGGGCCTTGCGTGCTGCATGTTTTTTGTCGTCCCACACAGGGGTGAGCCAATCCAGCATCTGATCGGCCCGCTGCGCCCAGCCGTCCTTCAACTCGACCAGTGTCTGGGCGCGCTGCTGCACCACGCGCGCCGCCGCGTCGGCCAATGAGCCGGCGCCGGCGCCGGCCGGCAGGTCTTTGTCGACCAGTTCTCTGATGTCTTGGGTCAGCGCCTGGATGTTCTTCCATTGCGCCAACACGCTTGCCAGCGCTTCGCCCTGCAGGGGGTAGACCTGCTGCCGCCAGTAGTCGCGCACCGCTTCAGCCAGCATCGCAGACTCCTCGGCCTGAAGCTCTTCGTCGAACAGGCAGCCACTGTCGAAGGCGTGCTCGCGCAACATGCGCTGGCACCAGGCGTCGATGGTGTGCACCGCGGCTTCGTCCATCGCCTCGGCTGCCGCGGCCAGCCGCCAGGCCGCCTGCTGGCGCTGAGGCTCGTCAGAGAACGCGCTGATCAAGGCAGCCAAGAACAGATCCTCTTCGGGCGGCACGGCCGAGCGAAAACACGCCGCAGCCTGCACCAGCCGGCGCCGGATGCGATCGGAGAGTTCGCGCGTGGCAGCACGGGTGAAAGTCATCACCAGAATCTCTGCGGGCACACGCGGCGTGCAGTCGTGGCCCAGCACCAGGCGCAAATACAAAGCCGCAATCGTCCAGGTCTTGCCGGTGCCGGCGCTGGCCTCGATCAGCTGGCTGCCCTGCAGCGGCAAGCGCAAAGGGTCGAGCGGCTCAGGCATCTGCTTCAGCCTCGGTGGGCTCGGTGTCCAGCAACCTGGCTTCGGTGTGGGTGCTCAGCCAGCTCAGAAAGGGCTCGTACAAGCGGCGGGTCGCGGCCTCAAAGGTTGGCGCTGCGCAGAGACTTGCAAAGTCCGGGAACAGCCGCGCCAGGCAAGCCTCCTGCCCTTCTCCCGGCATGATGCTGCGGAACTGGCCCTCAAAGGCTGGGGCCGCGAGATCCGGGTTCTTCAGCCACGCGGTGCCGGTTCTGACAGCGGTGGGCCACGGCTGATCGCCCTGCACGCCCTGGTGCCAGGCCTGCACCAGATCGGCCAACAGCCGCTGCGCATCGGCCGGCTCGGGCGCACGCACCTGCACCAGCGCCCCTTCGCCCAACACGATGCCCTGCGTCGGGTTACCGCAGGCCGCAGAAGCCAGGCAACGTACCCAGGCGCTGAGCATTTTGTCGGCGCGTGGCGTTGGCGCGGGGCGCTTCTTGGTGCCCGGGTCGGCCACCTTGCTGGCCACCAGCTCGATCCAGACCGGTGGGCCATCGGCATCCGCTGCACGCAGGCCCACCAGCCAATCACTGAGTACATGTTGCTCGTCTTCGGGATGTGCCCAGCGCAAGGCCAGCTTGTCGCGTTTGAGCGGCAACTCTGTCAGCACCGATTGCCAGGCAGTGATCATCGGCAACAACGATTGCAGCAGCTCTTGCTGCACCCATTGGCCAGGCCCACCGATGGGCAGCCGCCCGGCACGCCGCAGGCGTGCCAGTTGTTGTTCGACCAGGTTTTGCAACGGCGGCGGGGCGGCTGCGCCTGTTTCCGAGCCCGTTTCTGAGCCCGTTTCTAAGCCTGTTTCTAAGCCCGTTTCTGCGTCATCTGCAGCATCCAGCAGCTCGCTGCACGCGACCAATACCTCCTTCAACCAGCGCCAGCGCTCCAGGCCTTGGCCGCCAAAACTCTCGTCGTCTTCGGCGGCGTCTTCAAGCTCAACAAATGACACCTGCAAGCGGTGCTTGAAGAACTCCTTGACAGGATTGCGCAAAAACGCCGCCAGACTTTGGACCGTCAAGATGACCGGTTGGTGGTGAAGAGCCGTGTCGCTGGCTGGGGGTGGCTGAAGTGCAGGCGCTGAAGGTGCGGCATGAGCGGTATCAACGGCAACAGCGGCATCCGCAGCATCCGCATCCGCATC
>JBBQIB010000322.1:0-4928 GCA_038324515.1 Burkholderiales bacterium
GACATGGTCAGGGTTCGGCAGCGGCGTGGCCTTCAGCGCTACATACAACTTGAACGATGTCACGCTCAACGTGACAGCTGTACCTGAGCCTGGCACCTGGGTCATGTTGATTGCTGGGCTGGTCGCCGTCCGTGGCCTGTCTCGCCGTCGAACGGCTTGACCTGCTGGACTATCACGGTGATGTAGCCGCGCCGCCGTGGCGCTGTCTGCGATGACAGGTGCTCCGCCAATCGCGGGGGTACCTGCTTCGTGACAGGCCGATTTGCGGAAGGTTCCCCGATGACCCTACCATTGTCCAATGCCCCCTGATGCCAACTGACGGACCAAGGTGAAACCGATGAAAGCCCCCACACCGGGCGCTTCCAATGCCACGGACAAGGCCGCACCGGTCAGACTGCAATTGCGCGGACCGGCCCGGTTGTGCGGTGCAGGCGGCACGACGTGGAAGCCCTTGTCGCTTCAGGCGGCAGGGATGCTGTGCATCCTGGCTGTCGAAGGCGGCATCGGCCGGGCCCGCCTGCGGTCGCTGCTGTGGCCTGACAGTGGCGAGGAGCAGGCGCAGGCCAACCTGCGCAATGTGGTGCGCAACCTCAGAAATACCGCCGGTAGCGATCTGTTCGAAGCAAGCGAGACGCTGACACTTCTGCCAACAGTGCAGCACGACGTCAAATTGCCAGATCGGACCGACTGGGGTTTCGACGAGGCCGATGAGAAGCCCCTGCCCAACTTGCTGGAAGACGTCGACGCGACCGCCATTGAGACGCTGCACGATTGGCTGGAGGCCGCCAGGGTACGGGACCGCGAGACGCGCATCAGGCATTGGATGACCTTGGCCCTGTCGCTGGAGCGACGCGGCGGCGCTGCACAAGCGACCGTCTTGGCTCGGCGCGCGCTGAGCATCGACCGGTTACACGTAGATGCGTTGGGCACGGCCATGGGCATTCACGCACGGGCTGGGCAGCGGCAGGCCGCACTGGACGTCTACGCCCGTGCACGCGCACATCGTATGCATGAGTTGGGCACTGAGCTGCCGGAAGGGCTGCGCCGAATGGCGCTGGCCATAGAGTGTGACGAGCCGCCACCGGCGCCAGTGCCGCTGCCAGGTCAGCGCTTCGGGATGCCGCTGCAACCACCAGAGCTGCTGGTCGGCAGGGAAAACGACCTGATCGCCATCGACAAGGCGTGGCGGGCAGGCCAATCGCTGATGCTGTGGGGCGAATCAGGCATCGGCAAGTCGGCATTGCTGAACCGCTGGGCACACGCCCACCCAGGCACGGTGCAGGTGACTTCCCTGTTGGGCGATTCGCAGGTGCCGTTTGCCCTGGTCACGCGCCTGATTCGGGCCCTGTTACCGCATGACCACCGACCTGCAGCCGACAGCCGACGTGCTGAGCTTTCCAGGCTGATCCCTGATCTGGGCGAGCCGCCGCGCAGCCCAGCCCATCTGGCCATCATCCGAGAGGCCTTCAAGGACTTGTGCAGGCATGCGCATCAGGACGGCGTGGTCAGCATTCTGGTGGACGACCTTCAGTGGGCCGATGCCGTGTCATTGGACTTCGTCCAAGCTGCGGCCGCCACGCCCGATGGCCCATTCTGGTTACTGGCCCGCCATCCACCGCCATCTGAAGAGACGCTGGTGGGAGCTGTGCCCCCGGCAGCGCCAACGCCGTGGCCTGTGCATCGCTTGCTTCCCCTGTCCGCGAACGACCTGGCGCAGTGGCTGCGCGAATTGTCGGTGCCCGATCGCTGGGTGATGGCCTGGGCGGAGTGGCTGAATCAAGCCACGCTGGGGTCGCCACGGCACATGGTGGAGCTTCTGCAGTCACTGCCGACTGAGCTGCCCAACGGATTTGCCGACGGCCCGCCCAAGCCCGACGCACTGCCCATGCAATGGCAATCGATCACGGCTCTGATCCATGCCCGCTTGGGTGCGCTGCCCGTGCCGCTGCGGGATCTGCTGCACCTCACGGCCTTGGCCGGGCCCTTGATGTCGGTAGACCTGGCCTTGGACTTGCTGAAGCTCAGCCCCTTCGACTATGCAAGGCAATGTCAGGCGTTGGCTGCACAAGGTCTGCTGACCGATACACGCCTGGCGCACGACGGCCTGCGGCAGCCGCTGCTCAAAGGTGCGCCGCCCAGCGTCGCGAAATCTCTGCATGCCAGGATTGCACAGCACGCAGACCGCCGTGGCCGGCCCTCAACCAGCCACCAGGACAGCGTTGACACCTCAACTGCGGGCACTACGCCTGCCCCGTCTCTCGTGGCCCTGCATTGGCGCCTGGCTGGCCAGTCGGCCAAGGCCGCACACAACTTTGAGCTGGCGGCTGAACAGGCTCAGACCTTGAATGACCTGGCGGCAACCCTTCGCTTCTGGGACGATGCGCATCACACATGGCTGCAGGCCTTCAATGCCGCAAAGGCATTCAACGCAGCCCTCAAAGCGGCGCAGGTTTCGCTCAGTGTGGAACCTTACGCGCAATCGATGTCGCGCGCTAACCGCCTTCAAACCCTGGGCCAAGGCGAGCGGCAGCGCAGCGAAGCCGCATTGATCATGGCGCAGTGCCATCTCACCATCTACGCCTGGCAAGACGGCTTGCTCCAGACCGAGCGCGCCGTTGAGCTGTCGCGCTCCGCAGTTGGTCATGACAGTGACTCACGGGCATTGCACCTGCGGGCATGGTCCTGCAAGGTCTTTGCCTTGAGTGGCCTGGGCCGTCATGATGAAGCGCGCGCAGAGGGCAACCTTTTGAAGCTGGAGCTGAACGACACCATGCCTGACCGACTGGTGATGGACTGCCTATCCGTGCTGGGCAACGCACAGCTCTTTGGCCACCAGACACGGGAAGCCGGCGCCTCCATGCGCAAGGCACTCACACTTGCAGACAGGATGGGCGACGCGGCCGAGTCCATGGTCTTGTGCGGCAATCTGGCATTGGTTCATACCTACTTGGGCCAGACAAGGGACCTCTGCAACGCTGGTCTCGCGGCCCTCGCCCACCACCGCCGACTCGGCCAAGGCCACAGCGTCTCTGGACTGTCGACGGTCTTGGCCTGCGCCTCAGGTCTGATGAGGGTCGCCCGCTGGGGAGAGGGCTACGCCCTGCTGGAAGAGTACCTGCCATTGTTCCGGGCCCAAGGGATGCCCGAACGACTTGGCATCCTCCTGTCCAATCGATTGCAGATGTGGTTTGAATTGGGCCAGGTCGAACTTGCCCGGGCGGATTGGCAGGAGGCACAGGGCCTGCCCGGTGCCAACGCGAGCGCGCTGCTGGCCATGCGCGAGCGGCAATTGCGTCGCCTTACCGGCGCCCCCTGGCAAACCGAGTGGGACGACACCCCCGATGCCGTGATAGCCCGTTGTGCGGGGTCCACCCATCTGGCTCGCACGCTCTTGCATCTGCACCTGTTGCCCGAGTACCCGGCATCAGAAGCCGTGGTGCGGGCACGCGCCATCGCCGAAGACGCCAGGCGAACCGAGTTTCCATCGGCTGAGGCTGCAGCCCTGCTTGGGGAAGCGGCTGCGCTCAGCCGCCTGGGCGATCATCCTCACGCGGCGGCACTGGCCCGCCAAGTGGCCGATCGCTTGGAGTCTGTACGGCCCATGGTCCACAACGACGCCTCCGTCTGGCACACCACTTGGCAATGCCATCTACAAGCTGGTCAGCACGAACAAGCGTCAAATGCGCTTGAGCGTGGCTTGGCAGCAGTGCTCGACGACGGCCTACCCAATGTACCGGCCGAATTCCGCGAGGGATATCTTAGAGTCAACCCGGTGCACCGGGAGTTGCTGCAGGCCGGTGGACCCAAGCAGCCCAACTGAGGCGTGCAATCTCGCGCTCACTCTTTCCCTCGCGGCCATGCAGCCGCCGTATCCAGCCAATCTGGTCGATGGTGATCACTCCTGCACCCCCGCCCGCTGTGGATAACCCGGGCAGGTTAGGTCGAACACCTGGCTCAGTTCTAGGTCGGCACAACCCTCAAACGTGGCTCAGTTTTCGGTCGGCGCCAGCATCCGAGCGAGCGGACAACCAGGACGCGCCGTCGGAAAGGCCAGTTGTGATGCCAGGAAGCTGTCGCTGGTCAGCGACTGGTTGTGGCCGGGACTGCCAGTACGCCGCGGCACCCTGGAGCTGCCGTTCGCCATGGCGCCAGCCCGGCCGACTGCTTCCGCCGGGCGTCGGCGGCAGCAATCGACCCAGAGCGGGTGTAGCCTCAGTGGCATTGAACATCTGCAGTGCAGCGGAAAACCGCCCCAGTCCTGACGCTGGCGGCAATTAGCTCAGACCGCATCTGACGCTCGAAGGCTTGATTCAAAGCTGACCCCCCTGACCTACAGCGCCCACACTAGTGCCGTGCCTGAAGCGACATCTCACAGACGACGTCGGCGGGCAGGTCCTATTACGCCGGCCCTTAACATATCGGCCGCGCTACCGACTATTCTTTGGCGGGGACACGTCCTGTATTTGTTGCATAAATGAATCTCCGATTGCTACTATCTAGCGGTGCTAAAGTTTCGGGGCTGCACTGCCGGGTTGGCCGTAATTCCTTCAAGTAGTTTGTCTTTGTCTTGAAGTTCAGTGCCGTAGATGACCAACATACTTCTCCGTTGCTAGGAGCGCGCCGCCGCTATTTGGGCCTCGCGAACGGTTTTTTACTTTACTTTTGCAACCCAAAACCCTATCCCGTTGTGTGCAGTTTTCCATTTGGGCATCTGTGGTCGTTCCAGAAACTACGGTGCACGAATACCGCCGTCAGAAACCTCTGCTGCAAGAGATTCGGTTTTCCAGGAAGCTCCCCTGCGACCAGCTTGGTTTAGCTTGCCTATCCGACGCAGCTAGCCATTGCAGTAGGCTCCCTCTAGGCCTGCGCGCAATGCCCGGGCGTGAACACGTATGAATGGCGGTGGCAGCGCATTTCCTATCATCAGC
>JBBQIB010000323.1:0-4906 GCA_038324515.1 Burkholderiales bacterium
TTATCTGGAGCACTTGGTGAACGCGCACCAGTCCGGCGCCAGCGACTACAGCGCGCCGCTGTGGACGCTGCTGATGTTCGAGGCGTTCTTGCGCAATGTGGTCGACGACGGCGCTGCGAGCCACCACGTGCAGTCCAACGAGGCCGTGGCCGCCTGAAACCATGCGCGTCCTGCACGTCCTCGACCATTCCATCCCGCTGCACAGCGGCTACACCTTTCGCACGCTGTCGCTGCTGCAAGAACAGCGCAAACTGGGCTGGGAAACGCACCACCTCACCAGCCCCAAGCACACGGCACCGAGCGAACCCGAAGAAACCGTCGACGGCTGGCATTTCTTCCGCACCGCTGCGGCGGGCGGTTTGCAGTTGCCAGTGCTGGCTGAAAACGCTCTGATGCGCGCGACTGAGAGGCGCCTTCTGGAAGTCGCGCAGCGCCTACGCCCCGATGTGCTGCACGCCCATTCGCCCGTGCTGAACGCCTTGCCTGCATTGCGTGTGGGCCGGCAACTGGGCATTCCCGTGGTCTATGAAGTGCGCGCATTCTGGGAAGACGCGGCAGTGGACCATGGCACCACCACGGAAGGCAGCTTGCGCTACCGCCTGACCCGGCGCATGGAAACCTACGCTCTTCAGCGCGCCGCACATGTGTTCACCATCTGCGAGGGTCTGCGCGCTGACATCGTTGCCAGGGGAATCGCTGCCACGAAGGTCACCGTCATACCCAATGCCGTCGACGTCGCGGAGTTCGAACCCGGCGGGCAGCCAGACCTTGCCCTCAAGAGTCGATTTGGGTTGACCGATGCCACGGTCGTGGGCTTCATTGGCAGCTTCTACGCCTACGAAGGCCTCGATCTTCTGCTGACTGCATTGCCGCGGCTTCTCCAGAAGCGCCCCGACGTGCGCGTTCTTTTGGTGGGCGGCGGGCCGCAGGATGCTGCATTGCGCGCCCAGGCGCTGTCCACGGGGCTGGGCGACAAGATCGTGTTCACAGGGCGGGTGCCGCATGACCAAGTCAAGTCTTACTACAACCTCATCGATGTGCTGGCCTATCCCCGCCACAAAAAGCGGGTGACCGATCTGGTCACGCCAATGAAGCCGCTAGAGGCCATGGCGCAGGGGCGCCTGATGGTCGCCAGCGATGTGGGTGGCCACAAAGAATTGATGCAGCACGGCACGACCGGCTGGATGTTCCAGGCCGGCAGTGCCAACGCGCTGGCAGACGCGCTGGACGACCTACTGGCCAGGCCTGCGCTCTGGCCGGGCCTACTGGCGGCGGGACGGCACTACGCAGAGACGCAGCGCAGCTGGACCCGATCGGCGCAAGGCTACGTGCCCGTCTACGAGCGCTTGGCCTCGGCCTGATGCTGCTGCCCGCGATCAACAGTCTGAACACACCGGGCTGCGCTGCTCCTTCCGTTAAAGCACGCCAATTGCGGGTGTTGCTTTTTTCCACGCTGTTTCCCAGCTCGGCGCGGCCGGGTCATGGCCTGTTTGTGCAGACGCGCTTGCAGCAACTCGTGGCCAGTGGCGAGGTTGACGCGCGTGTCGTGGCCCCCGTGCCCTGGTTCCCTTTCACACACCCTCGCTTTGGCGACTGGGCGCGCCTGGCCTGCACACCCCGGCACGAATCCTGGCAGGGTTTGGACGTCTTTCATCCCCGGTACGCGCTGCCGCCCAAGGTCGGCCAGACCCTTGCGCCATTCTTGCTGGCAGCCGGTGCACTCCCCGCGCTGCGCCGCGCGCAGTCCGAGGGTTTCGATTTCGACCTCATCGACGCCCACTACTACTACCCGGACGGTGTGGCAGCAGCCTGGCTTGGCCGATGGCTGCGCAAGCCCGTGGTGATCACGGCGCGTGGCTCCGATCTCAATGTGCTGGGCAATGATGCCGCCGCACGGGCCATGATGCGCTGGGCTGCCGGGCGTGCCGCCGCGTCCATTGGCGTGTCGCGGGCTCTGACCGACATACTCGAAGGGTGGGGCGTGCCGCGCAGCCGGCTCCACGTCATACGGAACGGCGTGGATCTGCAGCGGTTCCAGCCAGTTGATCGCGCGCGCGCACGTGCCGACCTGGGGCTAGACGGTGCGCCGCTGCTGCTCTCGGTGGGCAACCTCGTGCCCGTGAAGGGGCACGAGCTGACCATCGATGCCGTGGCCGCCGTCGCAGAGCAGCTGCCGCGTGCCCGGCTGGTGATCGTGGGCCGAGGCGCAAGTCGAGATGACCTCGCGGCTCGCGCCAGAGCCTTGGGCGTGTCCGATCGGGTGCACTTTGTCGGTCATGTGGCCAATGAGCAGCTTGCCCGCTGGTACAGCGCTGCCGACATGTTGGTGCTGGCTTCGCGCAGCGAGGGCTGGGCCAACGTCCTGCTTGAATCGATGGCCTGCGGCACACCGGTCATTGCCACCGATGTCGGCGGGTGCGCCGAGGTGATCGGCGCCGGCGAGGCCGGTATCGTGATGGCGCGGCGCGATGTTGAGGCCATGCGCCGCGCCATTGAGCAACTTCACCACACGACGCTCGACCGCGGCCAGGTACGGCGCTACGCCGAACGCTTCAGCTGGGACGCCAGCACCGCCGCCCAGCTGAAGCTCTTCCGTCGCGTGAGCGGCCGAGGCGGCGAATGGGCCAGTTCGGCCCCAGCGCCCGGCCAGCGGCACTGAGGTTGCCGACGATGTTGCGCCACGCTGCCAGTCTGCTCTCGCCCAAAGGCGAACGGGCACGGCTCTCCGTACTCATCTTTCACCGCGTCCATGCGGTCCGCGATGGCTTGTTCCCAGCCGAGCCCGACGCCCTGCGTTTCGACGCGATCTGCGCCTGGCTCAAAGGCTGGTTCAATGTCCTGCCGCTGGCTGAAGCCATCCACCGGCTGCAGGCGGGGAACCTGCCGTCACGGGCGGCGTGCATCACTTTCGACGACGGCTACGCTGACAACCACGACGTCGCCCTGCCTATCTTGCAACGGCATCACCTGCCTTGCGCCTTCTTCATCGCTACAGGCTATCTGGACGGGGGCCGTATGTTCAACGACAGTGTCGTGGAACTGGTGCGTCGCTGTGAACTGCCAGCGCTCCCGGTCGCAGGCCTGGGGCTGACGCTGCCGGGTGAAGCGCCACTGCCGCTGGGCGGCCAGGGTGAACGCGTTGCGGCCATCGGTGCACTCATCGGCGCCCTGAAATACCGGCCGCCGCTGGAGCGGCTGGCACTGTGCCAGGCACTCGAAGGCCGCGCTGGCGTGGCCGCCCTGCCAGACAACCTGATGATGCGCCGGGACCAGGTACGGGCGCTGCACCGCGCAGGCATGCAGATCGGGGCACACACGGTCACGCACCCCATCCTGGCCCGTCTTGATGCTGGCCAGGCGCGTGCCGAGATTGAAAACGGCAAACGTGATCTGGAAGGCATCGTCGGCCAAGCGATCACGCTGTTCGCGTACCCGAACGGCCGGCCCGGCACCGACTACACCAACCAAACCCGGGCCATCGTGCGTGAAGCCGGGTTCAGGGCAGCTGTTTCCACCGCCTGGGGTTTCAGCGACAAGCGCACCGACATCTTCCAGTTGCCACGTTTCACGCCCTGGGACAGCAGCGGCACCCGCTTCGGCCTGCGGCTCCTGGGCAATTTGCGGCGTAGTCCCGCATTGCTGCCAACTTCGGCGGCGTGATGCAAAGAGATAATCCGGTCGCCGGCATCGCCGGACAGGTACACCACTTAAGCCACGGAGGCACGATGCGGCGAAGCTGCGCAGTCATCATCCCGGTCTACAACGAACGCGGGGCGATAGAAGACACCATCCACCGCGTGCAGGGCATCTGCGCGCGCGTGGCCGACTACGACTTCGAGATCATCTGCGTCAACGACGGGTCCAGTGACGGCACGGGTGACATCCTCGCCCAGGTCACTGGCGTTACTGTCATCACGCACGACGCCAACCGCGGCTACGGCGCGGCGCTACGCACTGGCCTGGACTATTGCAGCCAGGACTGGATATTCATCACCGACGCCGACGGCACCTACCCGCTGGAAGACCTGCCGCGCATGATGACCTTGGCTGAGGGCGGCGTCGACATGGTGGTGGGCTCGCGCCAGGGCAGCGGCATCAGTTCGAAGCTGCCACACCTGCTGGCTCGCTGGATCTTGCGCAAGATGGTGCACGGCCTGACCGGTGTGATGGTGCCCGACCTCAACTCGGGCATGCGCGTCTTTCGCAGAACGCTGTACCAGGAATTCCGGCACCTTCTGCCCATGGGCTTTTCGTTCACCAGCACGCTGACCGTGGCCTCGCTCTACAGCGGGCGCAAGGTGCGCTACGAACCCATCAACTACGAACGCCGCATCGGCAAGTCCAACATCAAGCCGGTGCAAGACTTCTTCGGCTTTGCCATGCTGATCGTGCGGCTGGCTTCCTACTTCGAGCCCTTGCGCTTTTTCCTGCCTGCCGCATTCACCCTGGCCGGGCTGGGTGTCTTGCGTGCCATCCGAGACGTCATCGTGGTGAACCAGTTCGGCGCGCTTTCGGTCATCTTGATGCTTACGGCCTTCCAGGTCTTCGTTCTCGGCGTCATCGCTGACGTCATCGTCCGCCGTTCCCAAGTGCTCCCGCCGCGGCCGCAGCAACCCGACCAGCCCCGTCTGCCCGAGCCAGGCGTGACGGTCATCGGGTCTGGGCAGCCGGCGGGCGCCGTGTCTGCAGCGCCGGTTCACGGCGCGCGCTGATGTGCGGCATTGCCGGCATCGTTGCCGCACCCGGGCAAAGCCCTGACCGCAACGCCATCGCCCGCATCACGCGGGCGCTGGCGCATCGCGGCCCCGACGCCGAGGGCATCGTGGTCAACGGCGCAGCGGCCTTTGGTCACCGCCGCCTGTCGGTGCTGGACCTCAGCGCCGTCAGCAACCAGCCGATGTGGGAT
>JBBQIB010000324.1:0-4892 GCA_038324515.1 Burkholderiales bacterium
GAACATGTGCGCGACGTCCTGCAAGCCCGCTTTGGGCTGCCGGTTCAGTTGCTGGGCATGACCACCCGAGGCGACCAGATCCTGGACCGCGCCTTGTCCAAGGTCGGCGGCAAAGGTCTTTTTGTCAAGGAGCTGGAAACCGCCCTCGAAGAAGGTCGCGCCCATCTCGCGGTGCATTCGCTGAAAGATGTGCCGATGGAGATGCCACCGGGCTTTGCACTGGCCGCCATCTGGGAGCGCGAGGATCCCCGGGACGCCTTTGTGTCGAACGCCTACGCCAACCTGGCCGAGTTGCCCCAGGGTGCGGTGGTCGGCACCTCCAGCCTGCGCCGGGTGGTGCAACTGCTGGCCGTGCGCCCCGATTTGCAGATCGAGCCGCTGCGCGGCAACCTCGACACCCGGCTGCGCAAGCTGGACGAGGGCGGCATGGACGCCATCGTGTTGGCTGCCGCGGGGCTCAAGCGGCTGGGCCTGGCGTCGCGCATCCGCTCTTGTTTTGAGCCCGAGCAGATGATCCCGGCGGCCGGGCAAGGCGCGCTGGGCATCGAGACCCGCGAAGACGCCAGCGGTTTGCAGGCCATGCTCAAGCAAACCATTCACCTGCCGACCTTCCTCGCAGCGCACGCCGAAAGGGCCGTTTCGCGCGGTCTGGGCGGCAGCTGCAGCATGCCGTTGGCAGCGCACGCGGTGTGGCGCAACGACATGCTGGTGCTGGACGCTGCGTTGGGCGATGCGCAGGCGCTCACCCGCCCCCTGCTGCGCACCCGTGTGCAAGCCGCCGTCAACGACGAAGCTGGCGCGCGCGCGCTGGGCGCCCAGGCCGTGGCGCAGTTGCATCAGGCGGGAGCTGCTGCCTATTTGCCAGCGGCTTGACCCTGTGCACGGCCCGTCGCAGCGCAGCCAAGCCTGCAGTCGGATTGCAGGCACGGCTCCGGTCTGATGGGCCCATTGCATCCGCCGGGGCACGCAGTGGAGCATGAGAATGGGGCACGAAGTGGGGCACGGAATGGGGCACGAATAAAGGCACGAATTGGGGCACGAAATGGGGCAACAGCACGCGATGTGTTTGATCGTCACGCGCCCACGCGCCCAGGCTCAGCCTTGGGTCGAAGCGCTCGTCGCTGCAGGGTGGCAGGCCCAGGCCTTGTCATTGATTGAAATCCAGCCCTTGCCAGACAGCCATGCCTTGGCCCGGGCATGGCTGGACGTCTGGCACGACATCCCCCGGGTCAAGTTGCTGATGTTTGTCAGCGCCAATGCGGTTGAGCACTTTTTTGCTGCGCGGCCGGAGCAGTCCCCGTGGCCCCTTCGGCCCCCGCAGCCTGCACCGCTGGCCTGGCCGCCTTCAACCTGGGCGGGCTCAACCGGCCCCGGCACGACAGCGGCACTGCTGGCCTGCGGCGTGCCCGCAGCGCAGTTGATCGAGCCCGCAGCCGATGCGCCGCAGTGGGACACAGAAGCGCTGTGGCTGCAGATGCAGCACCGGCTGCCCGATTGGGCCGGTCAGGTGGTGTGGGTGGTGCGGGGAGAAGACGGCCGCGACTGGCTGGCTGACAAACTGCGCGCACAGGGTGCCGAAGTGCGGTTTGTGGCGGCCTACCGCCGTGCCGCGCCGGAGTGGGGTCTGGCGGAGCGCGCCTTGGTCGAGCAGGCGCTGACCCGGCCTCAAGAGCATCTGTGGCTTTTCAGCAGCAGCGAGGCGCTGGCCAACCTGGCAGCGGTCTGGCCGCGTGCAGACTGGTCGCGCAGCCAGGCCTTGGCCTCGCACCCGCGCATTGCGCAGGCCGCAGTGGCGCTGGGCTTTGCTCAGGTCAGCCTGGTGCGCGGCGGGCCGCCTGAGGTGTCTGAATGGCTGCTCCACGCCAAGGCGAACTGAAGTACCGCCAGGCGTGCGTGGCTTCATCCGGCTCACTGTGCGGGCGTTCCATTTGCTGCACCGCAACATGAAACTTGAGCTTGAAGCGACCCCTGCTCTGTGTCAGAGCCCCGTGCCGTGAACCTGGCGGCGGCGCGTGCGGCTTTGCCCGGGGTTGTTTCAGGGGGCTCCTAGAATCCTGCAGGTGGCAAACGATCCTTCTGCACCCAAGCCTGACGGCACGGCCGGTTCGCCCGGTCCCCCCGACCCGGCGGATTCGATCACGCCAGTGCCTGGCTTGGCGCCTGAGCCTAAGCTGGACGCAACTGATGACCCGCCAGCGCCGGCTCAGTCTGCCGCGCCGGCAGCTCAGGCACCCAGCCCAAGCGAGGCACCGGCGCCCAGAACCATCGCAGGCGTGGGCACTCCTGCCTGGGTCGTGGCGGCAGCGTTGCTGGTCTTGAGTGCCGCCGCCCTGATCCTGGCCTGGAACACCCAGCAACGCGTCCAGGCGCTCGAGGCCGAGCTGGTCAAGCGCCAGGAGAGCAGCGGCACCCTGGCCAACGAGGCACGCAGCATGGCGCGCCAAGCCGAGATCAGCGCCCGCGAGTCGGCCGCCAAGGTGGCATTGATGGAAGCACGGGTGGCCGAGACCACCGTGCAACGCGGTCAGCTCGAAGAACTGCTGCAATCCCTGGCCCGCTCGCGCGACGAAAATGTGCTGGCTGATGTGGATGCTGCGATCCGCGTGGCGATGCAGCAAGCGGCCATCACGGGTACAGCCGAGCCGCTGGTGTTGACGCTGCGCCAGGTGGACGAGCGGCTGGCCCGCTACAACCAGCCGCGGCTGGAAGTCGTGCGCCGCTCGGTGGCACAGGATCTGGAACGTATCCGCACGGCCAGCGTCACCGACGTGGCCGTGCTGACGATCCGGGTCGACGAGGTACTGCGAATCGTCGATGAACTGCCGCTGCTGTCGGCGCCGCAACGCAGCCGCAAGCCACGCGCAGGCGAAGTCGTTGCGCCCGACGCGAGCAGCGCTGGCATCACCGGCAAGAGCGACGCCGCACGGGCCGAAGCTGCAAAGGCTGACTCGAAGGCCCGGACGGGCGAGCCGCAAAGCCCTGCGACGGCGGTATCGGGATGGAGCGCGCAACTGGCCGCTGCCTGGCAGAACTTCAGCGCACAGCTCTGGGATGAAGCCCGCGACCTGGTGCGCGTGACCCGCATCGACGACCCCGAAGCGATGCTGGTGGCGCCGGAGCAGGCCTTTTTCTTGCGCGAGAACCTGAAACTGCGGCTGCTCAACGCCCGCCTGGCGCTGCTGTCTCGGCAGTTCGAGCTGGCGCAATCCGATTTGCGCGATGCGCGCTTGGCGCTGGACCGCTATTTTGACCGCAGCGCCCGCCAAGTCAGCGTTGCCAGCGAGACCTTGCGCCTGGTCGCCGCGCAGGCGCGTCAGGTCGCCGTGCCGCGGCCGGACGCCACGCTGGCTGCCATCGCCACGGCCTCGGCGGGGCGCTGAGCGCAGGCCATGCGCGGCATCGTCTGGATCGTTCTGCTGTTTGTGGTGGCGGTGGTGGCAGCCACCACACTGGGCAGCAACGATGGCTTGGTGACCTTGTATTGGGCTGGCTGGCGCACCGATCTGTCGCTGAACCTGTTTGTGATCCTGGTCTTGGGCAGTTGTGCACTGCTGATGCTGGCGGCCAAGGCCCTGAGCGCTCTGTTGAGCCTGCCGCGGCGGGCCGAAGACTGGCGCTCGTTGCGCCGTGAACGTGCCGCGCAGACAGCGTTGCGCCAGGCCCTGGCCGAATACATGGGCGCCCGCTACGGCCGCGCCCGCAAGGCTGCCGAGCAAGCGCTGGCGGTGCTGCCGCGCTCACGCAGCCTGGCCGCGGACATCGAGTTCAGGCTGCTGGCGCAACTGCTGGCGGCCGGCAGCCGCCATCGGCTGCAGGATCACAGCGGCCGCGACGAGGTGTTGCAGCAAGCCCTGCAGGTCAGCGGCAAACGCGCCACCAGCGCCCAGGAAGCGACCCGTTTGCTGGCCGCCGAATGGGCGCTGGACGATGGCGACGCACAGCGTGCGCTGGAATTGCTGCATTCTCTGGTGCCGGGTGCAGCGCGGCGCACCCACGCGCTGCGCCTGAAGCTGCGTGCCACCCGCATGGCGCGTCAGCCGCTGGAAGCCCTGCACACGGCGCGGCTGCTGGCCAAGCACCAGGCCTTTTCACCTGCCGTTGCCCAGGGCTTGTTGCGCGCGCTGGCGGCTGAAGCGCTGGAATCCGTGCACGACCACCAACAGCTGCAACGCCTGTGGAGCCAGCTCGACACCAGCGACAGGCGCGACCCGCATGTCGTGTCGCGCGCCGCGTCCAGAGCTGTGCAGTTGGGCGAAGCGGCGCAGGCCAGGCAATGGTTGCGTCCGTTTTGGAGCCAGCTCGATCGAATGTCTGCCGAAGAGCGCGCTGTCCTTGCCCAGGCGTTGGTGGACGCAAGGCATGGCATCGAAGCCGATTGGCTGCCCAGCCTCGAATCCGCTGGCGTGGCATTTGGCCAGGAAGCTGCTGTACAGGCTGCCGTGGGCATGGTCCTGTCAGAGCGTCAGTTGTGGGGCAAAGCCCGCAGCCCATTGGCCCACGCCGCAGCCGCCGACACGTTGAGTGGCCGCAGCCGCCGCGCCGCCTGGCGCGAGTTGGCCGCCATCGCCCGCCATCAGAGTCAGGAAGAAGAAGCACAACGCTGCGAGCGGGCTGCTGCTGCGGTCGACTGAAGTCGGGGTCAGGCTGCTGATATACTCATGGGCTTGATGCGGCTGTAGCTCAGTTGGATAGAGTACTTGGCTACGAACCAAGGGGTCGTGGGTTCGATTCCTGCCAGCCGCACCAGTAATGACGAGGGTCAGTAGGTTAGCGCCTACTGACTCTTTTGTCTTTCTGGACACTCCGGCAACAGAATGGGCAACAGAATTCGTGGTCACGGGGCCGAGATGCCGAGAGCGAAGCCTAACTGCACCGCGAGCACCTCGAGGGCC
>JBBQIB010000325.1:0-4835 GCA_038324515.1 Burkholderiales bacterium
TCGTGATCACCCCGATCTTGATTGCATCGTGCTGGGCGGCGCAGCCCTCGCCGGAATGGCTGCGGATTTGCAATCCGAGCTTCCGGTGCGCTTGCTTGACAGCGTGCGCTGCGCCTCATCGGCGTCGTGGAAGGCTGCTGCGGAGTCGACCCCGAGGCCGTTGGATACGTTTTCCTCGGCCACTGCATCCATCAGTCGAGTGTCGGTTAGGTGGACTCCCTTCGTACCGGACACCGCAGTGGGCGGTGGACTGGCCAGGGAACTCAACCGCCGCGGGCTGACCTGAGTTGCCGAACTGGTATCTGAGCATGCAAAATTTGAGCACCCACGTCCCGACCGAAGGCTCGACGGCGTGGTGCAGGTGCGCAGTGCTCGAATCCGACAGCGGCCCACAGAGCGTTTCGGCGGCTGAACACTGCTTGCGCACAGGGGGCGCCGGCGGTCGGTACTGCAGCCCGCCATGCGAGCCGCAGTGCCAGGCCGACTGCACAGCGACCCGGTGCCGTCGTGGTTGACCATGAATTCGTCGCCGGTTCGCGCGGGCTCAAGCCAGGATCGCGGCGGCACTGGTGGCAGCCATCTGCGGCATCACACCGGTGGTGTCTGACAACGAAACCACCGCGATGATCAGCAGCACGCTGGTGCAGACAGACGCGAGGGCGGCAGCGATGCGGTTGGACTTGGAGCTGAATTTGGGGCTGTTCATGGTGATTTCCTTGGGTGGAAGACAGAAACGTTGGGCGACAGAGCTTGATGCCGAGCTCAGGGCGTGAGCTGATTCAGCGGAGGGTGGGTGCAGAGATGGATGCGCCGGCAACCATCTGTGTCTGTGCAGCCGGAGCCTTGGCGCTGAGATCGCCATGCGCGTTGAGGGCCAGCGAGCCGACCGAATCAAAGAGCACGGCAGTCAGAAGAAGTGAAGCGGCGGCGGAGATGAGGCGGGTGGTGGTGTTCATGGCGGGGGTCCTTTGCGGGGGGGTGCACCGGGTGCGTTGTCGATGGATGTATGGTGTTCCCGCGGCTGCCTTATGTCCTTTATCCAACGTAAAACGTTATGAAAGCCGCGCATCTGGCGGCTTTCATAAAGGGCTCGGGGCTCAGGGGCCACGGTGGGGCTCTGTGCCATTCACAGGGCACCAGGACAACCACGAGGCAGGTGCAGCGGGTCGCGGCTTACTCGGCGATCAACCGCCGATCAACCGCCGATCAACCGCAAATCCGTACAACTCAAGGCCGCGTTTTGCGCTGGGCGGGCGGACCCCTGGCGGTCACTTTCGCGGCGCGGCCCTTTGCGGGCACGGGCGACATCGGGGCGGCCGGCAATGGGGCGGTCTCCTGCACCTTCAACTCGAAGGGATTGACCACACGCAAAGCTTCGAAGTGTTGGCCGTCTTGCAGGTCTTCGGTGTACAGCGTCTCGCAGCCCGCATCCATGGCCGCCTGCACGATGGCTGCATCCCAGGGCGACAGCCGGTAGCGAGCCGACAGCGCCAGCGCACGCAGCGTACCTTCGGGCGTGGCGGGTGCCACCTGGCGGCTGGCCAGCAGTTGCACCGCCGCCAAGGCATCGGCGGGTACCAGTTTGCGCTTGCGGGTCAGCACGCTGTAGGCTTCCAGCAGCACCTGGGTACTCAGCCACAGACTGCGGTCGCGGCTGTGGCGGTGCAGCAGTTCTTGGGCCAGCGCCTGCTTGCGCGGGTCGTCCGGCAGCAACGCATACAAGACGATGTTGGTGTCTACGAAAACGCGCATGGGGCAAGACCCGTGATCAGGCTTGGGCGGTCGGCTTGAGCGAACAGGCTTAGGCGATCAGACCCTGCACACTACCGCTGACGAAGCTCCGACAGCCCCGGCCCATGGCCAGGCAGCCGTTCATCCAGCACTTCGGCGTAGAAGCTCTCCCGGCCAGGCCAGAGTTCCGTATCCGCCAACTTTGCGACTGGAGATTTGACAGCCCGACGCGACAAGGCACGCAACTGCGAGATGAACAGGTCCGCGTCGTCGGCGGGCGTGGCAAAGCGCGTAATGGCTTCGCGGCAGATCTCGTTGACGCTGGTGCCCTGTTGCAGCGCTTTGATGCGCGCTTGCTGCAGCACTTCGTCGTCGATCACCAGCGTGAGGTTGGCCATGGTTTTGCTCAAACAATCAAAGAGAGAGAGAGAGAGCTTAACACGGAACCCGCGTTACACGGGTTCCGTGTCAATGCGAAAGGCAGCCTCCGGATCATCGCGCCAGCGCATCATCTTTGGCGCGATTTCAGCCACGTTCAGCCAGGGCTGGTGCTTTAGGTTCAGGGCTCAGGGTTCAGGGTTCAGGGTTCAAGCCTTGTGATGCACCGGCGCCAAGCCGTACACAGGCGTCGGGATGCCCTCCATGCGCGCCTTGAGTTGCAAAGCCGTGGTCAACGAGTAGTGGCGGTTCTGGTGCAGGTTGCCGCCTTGCATCCACAGGTTGGGCTGCTGCGTGGGCTTCCACATGTTGCGCAACTCGCCCTCCCAAGGGCCGGGGTCCTTCTTCGTGTCAGAGCCCAGGCCCCAGCACTTGCCCACCTTGTCGGCCATCTCTTGGTTGACGAACTTGGCGATCCAGCCGTTCATCGATCCATAGCCGGTCGCCCAGACGATCAGGTCGGCTTTGAGCTCGCTGCCGTCGGCCATCTTCAAGCCGCTGGCGGTGACGGACTCGATGGCACCGGACTTGACCTTGACGCTGCCATTGGCCACCAACTCGCTGGCGCCCACATCGATGTAGTAGCCCGAGCCACGGCGCAGATACTTCACAAACAGGCCCGAGCCGTCTTCGCCAAAGTCGAGCATGAAGCCGGCTTTCTCCAGCCGCTGGTAAAACTCGGCGTCGCGTTCTTTCATCTGGTCGTAGATCGGCACTTGCAGCGCCGGCATGGCCTTGTAGGGCAGTGAGGCGAAGATCAAATCTGCCGTGTCGGTGTCCACGCCGGCCTTGACAGCGGCTTCTGAATAGAGGCCACCCAGCGCCAGATCCATCAACGAATCGCTGCGCGCGACGTGGGTGGTCGAGCGCTGCACCATCGTGACCTGGGCGCCGTTCTCCCACAGATCAGCGCAGATGTCGTGCGCCGAGTTGTTGGAGCCGACCACCACCACTGCCTTGTCCTTCCACTGCGCGCCGGTGCGAAAAGCGCTGCTGTGCACCTGCTCGCCCTTGAAGCTGTCCATGCCGGGGTAGCTGGGCAGGTTGGGCACTGCGCTCATGCCGGTGGCAAACACCAGGTGCTTGGGCCGCAACACAAGGGTTTCGCCTTTGTGCTCGACGGTGACGGCCCACTCTTGTTTGGCTTCGTCCCAAGCAGCGCTCTTGCACTCGGTGCTGGCCCAATAGTTCAGCTCCATCACACGGGTGTACATCTCCAGCCAATCACCCAACTTGTCTTTGGGCGTGAACACCGGCCAATCGTCCGGGAAGGGCATATAAGGCAGGTGGTCGTACCACACCGGGTCGTGCAGACACAGGCTCTTGTAGCGGTTGCGCCAACTGTCGCCGGCGCGGGCGTTTTTCTCGATGATGATGGTCGGCACGCCCAGCTTTCGCAGCCGCGCGCCCAGGATGATGCCGGCCTGCCCGCCGCCCAGAATCACCGTGTAGGGCTGTTTGCTGAAGCCCAGCGTGCGCTGCTCTTCTTCGCGGCTTTCCAACCAGGTTTGACGGTCTGGGCGTATGCCGTGCTCGATGCCTTTGGGCCGCCGCTCGCGTTTGGGTTCTTCAAAGCCCTTGAGCTCTTGCATCGTCGTCAGCAAGGTCCAGGCCTTGCCGCCCATCAGCCTCAGGTGGCCCTTGCCACGCGCCGCACCGGTCTCAAAGGTGAACCAGGCTTCGGTGACACCGCCCGTCTCAGTGGCCTCACCCAAGACTTGCCAATTCGCGGGCTGGGCTTGTTCGGCCGTTGCGTCCAACATCTTGCGGATGTCTGCCACGCCCTCGGCGGTTTTGATGTTCCAGGTGAAGGACAGCAAGTCGCGCCAGTAACTGTCAGCGCCAAACATGCTGGCTGCAGCGTCAAAGTCACTGCGTGTCAATGCAGCGCCGAAATCGGTGAGCCATTGCTGCGCAACGGCCGTGGGGGTGGCGGTGGGGGTGGCGGTAGCTGTCGCGCTGCTCATCGTCTTGTCTCCTGCTGGTTTTGATGCCCCCTTGCGGGCTTGCGAGGGCCCAGCCATCCTATGCAGCACAAGCTCCAGGCGCAAGCCCAACCCGACAGCCCCTAAAGCACATACGGCACGTACGGCACATGCGGCAGTCACGGCACATGCGGCGGTCACGGCAGACACGGCACATACGGCGCTGTCAGCCCGCTCGTTCAGTAACCCAGCGCCAAATTCGCCAACGGCACCAGCGTTTCACCCTGCTGATAGCGCTTCAGGTTGTCCAGGAATCGTGCCGCAGCGCGTTGCAACATCTTGTCTTGTGCGCGGCCCGACAGATGCATCGAGATGTGCACGTTGGGCAGCGTCCAGAGCACGTGTTCAGCCAGTAAAGGCTCAGGTGTTGTGACGTCCAGGAACGCATGGCCGATGCGGCCGCTTTGCAGCGCTTCAACCAAAGTCTGCTGATCCACCACCGAGCCACGCGCCACATTCAGCACCGTGGCGCTGGGCTTGCATGCAGCAAATTCGGCAGCGCCCAACATGGCCTCGGTCTCGGGCGTGGCCGGCACGGCCACGATGATCCAGTCAAACTCGCCCAGCCGTGGTCGCCACTGGTCTGGCGTCAGCGCGGCTGGGTCAGCACTGCGGCGCACGACACTGACTTGAACCTCAAAAGCCCGCAGCCGTTTGCAAACCAGCTGGCCGATTGCGCCG
>JBBQIB010000326.1:0-4831 GCA_038324515.1 Burkholderiales bacterium
GCCCAATCTGGAGGTGATGTTCCCGAAGGCCTTCGGCGATTGGCGTCTGGACACCAACATGCCCGTGATCTTGCCGTCGCCTGATGTGCAGGCCCTGCTCGACAAGATCTACAACCAGGTACTGTCGCGCACCTATGTCAACGCTGATGGCCAGCGCATCATGTTGTCGGTGGCCTATGGCGGCGACCAGAGTGACGGCACCAGCGCCCACCGCCCCGAGGTGTGTTACCCCGCGCAGGGTTTTGCCATCACGGCCAACCGGCTGACCACGCTGCCGATCGGCGCTTTGCAGCTGCCGGTTCGTCAACTGATGAGCAAGCTGGGGCCGCGCAACGAACCCATCACCTACTGGGTGGTGGTGGGCGGCGACGTGGTGACCACCGGCATTAGTCAGAAGCTGGCGCAGATGCGCTATGGCGTGCGCGGCATTATTGCCGACGGTATGTTGGTGCGGGTGTCCAGCATCGACAGCGACGAAGCTAAGGCATATCGCATTCAAGCGAGGTTTATCAGCGACATGGCGAGTGAGATTGCACCGGAACTTCGCGCACGAGTGTTCGGCCGCGTCAAAGCGCTGTGATGCTCATGTCCTTCTGGATTGGTACGCAGCATGGCTAGTCACACTGGTGCGCGATCAATGTCAATCGGTATGCGGCCGCAGTCTTCCAGTGCCACGCCCCTGTTGTTGGCTGTGCTGTGGGTTGTCGCCTTTGGCGTGCTAGGTTGGTTGGGGGTTTTGCTGGTTCCTAACCAAAGCTACACCAGTGCTGCGGCCATCACTGGATTCATCCTCATACCTTCCCTGGTGATCTGGATGGTCGGCAAGGCTGGTCAACAAGGTGGCTGGGCGTTGGCCTTGTTAGCAGGCTTGGTCGTCTTCGTCTCAGACGCCACGCTGCGCGGTGGTCTCGCACGTGGGCTGGATGCACAGAGCGCGCTCAAGTTTGGTATCTGGACAGCCGGGATCTTGTTGGCCTTCTGGCGTTGGCGAGAAGTGAAGGCGGCTCTGGTGCAGCCCGCTCCACTCGCTTTGGCTGTGTTTGGTATTTGGTGTCTGCTCACCACCACGTACTCTTCAACGCCGCTCTACACCCTGGGCGCTGCTGCGGCATTTCTCGGTATTTGGGTCATTGCTGTGTGTATGGCGAAGGTATTCTCCCCACAGAAGGGCTTGGCCATTTTCATCACTGCTTTGATGGCAGCGATGGTGATTTCGCTGGCGATGTATGCAGTTGCGCCTGACAGGGTGATGACCCCGATGGACGGCGGCCGCATCTTGCGTTTGAGCGGGCTCTTCGGCAGCCCAAACAATCTTGGGCGTGCCGCTGCGCTTACTTTGTTGCTGGTGTTCCTGGCCTGGCAGCGTCTCCGCTTGCGGCATGCACTGCCCTTGATGGCGGCCGCACTCGTTGTTTGTGGCGCCTGTCTGTTTTTGTCAGGCAGCCGCGCATCGGCGCTGGGCCTGCTAGTCGGGCTGGCCGTCGCAATTCTGGGCCGGCGGCCGTTTCTGTCGGCAACCGTGCTGGTCGGCATGGCTTGCGTGGTGTTGGTGTACATGCTTGTCCCAGATGTCCGCGATCTCGCCATTTCGCTGCTCTCGCGTTCGGGTCGCGCCGCTGAATTGACAACCTTCACTGGGCGTACAGAAATCTGGCAATTCGTCCTTGGTCTCATCGGCAAGTCTCCGTGGTTGGGGTACGGCTTCGCCTCCACCCGGGACATCATTCCTGAGGGCTACGCTGGCGCCTATGGATGGACCACAACATCTGCCCACAACCTCTGGTTGCAGGCCTGGGTGACGACGGGGCTCATTGGACTGGTGCTTTTGGTTGTGAGCTTGTTGGCGTCACTGGCGCAGATGTTCACTGACTATCTGCCAGAGGCTGACTCTGTCCTGGCGTTCGTGGTGGTAGTTGGCCTGTTCGAGGCCAGCGCCGTGGGGCCGTCGGTCAACCTGCTGACGTTCATGTGGGTCTGGGCGGCTGCGCTGCGAGCCAAACCCTGATATGCGCGTACCTGCGGCAAATATGAGCAGGCGTGCCTGCGTGCAGCTTGCGATGGGTTGCATAGCTATGCCCAGTTACGCACGGGCCCCAAAGGTGTGGCGCAGCGACTTTGAGCGTGGCTTGGCCGATTGGGGGCCACTGCATAACCAATGGGGTCTCGACAACCACCGCTGGCTGGTTGATCCAGCTGTGTCTGGCCAATTGTTGCGTGTGTTGATCCGGAAGGGCAGCATTGATCCAGGCAGCATGGTCCGTCGTGGCCTGCCACGTTCAGGAAGTGGCTTCAAAGCTGCGCTGGTCCCTGCAGGATCGATCTCAGCCACGCTGCGCTACCGCGTTCGTTTTCCAGCCGATTTTGAGTTTGTGCGTGGCGGCAAGTTGCCGGGCTTGTATGGTGGTCTGGGCAACTCCGGGGGGCACATCCCCGATGATGATGAGGGCTTCTCGTCGCGGCTGATGTGGCGCGAGCGCGGCGACGGCGAGGTATACGCCTATCTTCCGTCCAGCAAGGTCTATGGCACATCGCTGTTGCGAGGTGCATTCCGCTTCACGCCTGGGCAGTGGCACAGCGTGGCCCAGCATGTCTGGCTGAACTCGGCCGGCCAGGCCGACGGATCTGTCGCCATCGAACTAGACGGTCGGCTCGTTGGCAGGCAAGGCGGCTTGGTGTTTCGCCAATCAGATCGGCTGGTCATCAATGGCGTGTTTTTCGACTGCTTCTTTGGGGGCAACGATGACAGCTGGGCAGCACGCGCAGATACGTATGTTGACTATGCGGAGTTTGAACTGAGCACCCCTGCGGTTGGCGGCCGATGAACCCGTGGCTGCACATCTCCAATTTGTTGAACAAGGTGCCGCGGCGGCTTCTGGCATTGCTGGAGCAGGCGGCCCTGTCTGGTGCAAACTTTTTGGCGTTCATCTGGTTTGCACGGCAACTTTCGCCTGCTGCCTGGGGTGAATTCGGTTTCGCCTATGCGCTGGCCCTTTTTATGCAGGGCTTTCAGCGGGCCATCGTCACGATCCCAATGATTCCGTTTTCATCAGGGGCGGGTGGCTGGCAGGCTGCGCGCGAGACATGGGTACGCGTTCATTCACTGGTTCAAGTGGTCTGCCTGTTCGCGGTGGTTGTTGCTGCTTTGGTTGCTGGAGCATTGCATGCTGGTTGGGTGAGCCGCAGCCTGCAGATGGCGGCACTCTTGCTGGCGCCGCTGTTCCTGCATGAGTTTGCGCGACGTTGCGCTATCCAGGAAGATCGGTTCGATGTGCTGGTGGTGATGGGGGCGGCCTATTTCGCGTCGGTGTTTGTGGCTGCTGCCTTGATGGGGCAACGTGGTCTGGGTGGGTGGGCGCCGACCCTGGGGGTCGTCATGGGCGGCCTGGCTGCCTTAGCGGTATACGCGCTGGCGGTGAGCCGCCGCCTGTTTGCAATTCCGGCCGGACGCGCGGCCATGCCGCCTGAGTTGGGCGGTTTTGCCGGCTGGTCCGTGTTGAGCCACTTGGGGTTTAGTGGCTACAACTTCGGCATTCAGGCGCTGTTGGGCGCGGTTTCCGGCCCGGCGGCTGTTGGCATTTTTCACGCGTGCCGCACGTTGATCCAGCCCGTGGCCACGGTCATCGGCGCCATGGACAGCATCGACAAGCCCAAAGCTGCGGCAGCCCTGCGCGCCGCTGGCCCACAGGGCATGCGTGTCGTACTTCGTCAATCGTTGCTGGCGATCTTGGCCGTTGGTTTGCCTTACCTGTTTCTTGTTGGCGTAACAGCAGACGCGCTGCTGGCGCTGGCCTACCGCGAACAATACAACGGCCAAGATCGCCAGCAACGTGGTTCTGATGTGGTGCCTGGTGGCAGTCGGCATGATGGTGGCTCAGCCGGTGGAATCTGGCTTGTATGTGAGCCGCCGCACCCGGGCCATGTTCTTTAGCCGAGTGGCTGCCGCAGTGGCGGGTCTGGCAGCGGCCGTACCCTTGGCCAGTCAGTATGGACCGGCTGGTGCTTTGGCTGCGATGGCGCTTGCTTACACCATCACGGCAATGATTGGCTGGCTGGTGCTGAAACAGCCTGCCGCGGTTTCAGCATGAAATACAACGCGAAGACGGACATGCCACTGGAAAAACCGAAAGATATTCATTTGGCCTGGACAGGGTTCCAGCGCAGGCAAGTCTCGATGGCCGATCTGGTGGGTTTTGAGTGTGTTTTTCTTCCGATGGCAGTTGGCAACCGCGGACGCTTGAATAAGGCTAGCCAGTACGCTCGCCTGTTTATGCGCACACTTACGCAGTTGCGCCAGCGAAAGCCGGGCACCATCTGGTTTCAATTGCCGCAGGTGCCGCTGATGTGGGCAGCCATGGTCTATCGGTTGCTGTTCGACCGGAAGGTAAAGTTGGTGGCCGACTGTCATAACGCCATGTTCAGGCCCCCGTGGTCGAAGGTGCCACTTGGGATCAGTCTTCTTGCGCGTTGTGATCTGGTTGTGGTTCACAACGTTGACATGCTGCAAGCTGCGCTGGCGTTGGGCGTGCCTGCATCTCGCACGCTCGTGCTGGAGGATGTGCCGCCGATTCCCGCGTTGGTGGCTGACGTTGGGCCGCCCTCATTGTTTGCAGACAAGCCGCGTCCTTGGATCCTCTTTCCCGGGTCGTTCAGCGCTGACGAACCGGTCTCGGAATTGCTTGCAGCAGCCAAAGTTCTTGACCGGGGCACCTTGGTCATGACGGGCAAGCTGTCAAACGCTGCGCGAAACCACCATGACCTGAGCAATGTGCCGCCCAACGTGATCATGCCGGGCTATCTGCCGCTGCAAGAGTTCGATGTACTTTTGCGCCAT
>JBBQIB010000327.1:0-4819 GCA_038324515.1 Burkholderiales bacterium
TGCTCCTAGGCCCCAAGAAACTCATGCAAATCGAGGCGTCGAAAGACCTCGAGCTGCCCACCAACGGTGGCATTGACCACCTCTCCCCTGAACGCCGCATAGGCGTCCCGCGCCATCGTGTACGCCACCTCGCTCTGGAACAAGTCAGGCAGTTGCCACTTCACGCCACCTGAGAAGTAATTCGGGTCAAAGTGGCTCTCGTCCTTCTCGCCAGAGACAACGGTTTTATTGGCAGGGCCCTTGACGGCAAAGTTGTGATCTGCACCCACAAGTGCCACCTTCCTGAAGCCCATGTGGAAAGCAAGCTGCAGCGCGACGAACGTGACGGTGTAGCCCTGGAAGATGCTGAGGCTGCAATCGCGTGCAAAGCGGGGCTGGTCTGCGGTGTGCAGGAAGGCCACGTTCGAACGCGGCCTGACCAAGCGGCAGGACTGGGAATCGAGGAACAGCGGGATCTCGGTCTGGTTGAAGAAGCCGGCGTTCTGTTCCACAACGAGGCCGTTGACGCTGACGATGCAGCCGGGCCGGAAAGTGGTCTTGTTGAAGAGCAGGTTGATCTTGTTCAACCCGAAGCAGAAAACCCCCGAAGCATCGAGCGCCTGAAGGTCGACTTGAAGCAGGCTGGGCCCGTTGCAAAGGATGACGGCGCGCTGGCCGGGAAAGCGATCGCGCCAGGACCGCAGCAGCGCGCGCGAACGCCAACTTTGTGGGTTCAGGTCCCACTTCAGCCGGCGCAGCATGAAGCCGGCACTTACCCGGTAGGGATTCAGCGCGGCGCGCTGTTTCAGCAGAGGGTCGTCCAGGTCGGGTTGCATCGTCACGCAAGCGGGCTAGAGCTACAGGTGAAAGGGAAACATCAGGCACAGCCCCAGCCCGGCGCACAGCGCCGCGGCAGCCGGCATTGCGGTGCTTGACTCGAAGCGCAACACGCGCAACTTGTAGGCTGCGCGAGTGTGGGCCACCGCGTACACGCAATAAAAGCCAAGGCAGGCAAACAGCATGGCCGCAGGGAACGCGTAGGGCCCCAACCGCGGGAAGGCCAGCACCGCCACCACGATCATGACCATGCCCGTCACGCCATTGGCGATGTGCCACACGATGTGGTTGGTCAGGCTGTACAGCTGCAGGTGCATGGCACCAAAGCGCTCGGCAAAAAACGCCAGGGCCAGCAAGGCCCATACACCAGGCGCCACAAAGGGCGTGCGGCTGCCTATGGCCTGCAGCAACGGGTCGACGGCCAGCGCAACGGCAAGTGCACCCGCCACGAACACCCAGTACGCAATGCGCATGCCGCGCTGCGCCATGCGCAGTTGCTGCGCCTGCTGCCCGGCCGCCTGCAACTCGGCCATGCGCGGCAACTTGGTGTAGAAGGGCGCTTGGCAAAACTGGCTGATGAGCATGGCCAGGCGCAGGGCCAGCAGGTAGGCCGCCACCTCTGCCGCGGGCGCCAGCTGGCTGTACACCAGGCCGCTGGCATGGATGACACCATGGGACAGCAGGGCGCCCAGCCCACTGCGCCATGCGGGCGGCCACATCACCTTCATCACCATGGGCAACGGGGCCGGTGGCGCGCTGAACAGCTCGGGGTGCAGGCGCTTCAACAACCAGCGGTTGCGCAGCGCGCCGACGACCAGCCAAGCCTGGTACACCGCCACCAAGGCCAACAGCTCGCCGCCCAACGACAACACCACGATGCTGGACAGTATTTGCCCCAGGCCAAGGCCCACCTCCCAGCGCCGCAAGACGGCTATCTTGTCCATGCCCTGCAGCGCTGCGCCGTAGGCGCTACCCCAAAGCGCGATACCAGTGCTTGCCAGCACCAGGGCCCAAGCCGTCCAGGCGGCGTGCACATCGTTTGATTGCGACACCGCCTTTTCCAGCGCCAGTGTGCCCAGGACGCCCAGCGCCAGGGTAATGCCGATGGCCATACGCGGGTACAGCCAGCGCAGGGCGGCCAACACTGCCGCGGCGACAGCCGGGTCCGCCGCCCGCGGCGGCGCCAGCGGATCGTGCTGCATGCGTGCCATGTCAGCCACCGTGGCCCCACCGCGGGCATAGGCAAACAGTCGCGCAAAGGTCGGCGCCAAGCCGAAGTCGAGCAACATCGCCAGCATGAACATGGTTGTGAACAGCTGCCACAGCGCAACCTCGGCCGGTGCAAATCGCACCAGCACGACCGGCAAGACCACCAGCAGGCTGCCCAGGCGCACAGCCAAGCTGCCCCAGGTGGTGAACGTGGGCGAATCCCACAGTCGGACGGACAGGGCACGCATCGGTATCGGTTCAGACCGGATCGTGCAGCCTGGCACTGATGCCACCGCTGAGGTCCAGGCAGCTCCCGTTCATGAAGCCCGCGGCGTCGGAACACACGAAGACCACGGTGCGCGCGACCTCTGCAGGCTGGCCCAGCCGACCCACCGGGTGAAAGGCCTGAAGCGCAGCCAGCGCTTCAGGCCGGCCTTCGAAGCCAGCCACCAGCATCGGCGTCGCAATTGCGGCGGGGCAAATGGCGTTGCAGCGCACGCGGCCGCCCAGTTCAACCGCCATTGCCCGCATCAAACCCGACAGCGCCGCCTTGCTGGTGGCGTAGGCCACGAAGCCGGGCTTGGTCAGGCGCTCGTGGATGCTGCTGATGGCCAACACGCTGCCGCGGTTGGCGGCCAGTTCGTCCATGAAGGCCTGCGCCAACCAGAACGGCGAGAGCAGGTTCACGTCCAGCGTTTGCTGCCAGTCGGCGCGCGTCAGCTCGGTGCAGGGCCGCACGATCTGGTGTGCGGCGTTGGCCACCACGGCCTTGGCCCGCCCTGCAGTCAGGGCGCGCAACGCCACCACCAGTTCGCGGTGCCGGTCTTGCGTCGGGTCAACCAGGTCGGCAATGTCGGCTTGCAGGTGGCCCGGCCGGTCCATCGGCTCACGATCCACACTAACCACGCGCCAGCCGGCCTGCTCGAACTCCACCACCAGCGCACGCCCGATGCCGCCGGCCGCACCTGTGATTACCGCGACATCGGGGTCGGTGCTCATCGGGCTGCGGGCGCGCCGAGGTAGCCCAGCAGGGTGTCGATAGCCAGCACGCTGCAGCGGCGAACGGCATCGACGGTGTTGCTGCCGTTGTGGCTGCCGAAAATGGTGCGGTCGGTCATCGCGCGCAGCGGCGATTCGGCAGGCAGCGGCTCGATCTCGAACACGTCCAGCGCCGCCGAATGCACATGGCCTGACTGGAGCGCAGCCACGAGCGCGGCTTCGTCGATCAGCGGCCCGCGTGCCACGTTCACCACACGCACCCCGGGCTGGGCCTGCGCCAGCGCCGCGGCGCCCAGCATGTGGCGGTTGGCGGGGGTCAACGCGCAGGTCACGGCAATGAAGTCAGCTTCGCCCAGCCGTTCGAACCACAGCGCGCGCTGCACGCCTTCAGGCAGCGGGCCCGCATAAAAGGGGTCGTAAGCCACCACGTTCATGTCGGCGGCCAGCGCACGGCGCGCCAGGTTGCGGCCGATGTCGCCCAGGCCCACAAGCGCCAACGTGCGGCCGGCCAGGCTAAGGCCACGCGGCTTGGGCCAGCCGCCGGCGCGTACCCCGCGGTCGATGACGAAGGTCTCGCGGGCCAGCGCACCGATGTACGACATGGCCACATCGGCCACCTCACCGCCAAACATGTTGGGGCAGTTCGTGATGGGGATGCCCAGGTCTTTGCAGGCAGCGAAGTCGACGTTGTCGACGCCAATGCCCCATTTCACTGCGGCCTTCAGGCGCCCGGCCTTGCCGGCCGCGAAAACGCGGCGTGTTGCCGGGTCGTCGCCGATGATCCAGCCGTCAAACTGCGGCAGCAGTTCGCACAACTCGTCTTCGGTAAGCACCTGCACCACCTTGGCGGGTGTCAACTCGACACCGCGCGCGTCGAATAGCGGGCGAAACTCTTCGATCATCCCCAACATCGGCGGGCATGTGACCAGAACCTTCATATTGCCACCTCAGCGCCATGCATAGACATGCAGGTTCTCTTCGATGCGGGTGTTGAAGCCCGAAGCCTTCAGCACGGTGTTGACGCGCTCGGCGGTCGGGATGCCATCGCGGATGTGATAGGCCGCGATGACGGCGAAGCGCGTGGCGCGCAGCATTTCTGTTGCGCCGTCCAGCGCCTCGTACTCAGCGCCCTCGATGTCCATCTTCAAGAAGTCCACCGGCCTGCCGCCGTGAAGCTCTTTCCACAGTTGGTCGAGCGGCTGCGCCTTCACGAGCAGCACGCTCGCCTCCTTGTTGGCCAACGATTGGCCACGCTGGCCTTGGGCATCGGGCACCGCGGTATTGCTTCCGGCCGTATTGCCGAGAAAGAACTCCAGCGTCGTGTCTGCGTTCCAGCAGGCGCGGTTGACCACGGTCACCTGCGGATTCTTTTCGGCCAGCCGCTCAAGGCGCTTGACGTGATCGGGAAGGCATTCAAAGACGTACACCTTGCCAGCCGCGCCAACGAAATCCGCGAACTGCGCCGTTTCGAAACCGAGTTCGCCACCCACGTCGAAAACCACGGCGCCCGAATTGGGCACGAAATGACGGAAGTACTCCAGCGCCCTGAGGTGCGGCTCCATGACGCGAAAGCTTCTGCCGCGAGAACGCGCATACCACAGACCGGCACGGCGGTAGAACACGGTGAAACCTGTCCGCGGCGAAAGCAGGCTGTAAACCGGGAAGGCGGCCACGTAGGCCACCATTCGCAGGCGCCGGAGAAGGCCACGCAGCGTCAAGTCGTGCTCCCTTCGTGCAACAGATACATCGACATCGCCTCGGCCATGTGCCAACTTTCCTGGTCATCGATGTCTAC
>JBBQIB010000328.1:0-4797 GCA_038324515.1 Burkholderiales bacterium
CCCGATTGGGGGTTCTGAACCAGCGCCGAGGTCTGGTTTCGGATCACACCGCCCCAGCCTGGGTTGACGATGCCGCGCAGCTCCAGGCCGGGGCTGGGGGTCGAGGTGGACATGGGCTGTCGGAGGGTCAAGTGGAGGGGCCGCGCTCGCGCGATTCCTCGAGCGGGCGGCGCACCCCCCAGCCGCTGGCCGGTCGCTGGTTGCCCGGGTGGCGGGGGTCGGGGCCCCAGATGGCCGGGTAGGTGTCGATGCAGCGGCCCTGGCGCTGCCAGCGCCAGGCCAGCGTGGTCAGCAGCAGCCACCAGATGGTGAGCACGCCGGCCATCCAGCGCGGCGAATCGGCTGCGATCAGCCCCAGCACGACAGTGAGCACCGCTGCAACGATGGCCAGCCAGCCCAGCCCTTTGTGCAGGCGCTCGAACCAGCGCCGGTGGGTGGTCATGTCGTAGTGGTCGCCGCGCATCGAGGGCTCGGTGGGCCCGCCTTTGCTGCCGCGCGTCCAGGCGCTGAGCAGTTGGCCTGCGCCCAGGATCACCACGGCCCAGCCGAGCCAGTGGTGCCAGAAGGCCGACGCAGTGGCTTGCGCGCCCTGGTTCCAGGCCAGATACACGCCCACCGCCACCAGCGCCATGCCGAAATATTGCAGACTGCGGTGGGCGTGCCACCAGGCCCGGTTGTCCAGCACACGCGGCCAATCCTGCCGCGGCGTCACCTTGAAGTAGCGCGCCGCCAGCACACCCAGCGGCAACAGCACGGCCCAGGCCGCGACCATGGTGCGCGCGTGCCAGATGACCCAGTCGGCCAGGTGGTGCTCGCTGGCACCCGAGAGCGGTATCAGCCACCAGGCGAGCGAGAGGCCTGGTGTCACTGGACAACCCTGCGCGCCGCGCGCTTCGAGATGAGCGCTTGCGAGCGGCCCGGCGCAGTCACGGCTTCTGCACCCCTGTGGTGTTGAGCCGGATGCGGTAAAGCGAGCTGCTGGCGGCGATGAAGAGCTGGTCGCGAGCGGGCCCGCCGAAGCTGAGATTGCCGACCTTCTCGGGCACTGCAATGCGGCCGATGCGGCTGCCGTCCGGGTCATAGACCTGCACGCTGTCTTCGCTGCTGGTGTAAACGAAACCATGCACGTCGACCCGAAAACCGTCGGCCAGGCCGGGCTCGATGACCGCGAATACACGCGGGTTGGTGAGACTTTGCCCATCGACCACGTCGAAGGCCACGATGTGGTGGTTGCCGCTGCCGTCGCTTCGCATTGCGGCCGAGGTATCGCTGACATAGAGCACCGACTCGTCGGGCGAAAACGCCAGGCCGTTGGGTTCTTCAACGAAGTCACTCACGACGCGCAGCTCCCCGGTGGCGGGGTCGAAGCGAAACACACAGCAGTCGCCCAGCTCGCTGGTCGCCTGGTGACCTTCGCGGTCGGAGACGATGCCATAAGGCGGGTCGGTGAACCAGATGCTGCCGTCAGATTTGACGATCACGTCATTGGGGGAATTCAGCCGCTTGCCCTGATACCGGTCGACCACGATCTCATCGCGTGGGCTCGACAAGCCTGCATCGAAGCGGGTGCGCACGATGGCGCGTTGCCCATGCGAGCAATGCAGCAGCGAGCCATCGGCCTCGCGCGTGTGGCCATTGGTGAACTCCACCGCGTCGCGCCACACAGTCATGCCGTCGGCCGCCTGCCAGCGCAGCATGCGGTTGTTGGGAATGTCGCTCCACAGCACCGAGTCGTCTTCATGCATCCACACCGGGCCTTCGCTCCAGATGGCGCCGGTGCACAACCGCTGCAGCGTGCTCGCGCCCTCGGCGACGGCGGCAAACCGGGGGTCGATCACCTCGATCATGGGGTCGCTGCCGCCTGCAGCTCGGGCAGCTGCGCCATCATTGGTCCCGGCACCTTGGACTTGCCCGACAGGGCCAGGCCCACCAGGCTCACCAGACCCACCAGATCCACCAGACCCACCAGGCGCGGCGCAAGCGCTGCAAATTGCCCGGGGTCGCCCGACCGCGGGTCCGCGTGCACGCCAAACCGGGTCGCCAGGAACTGCATGGAAGACGGGTGCAGACCCGGAACGGCATGGATACTGTGCAGGGACACAAAGCGCTTTCGGATGAACAGGCGGGGCGGCAGGATGGCGTCAGCGTCAGGGGGTTTGACCGGATAGCGCTGTCCGAACGACACCATAAAAAGCCGGTGCTGCAGGAGCGATACGCCACGCCGGGATGGCGCTTGACGATGAATCGGGGGTGGCGTTGGTCATGAGATAGCGCTATCCTAAAAGCATTGCTACCTTGCCTTTCTCAGCGAATACCCTGGGATGACCCCTCTCCCCAAGTTCCAAAAAAGCCGCCGCGCCACCGGTCGGGTGACGCTGGCCGAGGTGGCCGCTGAGGCCGGAGTGAGCCCCATTACCGTGTCGCGCGCCCTGCGTGGCGAGCGCGCGGTCGACCCCGAGCTGGTGCACCTGGTCACCCAAGCCGCCGATCGTCTGGGCTACGTGCCCGACCCGGCAGCGCGCGCGCTGGCTTCGCAGCGCAGCGACCACGTCGCCATCCTGATCCCCAAGCTGTCCAACGCCCTGTTCGTCGATCTGCTCGACGCAGCGCAGCAGACGCTGCGCGCTGCCGGCTACCAGGCGCTGATCGGCGTGACCCACTACGACACCGCGCAAGAAGAGCAATTGTTGCGCGAGCAGCTGATGCACCGGCCCGCCGGCGTGCTGCTCACCGGCCTGCACAGCAGCGCGGGCACCACGGCCCTGATCGCACGCAGCCGGGCGCCGTGCGTGCATCTGATGGACCTGCCGCCCGAAGGCGAGGTGGAGGTGGCGCACAGCGGGGGCCATTGCGTAGGCTTCAGGCAGATCGACGCTGGCGCCGCCATCACCCGCCACCTGCTGGCGCGCGGTCGCCGGCGCGTCGCATTCGGGGGCGCGCAACTCGACGAACGCGTCATGCAGCGCCTGTACGGCTGGCGCAAGGCGCTGGAGCAAGCCGGATGCTACGACCCGGCGCTGGAGTGGCTGAATCCCGCCTCATCGTCGCTGGCGCTGGGCAGCGCGATGTTTCAGCAGATGCTGGCGGCGCAGCCCGATCTGGATGCGATTTTTTTCTGCAACGACGACCTCGCCCAGGGCGCGCTGATGGCTGCCCTGCGTCTGGGTGTCGCGGTGCCGGGTCGGGTGGCGGTGGCCGGCTTCAACGATCTGACCGGCAGCGACCAGATGTTGCCCACGCTGACCACCGTGCGCACACCGCGCGCCGAAATCGGGCGCACTGCAGCGCGGCTGCTGCTGTCGCTGATCCGCGGTGAACAGGAAGGGCCCAACCTGGTCGATCTGGGCTTCGAGCTGGTGGTGCGCGACAGCACCTGAGGCCAAGAGGGTTCGGGTGGGCAGGTGGCTGCAGCACCGCCGGCGGCGCTGGCCCGACCAGCTTGGCACCAGCATAGAGATGGCCGAACGCCGCAAGCGCGTGAGGGCGCGCGAGTTGCGCTCGGTCGAGGTCCTGCCCCAAAGTCGCACCCTGCGGTGGGGCCGTGGGGAGTCGGGCGCAGCCGGCACGCGCGCTGCGCCAGGGTTGTAAAGACCCAGCACATTCGGGTTCGGGCAAATTTTGTGGTGCGAACGCCGCACGCCCCAGTGCACCGTGCGACTGCGCACCGAGCGGCCTTGACAGAGCGGCCTTGACTGGGTCAAGTGGAAACATCAGATCTGGAACCAGGCCGATAACTGCTCGACGTAGTCTTTTGGCAATAAATGCCCTGATCGAAAGCGAAGGTGCTTCTTGTCCTGGCTGGGGATGGCATCGAAAAGGGCCTGGTTTTGCTTCGGGCTGGCATGGTCGTCCTCGTCAGCCGTCAGCAGCCACACGCGCTTGCCTTGCAGTCCGGCGACCAGATTGATGGGGGCCACGGCCGCGACGTTGTCGCCCAGATGAGGTGGCACCATGGCCGCCACGGCCCGCACGCGATCATCCAGCCCGGCCAGCAGCAGCGCGCCCTGTGCGCCCATGCTGTAGCCGGCTGCCTTGATGCGATTGGCGTCCAGATGGGGTTGCGTGACGAGCCAATCGAGCAGCACGCGGTGATCGCGCACGGTGTCGATGATCATCCGTTCGTAGGCTTGACGCTTTCCGAACCAATGCATGTCACGCATGGCACTGCGCACTTGCTGATCCACCATCTTGCGCAGGCCATGCGCACGCGCATCGATGGCGACCACGGCGTAACCCTGCTGCAGCGCCATCTGCGTGATTCGGTGCGTCTGCTCGATGGTGGGTCTTTCTTTGAACTCCGCTTGCCACCAGCGCATGTGGTTGCGGCCCATGGCGTGCATGCCGATCAGCACCGGGAAGGGCCGTGTGGTCAGAGCCGGGTCGCTGGGATAAGTGATGCGGCCCCAGAACAGCGCGCCATCAAAGCTCTGCAGGCGGATAGCGACGGAATGGGCGTCGGTCCGGGCGTCGGTCTGGGCATCAGTCTGGGCATCACTCTGCGAATCACTCTGCGAATCGCTCTGCGCATCACTTTGGGCATCATCACGGGCGTCCACCGGGGTGATTTCCGCGCGCGTACTTGCCGGGCTGCCGTAGGCATAACGTGCTTGCAACTCGGTGCTCGTGATGCTGTAGGGTTTGAGCCAGACGAAGTGCCAGATGGCGGCGGCGGCGGCCGCCAAGCCAATCAGGCTTCCGATTGCTTGGTAAACGTGTCTTTGTTTCATCATCGCTCCATTGCTTGTTGAGAAGGCAGCGACCGGCTCCGGTGGCAGCGCACCTGAACCCATCTGCGAC
>JBBQIB010000329.1:0-4781 GCA_038324515.1 Burkholderiales bacterium
CAAGCGCCACTCAAGCTCAGTTGGGTATGCGCATCGTGCCGCCATCGATCGTGATCTGGTCGGCAGTGGGTGGTGAGGTGGCCAGCGCGGGCATGTTGGCGGCCGTCAGCGGGTTCGGCGCACCGGGGTTGCCGCCACGCGGCGTGGTCCGCACCAATTGCGACGCCGGCAGTGGCGTGTTGTTGCGCAGGTGGGCCCACATCGCGTCCAGTGCACGGTTGAAATACAGATGCAGCGGCACATAACGTATGTCGTAGCCTGGGAAGGGCAAGAAGGCATCGAAGTGCTGTGCGTTGGTGACCTCGATGTAACGCACGCGGCTGGCGGCCCCTTCCACTTGAGCGTTGCGCAAAACGTAGGGGCGCGAGCTGAAGTTGGCCGGCACCAGCGTGTCCGAGCGGCCGTGCACGATCAGCGTCGGTTTGCCACGCAGGTTGGCGCTGCGCTGCACCTCGGCCACGCCAGTCTTCAGCCGCAGCGCCTCTGCACTGTTGCCGGTCCACAACTGGCGCAGGCAGTTGGCGCCGTCGAAAGAAAAGTCGAGCGCGTTGGTGGAGGCCGAGGTGCCGGCGTTGTGGTTGCGCGGCCCGCCGACGCTGTTGTTGTTGATCAGCTGCAATGCGCCGGTGGGCGGCACGCCATTGCCAGTGCCGAAGACGCCGGCAATGGCCGCCGCTGCCGCAGGCGCTGGCGCCCCGGTGCCATCCACCGCCCCAAAGCTGAAGCCGCAGACGTTTTCGGTGACCCTGAAACGGCCATGCGCGTTGGCATAGCTCACCGCAATCGCCGGGCTGGCGAATGACCAATGCGATGCGTGGAGCACATTGCTCTCAGGCTCCCAGCCATAGGCTTGCAATCGCGCCAGCGCATCGACTGCTTGCTCTGCAGTGGTCGCACCACTGACCAGGCCTGCGGCCGTCAGTGCAGCACAGCGGTTGCCTGCCAGCGCAGCGGCTGCAGCCAGCGAGCCGGTGGCCACACCTTGCGCAGCCGGTGCCAGCGCAGCGCAGGGTTGCAGCAGGTTGGCGTACGAGAAGTAGTCGTACAGCGGCTTGCTGCCCCCGGTGTAGGCTGGCAAACCCGCTCTTTCGATGCGCAGCGACACGCCCGTTGGGCTGATCTGGATGTTGGGCTCACTGACTGCCACGCCGTCGATCAGCCCTGTCGTGTCCTGCTCTGCTGCAGCCAGCGCCGCCCCAGCGCCGTTGCTGACGCTGGAGGCAATCACCAGCGTGTTGTCGGGCCGGATCAGCACCCCGCGCCGGCCGTCTGAGAGCTGCGAGCCGAAACGTTCATTCAGCACCCAGAAAGCAAACTCGACGGCTTGCAGCGTGTGCCTGCCCCAGTCCTTCTCAGGGTTCTGTTCAGAGTGGGCATGCTTGACAGCAAAGCGATGGGGCGTTGCCGCATTGAAAGCCGTGCGCTCGGCATCCGTCAGCCGGGCGCTGAAGTTGCTGGTGTTGGCGGCGGCAGCAGCATCGCTGCGGCGCCCATCGATCAGATTGACGGTGTTGTTCTGCAGGTCATGCACGCCGCTGCCGGTGCCTTTGTCGGTGTAAGCCACGGCGCAGCCGCGCTTCAAGCCCCACTCCCCCGAAGAGCCGATCGCGCCGTACACCCCGCGTGAGCCGCTGGACGCCGCCGTGATGATGCAGGGCGAAGTGGCATTGAAGGTCGACGGGATCTGCACCATCATCGTGACGTTCTGGCGGCCGCTGCCGTCGTCTGCGTAAGCGATCCACTCGGTGCCGGCGATCTTGCCGTCGCCTGTGCCCACCACGCCCTCAGCCGAGATGTTGGGGCCGTACAAGGAGCCAAAGCCGCCGCCTGCAGTGGTGTCGACAATAGCGCGGTAGTTGGTGTGGATGGCCAAGCGCCGCAGCTCAGCAGGGGTGGGCGTGGCCGAGATCACAGGTGCCACCGCCGAGGCCAGGCCGACGCGGCCCAGGCCTGCGGTCAGCAGATCATCTGCAACACCGTCGTAGCTGGCGGTGAGGACGGTGCCAACGAAGGCAGGCTTGACGTTGGCGGCGACAGGGTCACCGGCATCGACGTCGTCGCCGTTGCTGCATGCACTCAGCAAGCCCAGCGCCGTCGTGCCGAGCAGGAGGGGAATCGTCAGGTGATTGTGTTTTTTGTTCACGGTAGCCTTTGGTCATTGATTGGCGAGGATACGGCCGGAATCGGCGTCCAACAATTGCGCAAGCTCATGATCGGGCCCAAAAGAATCTCACATCGGACCTTGCTGCAGCAACGGTTCACACCGATTGCTTGCGATTGTGAATCGATCTGCAGCTGCGGCAGGCAGGCTGGCCCTGAGAGCAGGGCAGACGTACCAGTTCTGACACGCCGACACGTCGCACGCCCACACGCCCACACGCCAGTTCTGACGCGCAGCAGTGCTAGACTCACAAGCTTGCCTGATGGCTGTGGGCGAAGGGCCGGTGTAGCTCAGTTGGTAGAGCAGCGCATTCGTAATGCGAAGGTCGGGAGTTCGACTCTTCTCACCGGCACCACACATCAACCCAGTCATATGGCCAAGTGAGGCAGTCCCGCAAGGCCTGCCTACAATGCGCCCAATGCGCATCCTCATCGCCAACGACGACGGCTACCTGGCCCCTGGAATTGCTGCCTTGGTGCAGGCCTGTCAAGGCTTGGGGCAGATCGATGTCATTGCACCCGAGCAAAACGCCAGTGGCACCTCCAACGCCCTGACCTTGAACCGGCCGCTGTCGGTTTTCGAGGCCCGGGGCGCCCATGTTCAAGGCTTCAGGGTGGTCAATGGCACCCCCTCAGATTGCGTGCATGTGGCTTTGACGGGCCTCTTGGGCTACAGGCCAGACCTGGTGCTTTCAGGCATCAACAACGGCGCCAACATGGGCGACGACACGCTGTATTCGGGCACCGTTGCCGCAGCCATGGAAGGCTATCTGTTTGGTGTGCCGGCGATCGCCTTTTCGCAAGCCGAAAAGGGCTGGGTCGAGCTGGATGCTGCTGCCGCTGCGGCGCGTGCGGTTGTCGATAAAGTGCTGGCCAATGCATCGCTGCAGGGCCCACCCTGGCTGCTCAACGTCAACATCCCGAATCGCGCCGATGCTGCCAGCTTGCCGCTGCGTATCACGCGTCTGGGCCGCCGGCATGCCAGCGCACCCGTGATCCAGCAGACCAACCCGCGCGGTGAGGCGATCTACTGGATCGGCCCGGCCGGCGATGCGCGCGAGGCAGGTGAAGGCACCGACTTTCACGCGGTGGCCAATGGCCAGATCTCGATCACGCCGCTGCAGGTGGATCTGACCTGTCATGCCAGTGCCGCAGGCTGGGCAGATCTGATGGCGGTGCGGTGACTCAGTCTTCGGACCCTGCGTCGCCCAAGCTGGCGCGTTTCCCGTTACGGCTGGATCAGTTGGACCGACAGAACCGCAGCCCGGCCCTCACCCGGAAGGCTTTCCATCCGGCCACGGGACCAGCGACACAAACCCAGTTGCAAGGCAAGTCGGCTGGCCTGGGTCTGGATTCGGCCAAAGTACGCCAGCGCATGGTGCAACGCCTGGAAGAACAAGGTGCCTTGCACGACGCAGTCAGGCAAGCCTTGTTGCAAGTCGAGCGCCACCGCTTTGTGGATACGGCGCTGGCGGGTCAGGCCTACGAAGACACCAGCTTGCCGATCGGCTTGTCGCAGACCATCTCCAAGCCTTCGGTGGTGGCGCGCATGCTGTCGCTGCTGTGCGAAGGAGCGGCGGCCCGGCAGAGCGGGCACCTGGGGCGTGTGCTTGAGATCGGCACTGGTTGCGGCTACCAGGCGGCACTGCTGTGCGTGCTGGGCCGCAAGGTGGTGTCCGTCGAACGGCTGCTGCCGCTGTTCGAGAAGGCACGCGACAACCTGGCGGTCTGGCGCATCGGCAGTGATCTCCAGTTGGTGCATGGCGATGGCCGGCTCGGGCATGGGCCCAAGGCGCCATATCAGAGCATCATTGCTGCGGCCGGCGGCGACGCGCTGCCGCCAGCGTGGCTGGATCAATTGGCCGAAGGGGGCCGACTGGTCGCACCAGTGCTGGACGGTCGCCATGGCGCCCAAGTGCTGTGCGTGGTAGACCGTGGCGCCGAAGGGTTGGTGACGCGGTACGAAGAAGCAGTGCTCTTTGTTCCCCTAAGATCTGGCACTGAATGAGTCTCTATTCATGAAGTTCGACACCCCGTCATCGGCCGCTCGCAGGCCCGCGCCACAGAGCGGATCCGGGCTTGCAAGACTGGCCGGTGCCTTGAATGGTTGTGCCGAGACTGCAGGTGCCCGAGCCGGTGCTGCCTGCGCGCTGCTGGTGCTGCTTGCTGCTTGCGCGTCCCCAGTGAACCGTGCCCCTGTGGAGGATCGCAAGCCACCCGTTCAGCCTGCGCCCAGAATGACGGGTTCGGCGGCCGGTGATCTGCCGGAAAAACCGGTCGGTGGCATGTCGGGCGCGGCTTCTGCATTGCCCGCCGCTTCGGCTGAGGTGCCAGACCGCCCGGGTTTTTACACGGTCAAACCGGGGGATACACTGATCCGCATCAGCCTGGACTTTGGACAAAACTGGCGCGACGTGGCTCGTTGGAGCGGGCTGAGCAACCCCAATGTGATCGAAGTTGGCCAGCAATTGCGCGTGGTGCCGCCTGCCGGCGAAGCGGCCGTTGCCATGGTGCGCCCGTTGCCGGGCGGCGCAGTAGAGTCCCGTCCTCTCGAACCAGCCGGGGGCCCAGGGGCAGTCGTGACAGCGGTCACCCCCGGCGCGGCTGCGCCGGCCACTCCC
>JBBQIB010000330.1:0-4775 GCA_038324515.1 Burkholderiales bacterium
ATCATCAACTACGTGAAGCGCAGCGAGGTGCGTGGCACCTGGCTGGAGTCGCACTTCAGCTGGCAGATCCGCACCTTCTGGTTTGCCTTGTTGTGGGCCGTCATCGTCGGCTTGATCTCGTTGCCGCTGACAGTCATCGTCATCGGCATCGGCACCTGGGTGGCCGGCATGTTTTTGCTGGGTGTGTGGGCGATCTACAGAGTCGCGCGCGGCTGGATGCGCCTGAATGCGCGCCAGACCATGCCGATGGCTTGACGCCCCGGGCCGGCACCCGCCGGCTGTTGCCCTAGAATCCACCCCAGCGCAGCGGCATCCAGTCATCGTGGCGCGGTCGAATCCGACACTTCCTTTCTTCGCGCCTACCCGACTGGTGCACCCGCAACGGGTGACAGCAGGCAGCGATGCGGGGCTTAGCCCCAAGTGGTACACATCCTATGTTATTTACAGAACTCGGCTTGGCCGAGCCGTTGTTGCGTGCGGTCAAAGAGCAGGGCTACGACACCCCCACGCCGATCCAGGTGCAAGCCATCCCCCAGGTGCTCAAAGGGGGCGACCTGATGGGTGGTGCCCAGACCGGTACCGGCAAGACGGCAGGTTTTACGCTGCCCATGTTGCACCGGCTGGCAGCGCAGCCGGCCAGAAAGGACGCCCGTGGCCGGGTACCCATCCGCGCCTTGATCCTGACGCCGACGCGCGAGTTGGCGGCGCAGGTCGAGGAAAGCGTGCGCACCTACGGCAAATACCTGCCGCTGACCAGCATGGTGATGTTTGGCGGCGTGGGCATGCAACCGCAGATCGACAAGCTGCGCCGTGGCGTGGACATCCTGGTGGCCACCCCGGGCCGCTTGCTGGATCACCACCAGCAGCGCACGCTGGACCTCAGCCAGGTCGAGATCTTCGTGCTGGACGAAGCCGACCGAATGCTCGACATGGGCTTCATCCACGACATCAAGAAGGTGCTGGCGGCATTGCCTGCCAAGAAGCAGAGCCTGCTGTTTTCAGCCACCTTCAGCGACGAGATCAAGGCCCTGGCCGATCGCTTGCTGAACCAGCCGATGTTGATTGAAGTGGCGCGCCGCAACGCCGCCGCTGACTCGGTGGAGCAAAAGGCGCTGCTGGTGGGCCGTGAGCGCAAGAAAGAGCTGCTGGCGCACCTGATCAAGCAGGGCGACTGGCACCAGGTGCTGGTCTTTGCGCGCATGAAGCATGGCGCCAACCGCCTGACCGATTACCTCAACGATCAGGGCATCACTGCGATGGCCATCCACGGCAACAAGAGCCAGACGGCGCGTACCAAAGCGCTGGCTGACTTCAAGAGCGGCGAGTTGCAGGTGCTGGTGGCCACCGACATTGCGGCACGCGGCATCGACATCGATCAGTTGCCGCACGTCGTCAACTTCGAGATGCCCAACGTGCCCGAAGACTATGTGCACCGCATCGGGCGCACTGGCCGTGCCGGGGCCACGGGTGAGGCGGTATCGCTGGTATGCCTGGATGAAGAGATCTTCTTGCGCGACATCGAGCGGCTGATCAAGCGCCAGATTCCGCGTGAAACCGTGGCGGGCTTCGAGCCGCCGCAAGGCGAGAAGGCCGAGCCGATCGTGCTGGGCCGCATGACCATCGGCATCGGTGGCACGCAGCGCAATGGTGGTGGTGGTGGTGGTGGTGGCGGCGGTGGTGGCAGACGAGGGGGCGGCGGCTCCTCAGGCCGACCCGGTGCAGGCGGCGGTGGCGCAGGTGGCGGCCGCGGCGCGCCGGCACGTGCTGGTTCTGGCGGTGGTGCGCCGCGCTCGGGGGGTGGTGGCGGTGGCGGTGGCGGTGGCGGTGGCGGTGGCCGCCCGGCCAGCGGGCGCGGAGGCTCGCCCAGGCGCTGAACCGGCGCGGGGCCAGCGTTTGGCGTTAGGCCCCGCGCCCCATCAACTGGCCAGCCGCAGCGCTGCAGCGTCGACTGAAGCTTGCAGTTCGGCGTAGCTGTTGTTGACCGGGAACTGCGGAAATTTCTCAACGATGCCTGGCGCCGGGTGGATGAAAAACCCCGCGTCTGCAGCGCTCAGCATGCCGGTGTCGTTGTACGAATCACCGGCTGCGATGACTTGGAAGTTGAGGCCTTTGAAGGCATTGACGGCATGACGCTTCTGGTCGGGTTGGCGTAACCGGTACTCGGCGACAAAACCTTCGTCGTCGATCAGCAGCCGATGGCACATCAGCGTCGGCCGGCCGAGTTGTTGCATCAGCGGGTCAGCAAACTCGTAGAAGGTGTCTGACAGGATGATGACCTGAAAGCGCTGGCGCAAGCCATCCAGAAATGCGCGTGCGCCGTCCATCGGCTTCAGGCTTTTGATCACCTCCTGGATGTCTGCCAGTTTCAAGCCGTGCTGGCGCAACAATTGCAGCCGGTACTGCATCAGCTTGTCGTAATCGGGCTCATCGCGCGTGGTGCGCTTGAAGGCATCGATGCCGGTGCGCTGGGCGAAGGCGATCCAGATTTCCGGGACCAGCACCCCTTCAAGATCGAGGCAGACAATTTGCATGTGATGTGGCGGTTGGCTCGACTGCACCCGATGGTAGCCGAGGGTCAGTGGTTGGCCGCTGAATGAAGCTGCACCACGACCTGGCAGACCTGGCAGCAACTCCAGAGTGCTTCATGTCTGCCACCTGCTGTCTGCTACCTGCTGCCACCACTAGACTGCAGCCTGCACATTCGCTTCACTTGTCCTTGCCGCCCCACAACTGCTTGAGCCTCTGGTCTCTGCCGCAAGAGGCGCGGTAGTACTGGTAGCGCACCGGGCTCTTTTTGTAGTAATCCTGGTGATAGTCTTCGGCCAGATAGAAGTCGCTGGCCGCTTGCAAGGTCGTCACCACGGGTTCTGCAAACGGCTTGCTCTTCTGCAGCGCATCCAGTGACGCTTGTGCTGCAGCGGCTTGTGCCGGGCCATGCGTAAAGATGGCTGTGCGGTATGGGCTGCCGGCATCGCAGAACTGGCGGTCCAGCGTGGTCGGGTCGATGGTGCGCCAGAAGTACTCCAGCAACGCGGCGTAGCTGACCTGGCGCGGGTCGAAGACGATTTCAACGGCTTCGGCATGACCGGTTGTCTTGGTCACCACTTGCTCGTAGCTGGGGTTGGCAACCGTGCCACCGATATAACCCGAGGTGGTGGACAGCACACCCTTGACCTTGTCGAAATCAGCTTCCACACACCAGAAGCAGCCGCCCGCGAAAGTGGCTTTCTCGGTCGGTGCGCCCAGCAGGGCAGGCGTCGCTTTGGGCGCCTGGGCATACAAAGTCTCTGGCAATTGGATAAGCGCTTGAGACTGCGCTTGAGCTTGTGCCTGCACCGGCCCCTGCCCCTGCCCCGTGGCAAAGAACAGCCCGAGGGCTGCAACCAGGGCCACTGCCCCAGCGACGATCCAAACTGGCTTCAGTTTGCTCTGCCCGCCGGCTGCGGCCGGCTTCATGCAGCCGCCGCGACGAAGTTCAGCGCCACGCCGTTGTTGCAGTAACGCTTGCCCGTGGGACGGGGGCCGTCGTCAAAAACATGGCCTTGATGGCCACCGCAGCGGGCGCAGTGGTACTCGGTGCGTGGCAGGAGCAGTTTGAAGTCGGTGCTGGTGCCCAAAGCATCCGGCAGCGGGGTGTGAAAGCTGGGCCAGCCGGTGCCGCTTTCGTACTTGGTGCTGGCATCAAAGAGCGGCAAGGCACAGCCAGCACATTGGTAGAGGCCAGGGCGCTTTTCGGCGTTCAGCGGGCTGCTGTGTGGGCGCTCAGTACCTTCCTTGCGCAGCACGTTGTACTGCGCAGGGCTGAGCTTGGCTTTCCACTGGGCATCGCTGAGCTCTACCTTGTCGGCGCGGGTGGGTTTGGAAGCGGCCTGGCTGCCGCCTGCGGCGCCCAGTCCAAAGAGTGAGAAGAGGTTCATGAAGTTTCTGCGCTGCATCGAGGTGTCCTGGAGGGTCCTGGATCGTGATTGGACCGAAAGAATGAGTCGTTCAGCTTAGAGCCTTCTCTCATACGCCTGTTTCGAATTGCAGCAGTGACCCCGCTCGTGACCAGGGAAACGGCTGGGAGACCTGGGCTCTTGCTCACTGCTCTTGCTCAATTCTCCGGCGCCGCCAATGTGGCCTTGACCTCTCGGCTCTTGCCGTCACGCCACACACCCAGGTTGACGGTGTCGCCAACCTGCAACTGCTCCAGTTGCGACAACAGATCGTCCAGATCGGTCACCGGTTGGGCGTTGATGGCCGTGATGACGTCGCCACTCACGACCTCGCCCCGGCTGCCACGTCTGAAGGCCTGCAAGCCGGCCTTTGCCGCCGGGCCGTTGCCGACGACCTGTATCAGGACCACGCCTTGGGGCAAGTTCAAGGCGCTTTGCAGGTTGGCTGCGCCGGCGCTGATGCCCAAAACCGGGCGCACGAAGCGGCCATCCCGGATCAATCGGGGCACGATGCGGTTGACTTCGTCGACCGGGATCGCAAAGCCGATGCCGGCGCTGGCGCCGCTGGGGCTGGCGATCTGGGTGTTGACGCCGATCAGCAGTCCGGCGGAGTCCAACAGCGGCCCGCCCGAATTGCCAGGATTGATCGCGGCGTCGGTCTGCACCACGCCGCGAATGGTGCGGCCGTTGAAGGATTCGATTTCGCGGTCGAGGGCGCTGATGATGCCGGTGGTCAAGGTCTGATCCAGGCCGAAGGGGTTGCCGATGGCATACACGCGCTGGCCGGTGACGAGGTCGCGGCTGGTGCCCAGCGCCAGCGGCGGCGCCTTGCCGCGCGGC
>JBBQIB010000331.1:0-4771 GCA_038324515.1 Burkholderiales bacterium
GGGCCGTTTCTGGAGGGGCTCAACTGGGCCCAGGTGTACCAGTTGCCGGTGCTGTTTGTGTGTGAGGACAACCGCATCTCGGCCACCACACCCACCGGCCCGATGACGGCGGGTGCGGGTGTCTCGGCGCGGGCGCAAGCGCTGGCACTGCCAGGCGTCAAAGTGGATGGCAACGATGTCGAAGCGGTCGACGCTGCCGCCGCGCTGGCCGTGCAGGAGATTCGTGCTGGCGGTGGCCCGCGGTTGATCCACGCCGTGACCTACCGCTTCAAGGGCCATGTCTCGGTCGACCCAGGCACCTACCGAGACCCGGCCGAGGTGCAGGCGGCGCTGAAGAATGACCCGCTGCTGCTGGCTCGGCAGCGTCTGCTGAGTCTGGGTGCCAATGCTGCCGAGGTGGACGCCATCGACCGCGAAGCGCACACCGAGATCGAGCACGCGTTGTCGCAGGCTGAGGCCGCCCCCTGGCCAGAAGCTTCTGCCGCCTACGACGACGTGATGGACACCGGTGCCGGGGTGTGGCGATGAGCATCCAGACCCTGAACTATTCACAAGCCGCAGCGCTGGCGCTGCAAGAGGCCATGCTGGCCGACGAGCGCGTGGTGGCCCTGGGTGAAGACCTCGGCCGCGGCGGCGTGTTCGGCCAGTACCGTGGCTTGCAAGAACGCTTCGGCCCGCAGCGCATCATCGACACGCCGATCTCGGAAGCCAACATCATGGGCGCCGCCGTCGGCATGGCACTGGCAGGCTTGCGACCGGTGGTCGAGATGCGGGTGATCGACTTTGCGCTGTGCGCGATGGACGAGATCGTCAACCAGGCCGCCAAGAACCGCTTCATGTTCGGCGGCCAGGGGCGTGTGCCGCTGGTGGCACGGTTGCCGATCGGCATCTGGTCGGCATCGGCGGCGCAGCATTCGCAGTCGCTGGAAGCCTGGTTCGCGCATCTGCCTGGCCTGGTGGTGGTGACCCCGGGCACGCCGCAGGACAACTACTCGCTGCTGAAGGCAGCGATGGACTGCGGCGACCCGGTGATCTACATGGAGCACAAAGAGCTCTGGGGCCAGACCGCTGAAGTCGACACCGCACTGGCCGTACCGCTGGGACGCGCCAATCGTTTGCGCAGCGGCAGCGACTTGTCGGTGGTGACCTGGTCACGCGGCATCGAGCCGGTGCTGCAGGCCCTGGACCTGCCCGAACTGAAAGGCGTGCAGGCCGACGTGCTGGACTTGCGCACGCTGTGGCCCTGGGACCAGCAGGCGGTGTTTGACAGCGCCGCACGCAGCGGCCGTTTGTTGGTGGTGCACGAAGCCGTGCAGGTGGCAGGCTTTGGCGCCGAAGTGGCTGCTGCTGCTGCCCAGGCCACGGGTTGCCGCGTGGCACGCCTGGGCGCACCCAGAATCCCGGTAGGCTATGCGCAGGTGCTGGAGAACGAATCGCGGCTGTCTGCAGCCAAAGTGGCGCAAGCGGCGCTGCAATTGCTGCAAGCCAAGCTGCGCTGACTCGTCGCCAGCGATCCGCGCCCAATGCCAGATCACGTGCCAACTTTCATTTTCTCAACGACAGGAGACATTCAGATGAACACCACCCCAACAACCACCCCCACAACCACCCCAACAACCCGCCGCCGCTTCCTGCAAAGCACAGCCGCCGCCGGCACGCTGGCCACGCTGGGTACACCGCTGTTCGCGCAGCCCGCCGACCTGACTTTCAAGTGGGCCAACAACATCCCTGCCACGCACCCGTCCAACGTGCGTATCCGTGAAGCTGCAGAAGCGATCAAAAAAGACAGCGGCGGCAAGGTCGAGATCCAGATCTTCCCCAACAACCAGCTGGGTGGCGACACCGACATGCTGAGCCAGGTGCGCTCAGGCGCGATCGATATCTTTCCGCTGTCGGGCCTGATCCTGCAGACCCTGGTGCCGCTGGCCGGCATCAACGGGCTGGCTTTCGCGTTCAAGGACTACGACACGGTGTGGAAGGCGATGGACGGCGACCTGGGGGCATTTGTGCGCCGCGCCATCACGGGCGTGAACCTGCATGTCTTCGACCCCATCCTGGACAACGGCTTTCGCAACATCACCACCTCCACCAAGCCGATCAACACGGCGGCCGACCTGCAGGGCTTCAAGATTCGCGTGCCGGTGAGCCCGCTGTGGACCAGCATGTTCAAGGCCTTGGGTGCTGCGCCCACCGGCATCAATTTCAGCGAGGTTTATTCGGCGCTGCAAACCAAGGTCGTCGAAGGGCAGGAGAACCCCTTGGCCATCATCGAGATCGCCAAGCTGTTTGAAGTACAGAAGTTCGTCTCGATGACCGGTCACATGTGGGACGGGCAATGGATCCTGGCCAACGGCAGGCGCTGGGCGGGCACGCCGGCCGAAGTCAAGACGCTGATCAACAAGCACGTCACCGATGCGGTGATGAAGCAGCGCGAGGACATCAAGCAACTCAACCTCGGGTTGGAGACCTCGCTGCAGACCAAAGGCATGGTCTTCAACCGTCCCGATGTGGCGAGCTTCCGCGACGCCTTGTCCAAAGCCGGCTTCTACAAAGAGTGGCGCGGCAAGTTCGGCGAAGAGGCGATGGCCGCTTTGGAAAAGTACTCGGGCAAGCTGGCCTGAAATGAGCCTGAAGCAGTTTCGCGCGGAATCAGCAGGCCCGCGCGCGTAAGCCCATGGACAGCGCAGTCATCCATTCTCCGATCGAACCTGAGCACAGCGACTTGACACGCGCAACGGCCCGCTTGATGCGGCCGCTGGAGTGGACTTCCGCAGCGCTGTTGACGCTGATCATCAGCCTGCTGTTCATCGGCGTGACCGCGCGCTACGTGTTCTCGGTGCCGATGATCTGGATCGACGAAGTGGTGTCGATCTCGTTCCTGTGGCTGGCGATGCTGGGTGCGGTGATTGCGATGCACCGCAACGAGCACCTGCGCCTGACCTTGTTTGTCGAGCGCCTGGCTGAACCCTGGCGCGGCCGCATGCAGGCCTTTGCCCTGTGCGCGATTGCTGTCACGCTCTTGGTGATGACGCCGCTGGCCTGGCAGTACGCGGTGGACGAATGGGTGATCCGCACGCCGGAGTTGAACCTGCGAAATGCCTGGCGGGTATCGGCGATCGGGTTTGGCCTGGCTGCGATGCTGCTGCAATTGAGTGTCTTTGCGCTGCGCACCGTGAGATGGCAGCAACTGCTGGGCGCCGCGCTGGTGGTGGGCGCCATCGCGCTGGCTTTGTGGTGGGGCCAGGACATGTTCCGTGGCCTGGGCCGGCTCAATCTGGTGCTTTTCTTGGGCGGCGTGCTGGTGGTGTGTTTGCTGTCCGGTGTGCCCATCGGTTTTTGTTTTGCGCTTGCCACGCTGTGTTACCTGGGATTCACCACCACCACGCCATTGACGGTGGTCATCAGCCGCATGGACGAAGGCATGTCGAGCCTGATCCTGGTCTCGGTGCCGATCTTTGTGCTGTTGGGTTGTTTGCTCGACTCCACCGGCATGGGCAGGGCCATCGTCAACTGGCTGGCATCTTTGCTGGGCCACATCAAGGCCGGCATGTCTTATGTGCTGCTGGGCTCGCTGTTCATCGTCTCGGGCATCTCTGGCAGCAAGGTCTCGGACATGGCCACGGTGGCGCCGGCGCTGTTTCCGGAGATGAAGCGCCGCGGCCACAAACCCAAAGAGATGGTGGCGCTGCTGGCCACCGGTGCTGCGATGGCCGACACGGTGCCGCCCAGCATCGTGCTGATCGTGCTGGGCTCGGTGGCGGGGGTGTCGATCGCCGGCTTGTTTCAAAGCGGCTTTGTGGTGGCGCTGGTGCTGCTGTTGGCGCTGCTGGTGCTGGCGCGCTGGAAGGCCAGGCACGAGCAGATGTCGGGTGTGCGGCGCGCTTCACTGGCGCAGGTGGGGCGCTTGTTGCTGCTGGCCGGCCCGGCGCTGGTGCTGCCTTTTCTGATCCGCGGTGCGGTGGGCGGCGGCGTGGCCACCGCCACCGAAGTCTCGACCATCGCGGTGCTGTATGCGATGGTGATCGGCAAGTTGCTTTACGGTGGTCTGAGCGCGCGCCAGGTCTACAAGATGCTGGTGGATACGGCGGCCTTGAGCGGCGCCATCCTGCTGATCCTGGGCACCGCTTCGGGCATGGCCTGGGCGATCGCGCAAAGCGGCGTCATCCAGCAGATGTCCACTTTTCTCACCCACATGCCCGGCGGCGTGGTGGCCTACCTGCTGGTGACCATCGTCGTCTTTCTGGTGCTGGGCTGCATCCTGGAAGGCTTGCCGGCCATTTTGCTGCTGGCGCCCATCATGTTTCCGATTGCCAAGCAACTGGGCATCCATGAGATCCACTACGCGATGGTGGCGGTGACGGCGATGAACATCGGCCTGATGATGCCGCCCATCGGTGTGGGCTACTACATCGCCTGCCGCATCGGCGATGTGTCGCCCGACGAGGTGCTGGGCGCCATCTGGCCGTATCTGGGGGCGCTGATGGTGGGCCTGCTGGTGATCACGGCGGTGCCGTGGATCTCAACCGTGGCGTTGTAGAGGTCGATTCGCAGCAGCCGCACGCCTGTGCTTCTGCGCGCTTGACAGCTTGTCAGCTTGTCAGCTTGCCACTCACATGCGGCGCAAAGTAGGCAGGCCCACCCCACTGGCATCAAAGCCACCATCCACCGCCAGCACCTGGCCGTTGACGTAAGCCGCTTCCTTGCTGCACAGATAACCCACTGCGCTGGCAATTTCTTCCACGGTGCCATATCGCTTGAGCGGAATGGCGTC